>CAZRMD010000018.1:0-17697 GCA_964601135.1 uncultured Actinomycetes bacterium | reverse complement strand
TGTCGCCGCCGTGCCGGTGCGATGGCAGAACCGGCTGATCGCCGCCCTCGTCGTCGGTTTCGCCGATGGAGAGCGCCTGACGGCGACGGAACTCGAGCTGATGGACGAGATCGGCCGGCAGGTCGCCCTGGGGCTCGAGCGGCTGCGCCTGCAAGCCCGGGTGCAGGAACAGCAAAACGAGATGGCCGTCGTCGCCGAGCGCAATCGAATCGCCCGGGACATGCACGATGGACTGGTGCAGTATGTCTACGCGCTTGGCCTGCAACTCGAGCACGCCCGCGATCTAGCGACGACCGAACCGGCCGGCGTTGCGCCGCAGCTATCGGGCGCGATCGACAAGACGAACCATGTTCTTTCCGAGCTGCGCACGCTGATCTACGAGCTGCGGCCGGCCGTCATGAAAGAAAAAGAAATCTCGGACTGGGTCCAACAGCTCTGCCGCCAGTTCGAGCAGGCCACGGGAATCGTCGTCACGGTCCACGTTGGCACGGCCGCAGGCCGAGAGCTGTCGCCCGAGCAATCGATCGCGATGTTCCGGATCGTGCAGGAAGGCCTGGCGAATATTCACAAGCACGCGCATGCCACCCAGGCCAGCCTCTCGCTGGATTTTGCCGCTGAGGGCGCGCGCCTGGTCCTTGAAGACAATGGCCAGGGCTTCGACGTCGCGGCGCGCAGCGCGCCCGGCATCGAGCACGGCCATGGCCTGAAGAACATGCATGAACGAATGCGCAAATTAGGCGCCAGCCTCGACCTCGAGAGCGCACCGGGTGCCGGCACCAGACTGACGGCGATCTTCCCGCGCGCCAGGAACGACTCGTGAACGCCAACGTCAGGCTTTTGATCGCCGATGACCACGAGATGATCCGGCTCGGCTTACGCTCGATCCTCGAGTCCGATCCCCGCATCCGCGTCGTTGGCGAGGCGGCCTCGCCCCAGGATGCCGTCTATCAGGCCGCCCTGCTGAGACCCGACGTTGTCTTGCTCGACGTCCGGATGCCGGGCGGCAGCGGGATCGACGCCTGCCGCGAGATCCTGGGACGCAACCTGGGCAGCAAAGTCATCATGCTGACGTCGTTTGCTGACGAAGAGGCGGTCTATGAGTCCATCATGGCCGGGGCCTCGGGCTATTTACTCAAAGAGATCAATAAAACGGCGCTGATCGACGCTGTCATGGCCGTGGCCGAGGGTCGCTCTTTGCTCGATCCCGAGGTCACCCGGAAGGTCCTGGAGCGCATCCGGAAGATGGCCGCGTCGTCGGACGAGGTCGTCCGGGCTGCCCTGTCAGAGCAGGAAAAGCGCGTCCTGAAGCTGGCCGCCCAGGGAAAGACAAACAAGCAAATCGCAGCCGACCTGTACCTGTCCGATAAGACGGTCAAGCATCATATCTCGAACATCCTGAGCAAACTAAACTTGAGCTCCCGCGCCCAGGCGGCCGTCTGGGCCACGCAGCACGGACTGCTGGACGACTTCCCGGAAAGAAAAGCCAGTTAGGTCCCCGATGGATTCGGCGCGACTGCACGTTTTGCTAACGGAGCAGCTTGCGCCGGGTATCCGCCATTTGGCCATAAGTCGGGCCGATCGGCGGACAGGCCAGGGGGTCGGCGCAGGCTACGCTCCCCGATACGTGGCCGGGGTGCCACTGCCAGGAGGATCGCATGCTGCTCGTTGACAAGCTCAACAAAGGCAAGCTTCCGGACAAGCCGGAAGGCGAGCCCGCTGCCGGGCTTTCCAGCCTGGTCGTCAAGCCGACCAACGTTGCCGCGCGCATTCCCAACATCGAGAAAATCAAAAAGACGGTCCACGAGCGGCTGATCACCTCGCTCGGGATGAACTCGGACACCTACAGTCCGGACGTCGTGCACAAGCGCATCGCCGAGTTGGTCGACCAGTACTGCGACGAGACCAAGCTCCGGCTCACCAAACACGACCAGGACGAGCTGGCCGAGCTGATCGTCAACGATGTGCTCGGCCTGGGCCCACTCGAGTCCTTGCTGGCCGATCCAGAAGTCAGCGAAATCATGGTCAACGGTCCAAAGACAATTTTTGTTGAACGCCGCGGCCGCATCACGCAGGCCGATCTCGAATTCGAGACCGAAGCGCATCTACGCAAAGTCATCGACCGGATTGTGGCGCGTATCGGCCGTCGAGTCGACGAGTCGTCTCCGATGGTCGACGCGAGATTACCCGACGGCTCGCGAGTGAACATCGTGATCCCCCCGCTGGCTGTGCAGGGCTCGAGTATCACGATCCGAAAGTTCTCGCGGGTGCCCTACAAAGTTCAGGACCTGATCACGTTCGGCACGCTGAACCAGGACATGGCGAATTTCATTCGCGCTTGCGTGCGGTCCAGAATCTCCATGGTCGTTTCCGGAGGCACGGGCTCTGGCAAGACCACGACGCTGAACGTCCTGTCCAACTTCATTCCGGACACGGAACGGGTCGTCACCGTCGAAGACACGGCGGAATTGCAACTTCGGCAGCGCAACCTGGTCGCGCTCGAAGCGCGGAGCGCCAACGTCGAGGGGCGGGGCGCGGTGCCGATCCGAGATCTCGTGGTCAACGCCCTGCGCATGCGGCCCGATCGCATTGTCGTCGGCGAATGTCGCGCCGGCGAAACCCTGGACATGCTGCAGGCGATGAACACCGGCCACGACGGCAGCATGACGACGGTCCACGCCAACAGCCCGAAGGACGCTATTAATCGAATCGAGACGATGGTCATCATCGGCGGGTCGGATCTGCCCTCACAGGCCATCCGTGAGCAGATCGTCGGCGGCATCACACTGCTGGTTCAGCAGGCGCGCCTGCGCGACGGCCGCCGAGCGATCACGCATATCTCGGAGATCACCGGGATTTCCGGCAATCAAATCCAGTTACAGGACATTTGCGTTTTTGACCAGACCGGCATCGACGAAGAGGGCAATGTTCTCGGCACCTTCCGCTGGACGGGCGTCGTTCCGAAAGTGCTGACGCGACTCAAGGCTAACGGCGAAGACTTTCCGATGGAGATTTTCGGCCAAGCCGGCCTGCAGGTCATCGAGGGACAGAACCGACCGGCCCATGGTGACCCTGCGCGTCGGGCCGTCTCGGACTGATCCATGCCGCTGTTTTCCCGGGCGAAGCCTGATCCGAAGGACAAGAAGCACGACGCGAAGGCCCCAGCCCGCACGTCGCCAAAGAATCAAACGCCTCAAGTCGAGCAGCCGCAAGAGCCGGCCCGGCTCGACCGACGCGGCACGGATAATCCGGCCTCAGGCGACAGCAGTAACGCCACGCAGGCGCGGCTGCGCGAAGATCTGAACGAGTTACTTACTGCACACCGGCATCAGGGTCGCGTCCTGGAGCGCAACGCGAAGCTCCTCGAGCAGGCCGAACAGGAACTTGCTCAGTTGCGCACCCGGTTGCCAGCGCTTGAGCGCGAAATCGCCGACCAGCGGGCGCTTGCCGGCCAGCGCGGAGCCAGGATCCAGCAGCTCGAGGCGATCGGCGAGAAGCATGAGACGCTCAAGACGGCGTACGAAGCGCTCGACCGCGAGCGCATGGACCTGAACGGCAAGATCGCCGAGCTGAAACGTACGCACGACAATCAACGGACTGAACTTGATCGGCTCGAGTCGGAGCTGGCAACGGCCCACGCCACGATCGCCGCTCGCGATGCCGAAGTCGCAGCCCTAAAACTCAATCTCGAGGCCGGCGAGGCGCAGGTCAACAGCCTACGAGGCGAAGCCGAGCGCCTGCGAAAAGACAACGCCGCCGTCCAGGCTGAGCTCCAGCGGGCGCTCGAGGCCCAGGCGGCAAATCATCGACTGCAGCTTGAGTTTGACGCGCTGTCGGCCCGCTGGGAAGTCGCTCGGGCCCACCTCGCCGAAGCCGAACAGGCGTTGAAGACTTCGCAGGCGACGATCAAGGCCGCGCAAAGATTGTCTTCATCCGTCGAGTGGCGCAGTGCACTGGACGGCATCCTGGACGCCGCCTCTGAGCTGGTCAAGTTCGAGCGCGGAACCCTGGCCCTTGTCGATGAGCTGCAGAAAGAGCTCAAAGTCGAGGCCGCGCGCAACAGTCCCATCGCCATATCAGAAATGTCCCGCTTCAAAGTCGGCGAGGGGATTGCCGGTTGGGCGCTATCGCATCGTGAGCCGGTGCTCGTACGCGATAGCCGGTCGGATGCGAGATTCAAGATCTCTGATCCAAAGCACCAGCCAAGATCTTTTATTGCCGTGCCGCTGCTGGCGAACAAGGAAGGCCTCGGCGTGCTGACGCTCGCCCGCCCGGCGAGCGATCCGTTCAATGAGCATGACCTCCGTAACGTCGCCCGGGTCGCCAACGACGCCGCGACGGCGCTTATTAATGCTCGCCTCGTCGACTTGCTGAAACATCGCGAGGACCGCCTGACGACGCTGGTGCGCAAGACCCGCGAGCTCTCCGCGGCGAACGACAACAAACAGGTCGTCGAGTTCGTTCTCTCCAGCGCCCTGGAGCTGGTCAACGGCAAGGCGGCGCTGCTGGCGCTCCGAAATCCCAAGACGCTCGAGCTCGAAGTCATCGGGTCGCGGGGAATCCCCGAGGCTGTGCTTCAGCAGCGGATTGCCTGGGGTGCGCCGGCCGCGACCGACGTCATGCGCACCGGCCAGGCCTGGGTGTCGCCACTGAGCGAGATGCTGCCGCCGGCATTGCTCGAGACGGTCGAAAAAGCCGGCCTGAAGACGATGGCCTCGGTTCTCTGCGGCACCCTGGTACAGACAGAAGCGTCCGATGATGGCGCGCTCTTGAGTCGCTCCGAAGTCGAGCTGCCTGACCTGATCAGCGGCGTGTTGAACGTCTATCGAGACACGAATGATCCGATTGCGACTGGAGATTTGGATCAGCTCAAAAGCTTCGCCGAGCAGGCGGCCGTTGCCATCTTCAATGTCCGGCGCTGGGATCGCGTCAAGGAACAGCTGCAGGCCACGTCGTCAATGAACACGCGACTGATGGGTCGGGAGCGCTATATCAATCAGCTGCTCTTCCGGATCCAGCAACTCGAGCAGGAACTCAGCCGCTACAAAGCCGCTTAGCAACCCCACGGAGGCGTCAGTTACGGCGGCGCTTTGCCCGACCTGATCGAGGCCTCCGGCGGTCTGGCGACGAATCGTCCGTTTTTCCGTTCGAGTGTCCACCCGTCCTCATGAACCTTTCGGTGATGCGGCCGGCACAGGAGCGCGAGGTTGTCCGGCGTCGTCGGTCCGCCGTCGGCCCAGAACCGGAGGTGATGTCCGTCGCACCAGGCAGGCCGCCGATCACAGCCGCTGAACACACAGTGCTGGTCACGCGCGGCGAGAGCACGGCGAGTCGCCGGCTTGATCGTCCGGCTCGCGTGAGTGATTTCTGCCTGTAGTTCGCCGGTGCTGACGAAGCGAGTGATCGCCGTGTCGCAGGCCAGCCTACGAACCGTATCGGCGGGAATGGTGCCGCCACCCTCGATCTCACCACCGGGTGCTCCGGCGGTTTTCGCGAGGGTGTCAGCGCTTGCCTTGATGACGAGCAGGACACGCGGCGCTATGGCATCCTCCGACATGCTGCGTGCACCCGGCCGGCACAGATCGACGAGCGCGTCGGCGCGACGCTGTCCGGCGGTGCGGTCATCATCCTTGTTGGGCAGCATGCGGCTATTGAGAGCGTTGCGCACGATCGCGCCGCCCTCCGTGTCGAGTAGTCCATCGACGCGAACCAGGCCATTCACCGGTTCGCCGACATGGAGGTAGCGCCGCTCGTAGGCACGGTTCGCCTCCCTTAGCGAGGCTTCAGCGTCGGCGCGGTGCTCGAAGTCTTTGGCTACGGCGACGAGCTGCCCTGGATCCATCGTCTCGGCCGCTTTGAGTAGCGAGGTCTCGGCCTGACGGACCGCCTGCACGCCTACATGCTCAGCCGTCCGCGCCAGAACCGCGACGTGCTGGTAGCTGAGCTCGCCTCGAGCGAATGCTGCTTCGGTTCTTGGTAGCTCGTCAACTTGGCGAGCAACTGCCAGGTGTTCCGCGGCGGAACTGGCCGACAGCCTGCACTTCCAACGCAGCCAGGCGACCGTGCCCAGCGCGCCGTCCTCTGCATACTCTCCAGCAGCGTCGAATCGCCTCAAGCCCTCCGCAAAGATGGCCTCCATCGGGTCGATGCCAGCTTCACGGATCTGAATGAGAGCCTCCCCGAGAACACGGCCCTCTGCCATCGAAACCAGCTGTCGCCACTCTTCGTTGGCGGCGCGGGTTCGTTTGGCGGATGCTACGACATCATCGACCGAGGGCCTTTTCAGCGCTACGACGGCAGCCATGCTGCCATCGTGAGGCACGATTGCGACAGCTGTATGTCAAAAATTCAGAGCACCGCAAAATTCATCCGTCCGCTCGGGTGGTCGGCGCCGCCCAGGCCCCAGCGCCTGGCGCGGTAAGCACGGAAACTAGCCGGTCATGCGCCGGCGCCGTCGTCCGGCCAGGTTCAACCGCCCCAGGATGAAGGCGTCCAGCACCCGGTGGGAGGCGACCACGCCATCGCCGACGCGACGTGATCCCTTGCGGCGATCGGCCTTCAGGTCGATCAGATATTTCTCTTGTTGGGCCCAGACCAGCTCGATCAGCTGGCTGAAACTCACACCCGCTTCGACGGCGATCCCCTCTTTCTCGATCCGCTCCTTGACCGGCTGGGGAAGCTCCTTCGCCTCGGCCAGGTTCAACCGTTCCAGCGCTTCCAGGAGATCGTCCAGCCGCCGCAGGTGATACCGGCGCTCCGCTTCATTGCTGTATGCCCGAGGTGATGCGTCCAAGCGGTCCTCCATGATTGGGTCTAGACCCGTATAACTCCGGAACCAGGAATAACTTCAACGCCGTGCTGCTCGATCGCCGCGATCAGCCGGTTCATGCCGATCGAATCGCTCGGCATATGGCCGGTGATCACCAGGTTCTTTGTCGGCCGTTGATCCTGCTCGAGTTCCCGCAGGTCGCGGTCGTCGATGTGCATCGCCAGGATGGTGTCAATGCCGTGCTCATAATACGTGCGATAGACCACCGCGCCACCATTTGTTCCGGCAGCCATCTGGACGATCCATCGGCCGACCGGGTTTCCAGGGTTGCCGAGCCAGAGTTCCGGCTGGACCAGCGATGCCTCCATTTCCGGGATCGTCTTGAGTTCGCCGATCAGCCCGCCCACGGTCGTGGATCTTCCGTCGACGACACGATTGACGAAGTCGACGAAATACTGCCGGCCGATGATGTCGGCCGCCAGGTGAACGTTCATCAGCGGCATGCCGAGCTTTCGGGCTGCATCGACGGTCCGGTCGTAGTTCACCGTATGGAGCCCGTGGGAGACCGGCCCGCGGCGCGCCAGCATCATCGAATGCGCGACGTCAGCGGGAATTCCTACTGCGCGCATTTGCTCCTCGTGCCGCTCGATGACGGCCGGAAGTCCCAGTCGAGCCTCCGATCCGATGGGATGATGCGCAATGACGCCGTCGACCTCGAGGCTGCGCGCCAGGAGCAGCTCGCCGACATCGACGTCGATGCCAACGAACACCCGCCGGACGTCGCCGTCCAGGTAGACCTGCGAGTCCGGCGGCGTTTCGACGCAGCCAGCGAGGTCGTTGGCCATGGCCATGATCTCGCTCAGCCGCACCTCGGCATTATCACGGTTTGGTTCAGTCCGGCGCGGTCCTGGCGTCACAACGAGTCACTACAATCCGACCGTGGCGGGAAATTCAGGGGCAGAACCCCGTGGTGAGGGCGGGTTTGCCCCAACCTTCAAGGAGGCCGTCGGACGATGGCGCCGCCGGCACCGGCATCCCCCGCCGCAGGAGACCTGGTTCGCTGTCCACTATCGAGTCGGCTGGCTGGTAGAGCGCCTCACGTACCTGGAAAGCATCCATTTGCTGCGGCAGGGCCTCGACGTCCGGTCGCTCGCGGCGGAGCGGCCGGCCCGGCGCAAGAAAGGCGAAGCCGAATCAACCCACCGCCGCGACGACGAGGGGATCGACGTCGAGGACGAGCCTGCTGACGCGATCGCCCGCAACGATACGCGCGCGAGCGCCAGCAATGGCGGATAATCCCGGCATGCGTCGGCTGAAGCCCCGCTGGCTTGCGGCCTTGCTGGGCGGGATCGTCCTACCGTTCGACCCCGTCCTCGGTCTGATCATGCTCATGATCGGCCTGTCGCGGCCCAAGCGGAACACGACACCCCGGGTGCTGCAGCCGTGAAGGTGTACCTCGGCCGATCGGTGAGCGGCGAACTCGGACCGCGCAGCCTCGAGGCCATCCAGCTGGCGCACCGCGCACTGGTCGAGTCGGGCATCGAGATCCTCGCCGAACGGGTCGCCGACCCGGATTACCGCGCCGGCCTGGACCGGCCCGAGCTCGTCGCCGAGATGATGCGCCGCGAGCTGCTCGAGGCGGACGCGGGCTGCATGGAGATGAGCGGCCGCAGCCTGGGAGTTGGCTTCGAGGCGGGCTGGCTGGTCGGTCGCGGCCGGCCGGTGCTCGTGCTCTACGACGCCGATGAGGCGGCCGCCTCGTCGATCGTCCGGTTCCCGCCGTTCGAGCATTGCGTCTCGTTCGGCTATCACGACGTCCTCGACATCCGCGCCGCGGTCACCGACTTCTGCCGCACGATCGCGACGCACGCCGCCTACCGCGCCGAAGCCTAAATCTCAGTCCCCTGCTCGAGGGGTTGCCTAGACTGCGACTATGGCTTTTCGCGCTTGCGTCCTGACCGTGAGCACCAAAGGCGCGCGCGGCGAGCGTGTCGACGAGAGCGGCGACAAAATTGCCGATGCCCTGGCCCGTGTGCCTGCCGATGTTGTCGGCCGGGCAATCGTCAGCGACGAGGTCGACGATATCCAGCGCCAGGTTCGCGATTGGGTACGGGCCGTCGATCCGGACTTGATCGTGCTCACCGGTGGCACGGGGCTCGGTCCTCGAGACGTCACGCCGCAGGCGCTCGAGCCCTTATTGAACTATTCCGTACCTGGGATCGCCGAAGCGATGCGCGCCGCCGGCTTGAAGAAGACACCGCACGCGATGCTGTCACGCTCGCTCGCCGGTGTGATCGGTCGAACGCTGGTCCTCGCGCTCCCGGGCAGCCCCCGCGGGGTGATGGACAGCCTCGAGGCCATCATGGAGGCGCTCCCGCATGGACTGCGGACGCTGCGCAATCAGGTGAGTGACACCCCGGCGGCGCACCGCCCCAGCTGATGGCCCGGATCAGGGTCGGCATTTCCTCCTGGACCGAGCCGACGCTGGTCAAGAGCGGCTGGTATCCAGATGATGCCAATACGGCCGAAGAACGACTTCGTTATTACGCGTCGCGCTTTCCCATCACCGAGATCGACAGCACGTTCTACGCCATCCCCAATGAGAAGACAGCGCATCTTTGGGTCGAACGGACGCCGAAGGACTTCATCTTCAATGCCAAGGCCTATGCGCTGCTGACCCAGCATCCGGCGCCGCCCTCGCGGCTTCCCAAGGACCTGCGGGAAAAAGTCAGCGACTCGAAGAGCAACATCTATTTCAAAGACCTCAGCCCAAAAGACAAAGAGCGTATCTGGGATCGCTATCGCGAAGGCATGCAGCCGCTGCAGGATGCGGGCAAGCTCGGTGCCATCGTTTTTCAATTTCCAAAATGGTTCCTGCCATCACCGGGCTCGTATCGATTCATGGAAGATCTTCGCGAGTGGCTGCCTGATTATCGAATCGCCATCGAGTTCCGTCAGGTTTCCTGGCTCAAGCCGGAGCGACGCGAACGTGTCATGAAATTTCTCAAAGACCACGGGTTCACGTACGTTGTTGTCGATGAGCCCCAGGGATTTTCGTCGAGCGTTCCGCCGGTCGTGGCAAGGACCGCGCCGCTGGCGATGGTCCGGTTTCACGGCCACAATCGTGAGACCTGGGAGAAGAAAGGCATCACGACGGCGGAAAAATTTCGGTATCTCTACAAGCCGGAGGAGCTGAAGTCCTGGGTGCCCAAGCTGCGGGAGCTCGAGAAGGGGGCAGCAGAAGTCCACGCTGTCATGAACAACTGCTATTCGGATTACGCCGTCCGGAATGCGGAGGACCTCGCCGGCCTACTCGACTGAAGGAAACGGGCGGTCGCTCAGTTGAAGGGGTAGCAAGGCTATCCCAGCATGCAGGCCTATCAGACAGCCCCCTGTCCGTATTGCGGCGCCACCTGGAACCCGCCAGGCGCCCAGACCTGCACGAATTGCCACAATCAGCTGCCCCCGCCCGAAGCTGCCTATACGCCCCCGGGCTACGCCCCTCCGGCGCAAAGTCAGCCGCAGGCCCAGCCTGACCAGGGTCAGGGCTCGCCCTATGGCTCGCAGTACCAGCAGCCCGGCTATCCCCAGGCACCGCAGGGATATCCCGGAGCGACGGCCTACCCCGGTCAACCGGATCAGCAGGGGTACGGCCAACCAGGCCAGCCTGCTCAGCAGGGGTACGGCCAGCCTGGTCAACCTGGGCAGCAGCAATATCCAAACTACGCGCCGCCTGGATACGGTCAGGCACCCGGATATCAGCAGCAGCAGCCGCCCGGATACGGCTATCCGACCTACGTGCCCAACGTGCCACCCCCCTCCGCGGGCGCAAGCACGACGCTGCGCGTGTTCGGCCAGACCTTTACCGTGCCGTTCGTCCTGCCGCCCGCGGTGGTGCAGTACCAGCAGCAGATTGCCTACGGCGTCGTCGGCCTGCTCGCCTTATTGACCTTGCTCTTTGGCGTGACGCCTGCCATTGCCTCGGGCCAGATCACCGCCGCAAACCAGGCGATCGCGGCGAGCGTATCGCATCAAGCCAAGATCGATGCCGGCTTTACGAGCTTCTTCGCCAATGAGCCTTCGACGACGGACCTGACGGTGATCAGGACGGCGCTGACCAAACAGTTCCAGTCGGTCAATGACTCACTTGCCATCGTGAAAGCCGATGAGTCTGCCCTGAGCAGCGCCGATCAGCGCCTGTCGATCTTGCAATTTCTCGCCCCGCCGTCGGGCGGCGCGATTGCCGCGGCGCGGTCCCGGATTGCGACGGCGCTGAACGGACTGAAGCAGGCCGACACCGCCTTGACCGCGGGGTCAAACGAGGGCAAGGTGCTGATGCCGATGACCGACGCGATGATCGACTTCAGCAAGATGTACGCGGCCCTGAACAAGCATGACCTGGCGGGCGCCGGGGCACAGTACCCCGATGCTCATGACAAACTGCAGCAAGCGATCTCGCTTGACACCGGGCCGGGCATCCCCGTCCAGGTCCAAAAGTTCTTGACGGGGCTGAACGACCTGCTGAATAACACGGAGAGCCTGATCCAGGCGATTCAGAACAAGAACGCCGCAGACACCAAGAAGTACTCCGACGCGGTGCAGGCCGGATTGAAAAGCGTCCAGACCCTCTCGAACGCCGTCCCGGTGGACTATGAGACGAAGACCTACGGTCCGATGCAGAAGGCCTACGACGCGGCGATGAAAGCGCTCAAGGGCTAGCTCGCCGCCTTCGGTCGTCGCTGTGTTCCGCTCTTCCCGCCGCGTTTTTCTAGAAGTGTCACGCCCTCGACGGTCATCCATCGATCGACGCTCTTCGCCATGTCGATCACGGTCAGGGCAGCCACCGCGACAGCCGTCAGCGCCTCCATCTCGGCGCCGGTCTTCGCCTCGCAGCGAACGATCGAGTCGATCCGAACCCCCGGCAGATCCTCGTCCAGAACGCACTCGACCTGGATATCGGTCAGCGGCAGCGGGTGACACATTGGGATGAGCTCGCTGGTGCGTTTGGCCGCCTGGATGCCGGCGATCCGGGCGGTGGCGATGACCTCGCCCTTGGGCAGATTGCCGGCCCGGATTGCATCCAGCGCTGCACGGCTCATTCGCACGGCGCCCTTTGCCCGGGCTTCCCTGGCCGTCACCGGCTTCTCCGAGATATCGACCATGCGCACTTCGCCGCCCGGGCCGACATGCGTGAGCCGCTCGGCCTTCATCCCGAGTCTCGGAGCGCATCGAGGTCATCGCGCCGGAAGTCGCGTTGATGCGGGCGCGCAGTCGCGCCCCTGGCGATCACGTGATCCCCATATCGCTCGCGCAGGGCATCGAGCTGCGCATCGAGGCGAACACGTCGTGACGAGCGCTCTTCCAGCAGGTTGAGCTGGGTCGCGGTGGGCTCGAGGTTGCTGACGCCTGCCCCGATCAGCCGGACAGGGCGGGAGCGATCCACCTGATGATCGAACAGTTCTCGGAAGGCGTCGGCCAGCTCATCGTCCCGATCGGTAGGAAACTCGAGCGTCGCCTGGCGCGACTGGGTATCGAAGGGCTGATAGCGGATCTTGAGCACGACGGTGCGGGCGGCGAGACCGTGCCCGCGAAGGCTCTGGCCCACGTCTTGCAATAGGGCGAGCGCCGTCTCCCGCACCTTCGTCGTGTTGACCTGGTCGCGGTCAAAGGTCAGCTCGCGGGAGATGCTCTTGGGGTCGCCCGGCGGCATGACCGGGCTGGCATCGATTCCCCGGGCATGGGCGCCAAGCACCCGGCCGTACTGGCCGAAAAGCTCGCCCAACAGCGGATCCGGGAGGGCAGCAAGGTCGCCAATCGTCCGGACCCCCAGGCGCTCCAGCCGGGCCGCCGTCGCGGGCCCGCATCCCGGCAGCCTCACCAGCGGCAGCGGCGCCAGGAAGCCGGCCTCTTCACCGGGCCGGACGACCACCAGGCCGCGCGGCTTACGCAGCTCCGAGGCGACTTTCGCTACCAGCTTGCAGGTCGCGACGCCAATGGACAGATCCAGGCCGCAGCGCGTCTTTACCTCGTCGCGCAAGCGGCGGGCGACCGTTTCCGGTGGCCCCATCAGGGCTTCCTGGCCAGTGCAGTCGAGATACGCCTCGTCCAGGGCGATCGGTTCAATCACCGGCGAGTAGTGATCCAGGATGTCGAAGACGGCCTTCGAGGCCTCGCGATAGGCCTTGAAGTCGCAGGGAACGAAAATGGCGTTTGGGCATAGCCGGCGGGCCCGACTGAGGGGCATGGCCGAGCGCACCCCGAACGGTCGCGCCTCGTACGAGGCCGCCGCCACCACGCCTCGTTCGCCGGGTATGCCCGCGCCACCGACGATGACCGGTTTCCCGCGGAGCTCCGGGTGGCGAAGCTGCTCGACGGATGCATAGAAAGCGTCCAGATCGACGTGCATCACCGTCCGGACCATGCTGGGAGTCTATCGCTGTAACAGAGGCGTAACAAACACGTATATCGCGTGTCACGCCGGCTTTGTCTGACCTACGATGCCGGCGCTGGCTAGGCCCGCCGGCGTCCCTGATTCCCGTCCCCCCTCTTCGGATCCAACGCCAACCCCTCCTTCCGGCGGGCCGCGCTTTCCCTCAGGCGAGTGTGATCGTCAGACGCCTACTTTCTCTCGTTCCCTCTCGCGTTCCTTCTCCTGCGGCTTGGGCGATGCGGCGCCGTACTCGCGCAGGTCGTCTTCCGTGAGGTGGCCGGCAGCGATCATCAGCTCGATGTAGGTCACGCCCAGATGCGGCGCGGCGCGGCGGAGCACCCAGGGTGGCGGATTTTCTTTGTTCTTATTGACCGCCTGGTAGAAGTAGATCTGGTTCAAATCGCAGCGGACGGCGAGCCGATGCAGGGAAATATTCTGCTCGCGACACTTGCGCTTCAGATACTCGCGGAAGTCCAACGCCCCTACCTCCAGAACCCCATCCGCGAGCCTGCTCGCGCGACGTGCCGTAATTATAGGTAGAAGGCGACGGCCACCCTTACGTCGTCTGCGGGGCGGCGGCACGTAGTTGGCGCACGATGGGAACGAGCTCACCCAGGCGTTGAATGACGAAATCCGCAGAACCTGGATCAGCTTCCTTCCTCCACTCGCGCAGCAGCGCGGCTCGCATGCCCAGCCGCTGCGGACCCTCGACGTCTTCTCGTAAACGATCGCCGACAAACAGCACGCTTCGCGCGTCGACCCCGAGCTTGCTAAGCGCGTCGGCATAGATACGGGGGTGCGGCTTGCGGATGCCCACCTCCGATGAGAACGTCAGCGCGTCGAAGTGATCTCTCAGCCCCACGGCCTCGAGCTGCTCGAGCATCAGCCGGGGGCGGAATGCCGCATTCGATACGAGGCCCAGTCGCAGGCCGAGTTCGCGGAGCGTCCGCAGCGTCGGCACGACGTCGGGCCCGACATGGACGACCTTGAGCCAGCCGCGTTGTTCCAGGGCCATGATCTCCTCGATCACGTCGGGCTCGAGCTCGAACCCGATCCGCCGCAGCGCGGCATCATAAATCGCACCGATCTCGACCTCTTCCGGCCGGCCGGCTTCGTAGTCGCGTTGGATGTCGGCGTCGACGGCCCTGGAGAGCTTCTCGATCAGGACTTCCGCCGACGGGACCTCGCGCTCCAACGTCCTCGCCAGCAGCCGGTTTATCTGCTCGTAGGCCTCGACCAGCTTGGCGTGAGGCTGTTCGTCGAAATAGATCAGGGTGAGCCCGTAATCGAAGATGACGGCCTCGAGATTCTCCCTCCCCCTTGCGGGCGGGCCCGCCGGCCCACGCGAGCCGCGCGGAACGTGCGATGCGAGCGTTTGAGGCGTCTCCGGGGAGGGGGCTTCGTTCACAGTAGCGACCGCACCGCCGTGAGATTCTCCAGACCCTCGAGCATCTCCTCGCCCGGCGTCTCGAGCACGAAGGCGCAGTGCGCCAGCTTGTCGTAATGGAGCAGCGCCCGGAAGCCCTCCAGCCCGATGTTGCCCTGGCCAATGCTCACGTGCCGGTCGGCTTTCCCACCGAGGGCAACGGTGGTGTCGTTGCAGTGGCAGGCAAGCACCCGCTCCGGCGCGATGACGTCCGTGAGCTGGTCGAGCGTCCTGCGCATGCCCTCGCTCCCCGCGTCGTCGTATCCCGAGGCGTAGGCGTGGGCGGTGTCGAAGACCACGCCGAGCCGCTCCCCGTGCTGCGGCAGACGCGACAGGATCTGGGCGAGGTCTTCGAACTTGGCCCCCACGTAGGCGCCGCCACCGGCTGACGTCTCGAGCAGGCAGCGGGTGGATCCGCTTGCTCGACTCAGAACGTCGTCCAGGGCAGCCACGACCCGGTCGATGCCCGCCTGGGCGCCGTCGCCCATGTGACTGCCGACGTGGGTCACGACGTACTGGCAACCGTACGACTCGGCCCGAAGCAGCTCCGCCGCCAGCGCCTCGCGAGATTTCTTCATGAAGGTTGGGTTCGGGCTGGCCAGGTTGATCAGGTACATCGCATGCGCCATCGCCGGTCGGACATCGAGCTCCTCGAGCGATTGCTTGAAAAATGCCCTGGCCTTGGGATCGACAGGCGCCGAGTGCCAGGCGCTCGGATTTCCGGTGAAGATCTGGACCGTCTTCAACTCGAGCGTCTTGATCATCTCGACCGCTTTGTCGAGGCCGCGCCCGGTTCGCATATGCATGCCAATTCGTCGTTCCTTGGCCATCGACCTGATTCTATGGAGGCGAAGTTTTGATTGATCAGGCCACGTCGACGCCCATCACCTGCAGGACCCGGCCCCACGCGCTCGGCGGGCTGTTTCCCAAAACCCGGCCACCCATCTTCTCGTAGAAGCCAATCGCGTTGGGCTCCGCCTCCCATTTCATCCACGTGGCACCAAGCTCGCGGGCTCGTTGGATCGCGTAGTAAAAGAGTTGGCGACCAATCCCGGCGCCGATCCAGTCCGGCTCCACCCACAGGTCATCCAACCAGCACAGATCCCGTTGCGGGACGAGCGACGCCCAGGCAACGATCTGCCCCTCTGCCTCGGCGATGTAGACCTCTTTCGCGCGGAACAGACTCCCGGAGTAGTCGCCCGCGTTGGCCCACGCACGGACCTTTTGCGGATCGTAGCCCCAGTGGGCCTTGGCGGCATACGCGATCTCCCGGAGGCGCTCGCCCTCAGTGCCCTTGGCGCGACGGATGTGAGCAACAGGCTCGTGACGTGGCGCCTTCACGGGACGAGGATAGTCAACTGGCCTGCGTACACTGAGTCGGATGTACCGGCTAACGACATTCGCTGTCGGCCCGTACGACAACAATGTCTACCTGCTCCGCGACGAGAAGACGAAAGAAGCCTTGCTGATCGATGCGGCCAACGATGCGTCGCGGATCATCAAGGAGCTGGAGGGCCTGCGGGTCAGCCACATTCTCACCACGCATGGACATGCCGATCATGTCCAGGCGTTGAAGGCGGTGCGCGAAAAGACGCGGGCGAGCTTCACGTGCCACCAGCTGGATGAAGGGATGATGCCGATCGCCGCGGATCATCGCGTGAAAGACGGCGAGCGCTTTCGCTTTGGCGATTACGAGGTGGTCGCCCTGCACACGCCCGGCCATACGCCCGGCAGCGTGTGCTTCATCGCTGGTGAGCGGCTCTTCTCGGGGGATACGTTGTTTCCCGGCGGTCCGGGCAATACGGCGAATCCCTACGCCAGCTTCCCCACCATCATCGAGAGCATCAAGAACAAGCTCTTCGTTCTTCCGGACGAGATCGAGGTTCTGCCCGGACACGGCAAGCCGACGACGATTGGGCGCGAGCGTCCGCATCTCGACGAGTGGATCGCCCGGGGCTGGTAGCGCGAGCCGCTCAACCGGCCCGCCCTGCGTCGGATTTCGCCCCTCGCGACCTTCGCCGCATCGAGCGCGTTCGCAGTGTACGCGCCCATCGCGACCGGCTGGACGTCGTCGCGGAAGATGATCGCGGCGCCCGCATTGCCATCGACGTCCGTCCCGTTGCGCCGCGGATGTTTCGCGTTCACATCGGGCCCGAGGTGGCGCGACCTTCGCGTCTGCTTGTTGCCGATGCTCCCTCGGCCGCCGACTGGAGCATGGAAGACGACGCAGATGGCTGGTCGATCCAGACCAGCGATGCGACGTTGCGCATCGATCGCGATCCCTACCGGGTTGCGCTGATCGACCAGGCCGGAAGGGCGCGATTCAGCGAAGAGCGACACGACCAGGACATCCGCGGTGGCTACCACCACTTCCCCAGCGGACACGCCCGAGGGTTGCGCTGGCTGACAGCATCGTTGACACCTGATGAAGCCCTGTTCGGCCTTGGGGAGCACTTCGGGGCGCTCGATCGCCGCGGGCAGGCGTTCGCCTCGTGGACCGTCGACGCCTTCGGCGTCCGTAGCGACCGGGCCTACAAGAATGTGCCCCTGCTGCTCAGCTCGGGGGGCTATGCGGTGTTTTTCGACATGACGGCGCCCATCTATTACGACCTGGGCCAGGCGTCGGTCGCGGCGTGGCAGGCGACCGCCCGGGCCGCATACCTTCGTTTTTATTTGATCCTCGGTGACGGCATCGCGCCGCTGATCCGCGAGTATCAACGGCTCACGGGCGCGCCGGCTGTTCCCCCGGACTGGTCGTTCGGCTTCTGGATCAGCCGCTGGGGATACAAGAACCGCGATGAGGTTATGGCCGTCGCCCGCCGCATGCGCGAGGAACGGGTGCCCTGCGATGTGATCCATATCGATCCGTACTGGATGCGCTACCACGAGGGGCACCACGGCGACATGGAGTGGGACGAGTCGGCCTTTCCCGATCCGAAGGGCATGATCGACGAGCTCAGGTCCCTCGGCTTCAAGGTCAGCCTCTGGGAGAGCCCATATGTCCCGCTCGACTCCGACATGGCGGCCGACGGCCAGCGCCGCGGCTTCTTGATGAAAAACCAGGGCGGAAGTCTC
>CAZRMD010000017.1:11423-25492 GCA_964601135.1 uncultured Actinomycetes bacterium | reverse complement strand
CAAGGATCTTCATGAGCGTCGACTTACCGGCCCCGTTCTCGCCCACGAGCGCGTGGATCTCGGACCGGTTCACGGTGAAGTCGACATTGTCAAGCGCCAGTGTGCCGGGGAAGCGCTTGGTGATGTGACGGAGCTCGAGGGCCGGGGCAGCCGGTACGCCGGGCGCTTCAGGCGACATGACTAGCCTTTTGCTAAGCCGAGCAGGCCGATGTTACTCGGCCTGCTCGCCTTTCGTCTTTAGGACGGGTTCGGGTTGAGTGTGCCGCTCTTCATATCGTCGATTGCTTTCTTGAGTTTGTCTTCCAGGCCGGCGGGAACCGGGCTGATGTTGCGGATCGGCGAGTAGCCGATGCCCTGATTCTTCGCGTCATTGAAGAAGTTTCCGCCTTGCTTGCCCTTGTCCTTGAACCGCTTGATGGCTTCGCGAGCGGCAATCTGCAGGTGTTTCTCGGCACTGGTCACGATGCACTTCTGTGCATCAGGCAACGACTGATACTGGTCCACGTCCACGCCGATGCCCCAGATCTTGGCGTTACAGGCCGCCCGCAGGGCGCCGGCGCCGGTCAGGCCCGCAACCTGGAAGATGACATCGGCTCCCTGGTTGATCATCGTCTTGGCCGATGCCTCGCCCTTATCGGGGGCGTTGAAATCTTCCGTGTAGTTGACGAAGACCTTGATGTTCGGATTCACCGACTTCGCCGCGTTCTGATAGCCCTTGATGTAGTTGACGACGGGAGGAACATCTGATCGGCCGCCGACGGCGCCGATCTTTCCGGTCTTGCTGATGGTGGCGCCGACGATGCCGGCCAGGTAGCCCGCCTGGGCCTCATTGAAGAGCAGGCCCTGGTAGTTCGGCGGGGCCGGGTCAGCCACGAACTGATCCACGCCGAAGAACTGAATGTTCGGATTCGCCTTGGCGGCCTTCCCCGTTTCGCTGCCGATCAGAAATCCGATCGTCACGATCACATCGAACTTCTGGTCGACGAACTGCTGGATGTTTGCCTTGTAGTCAGCGATGTCCTTGGTGACGATGACTTTCGGCGTCGGCGCACCGATGGCGGCCGCCCCGTCCTGAACACCCTTCCACGAATACTCGTTGAAGGACTTGTCTTCGAGCTGGCCGATATCCGTGACGACGCCGATCTTCGGTCCGCTCGCTGCGGGGGTACCACCGCTCGTACCACCGCAAGCGGCCAGCACGATGGTAAGCGCCAGGCTAAGGCAAAGCGTTACTAAACGAACGGATCGATTCCTCATAGACCTCCCCTTCCGAATTACTTGCCCCTCGATTTCCGGGCGATTGTAGCACCAAAATATTCGGAATTCTTTGAGAGTTATCGCCCGTCAGGGGCTGGTTGTCAAGCGTCCCGAAACGAGCATGTCCTGGAGCATTGCCAGACGCTCACGGACGGTTGCGGTGAGCTCGGTGCTGCCTGAGAGACTGAGCCCGACGCCGCGCTCTGCCAGTCCAACGCTGAGCTCGCCGGACGAGCCGCGTCCGATAACGCGCAGGACTTCGAGCTCGACGCCGCGATCGACGAATGTCGCCGTGCTGCCCAGGAGACAGGTCGCCGCCGACGGATAGGTTTGGGCATCGAAGTCGGCAGCGAGGCACCACCGGCTGGTCTGGGCGGCCGCCTGGGCCGCGCCCTCGCCGGTGCTGCCGCCTGCTCCAAAGATCACGTCAGCATTCTCGGTGATAAAACTCTGCGCCTGGAGGTTGCCCCAGGCGGGATTGCCATAAGGCGTTCCCTCCGTCGCCGGCTGGTAGGCCCCGAGCACCTGGAGTGCCGGCCGGATATCGTGGGCGCCGCGCTCGAAGGCCTGGCGATTCTCGACATCGAGACTTCCGCCCGGTCCGTAGACCCCGGCGATCACGCCGGTCTTTGTCACCAACGCCGCAAGCGCACCGGCGAGAAAGGCTGTCTGGTCGCGGCGAAAGACGACGACGTCCAGGTTGGGCAGGGCGGGCGGCGGCAGCAGCGGATCAATAAGTGCGAAGCGCGTTCCAGGATTGGCCCGGGCCGCGTCGACCAAAGCATCAGTCAACAGGAAGCTGGCGCCTATGACGAGATCCTGATGCTGATTGACAGCGTCCTGAAGGCGGCGCCGGTACTCGGAAGGACGGCCCGCCGTGATCAGCGCGGGCTCGAGGCAGGGAACCTCGGCGGCGGCCTCGGTCACGCCCTTCCAGGCGCCCGCGTCAGCCGGCGAGCGCAGACCGGCAACGTCGGTGACCAGCGCCACGCGAATGTGCGTCGAGCAACTGGCCCCCACCCTGGCCTCGCCCACAGGGGGAGGGGAATTTCCTGCCTGAAACGGAGAAGCATTTCGGCCAGAGGCCCCGGCCTCGACGAGCAGGAGCAGGCAGACGGCGAGAACCAGGACGCTTGCGGTCAGGTACCGAAGAGGCGATCGCCGTAGTCGCCCAGCCCGGGCAGGATGTATTTCTGGGCGTTGAGCTGGCGGTCCTTCGCCGCCGCGAAGATCTGCACGTCCGGGTGCGCCGTCTCCAGCGCCTCGATCCCCTCGGGAGCCGCCACGACGCATACCAGGCGAACGCTCGCCGGCTGGTATTCCTTCATGATCTCGACGGCCTTGGTTGCCGTCCCGCCGGTGGCCAGCATCGGATCCAGGATCATGACGGCTTTGCCCTTGATGTCGGGCGGCAGCTTGACGTAATACCGCGAGGCAATCGCCGTACGCTCGTCGCGCTCCAGGCCGATGTAGCCGACCGTCACGTGGGGGAGGAGCTCGAGCACCGGACCGACGAGCCCCAGTCCGGCGCGCAGGATGGGTACGGCAACGACACGATCGTCGATTTCGTAACCCTGCGTCGATTCGAGGGGCGTCTCCATCGTGAAGGCACGCGCCCGCAGATCTTTGGTCGCTTCATAGAGCAAAAGCCTGATGATCTTGTCGGAGGCTTCGCGGAAGTCGTCGGGTTCCGTCTCCCGATCGCGTAGCCGTGTCAGGTAGTGCGCGACCAGCGGATGATCGACGACGTGGAGCGTCACTTCTTCCGCACCCCCTCCCGGACCCTCCCCACAAGGGGGAGGGAATCTGAACGGCCTTCCCCCCGTAGGTGGGGGAGGGAATTCTTCAGTTTCGCTGGGATCACCGCCAGACCGGGCTCAGCCATGCGGGCATCGGCGAGCAGTTTCTTGACCCGGGCGATGTTGGACTCGGACCAGTTGCTGGTCGGCTTGCGCGGGGTGAATCGGCATGCCCACGTCTCTTCGTCGATGCTTTTCGACTGTCCGTCGATCCAGCCGTACGCCAGCGCCTCTTCAACGGACTCGTCGTAAGAGATCCCCTGCTTGCCAGACGTCTTCTTATAGAAGACGACCCAGATCGCTTTCTTGTCCGCATGGTGCCTGGCGAGCCATCGTCGCCAACCATCCCGATTCCGAACGCGGACGGTTTCGCCGACGTCCATCTACGCGTTGATTGGTGCTAACCGTCGGATCGCCTCGAGGGCTACCCGGAACATCGGCGTGAGGTCGAGCGCTGCCACGCGTTTCGGATCGATGTCGTCCTCGCCCGGCTCGTTGACGACGGTCAGGACAGAACCTGCCCGCAGCCCGCGCAGAGCGGCCAGCACAAAGATCGTCGACGATTCCATGTCATTGCACAGCACGCCGGCTCGATGCCAGACCTGCAAGGCGTTCTCGAGTTCCTCGCGTCGGGGCATCTGTGCCGCGTGCAGGTCGGCATAGAGCGCGTCATGGCTTCGGACGACGCCCGCATGCACGCGTCGATTCAGCGCGGCCCCGGCCGCCATCATGCCCTCCACCAGCTCCCAGTGCGCCACGGCGGGATAGCCAATGGGAGCGTATCCGGGGGTCGTACCTTCGTCGCGAACAGCGGCGGTCGCCACGACCAGGTCGCCAAAGTGCACGTGTCGTTGGATGGAGCCGGTGGTTCCAACGCGAATGAAGGTCTTGGCGCCAATCGCCGCCAACTCTTCGACGGCGATCGCCGTGGACGGCGAGCCGATCCCCGTCGAGGTTATCGAGACGGGCCGGCCATCGAGCTCGCCGGTGTAGGTCGTGAACTCACGATTGCGGGCGATCAGGCGCGCGCCGTCGAGCAGATTTGCGAGCGACTCGACCCGGCCGGGATCGCCTGGCAGGAGCACAGCCTCGCCGACATCGCCAGGCTTGCAATGAATGTGGTACTGGAGCTCCCCCACGACCGTCTGAGTGTAATTGACAAACCCCCTCCCCGACGCTCAAACGCTCGCATGGCATTAAACGCAGCTCGCGTGGGTCGGCGAGCCCGCCCCGCAAGGGGAATCTGGGTGGCCAGAAATTACTGGGTCCAGGAGGTCGCGTCGGCGCTCGTCGTAAAGGTCTCGCCCATGAACACGCGCAGTAACGGCGACGTGATCCGCTCGTGATAGCTCACCGTGACGTGAATGGGCGCGCTCTTCGTCCGATCGAGCAGCGTCGGTGACACCGAGACGCTGACGTTCGCGGCGTTGACGGTGCCCAGGTTTTCGAGCACGGTCCGGCAGATCGCGGCGTCGCTGTAGCTGTCGGGATGGCTGAGTCCGCCGGCGACGGCCCAGCACGGTGTCCTGGAGCCGGCCGCCTCGGGGCTGCCGGCGGCGACGTAGGCCGCTTCCTGGGCGGCGTGGTTGACCTTGAAGGCCGTCATTCCCAGACCGAGGAACTGGCCGGCCATGACCCCCAGCCCGAACAGGAAGGCAAGCACCAGCGCGAACTCCGCGCCCGCCTGACCCCGCGATCCCCGAGCCACGATGCAAGCATCTGACTGGCGGATTACTGAAGCCGTTACGTATCGAGTCGCTCGATCCCCGTGTCGGTAACGCGTCGGAGAAGGAGCGGTCGGGGCGCCGCGGAGCGGGCGATGGTGAAGGCGGCCGCAACCCGGTTGGTAACACTCGACGCCGCGGCTTCGCTCCGCGCATGCACGATGGCGAGCGGCTCGCCGGCGTCGACGTGATCACCGACCTTCTTTTGCAGGACCACCCCGACGGCGAGATCGATGGGCGCATTCTTGCGATCCCGGCCGGCACCCAGAGATTTGCCGGCCAGGGCGATCTCGAGTGCATCGGCGCTGGCTACGACGCCGGCCGCACTGGCCGGCACGGGTCGCTGCACCGGGGCGGTCGGCAGACGGCCGGGATCCTCGGTGACTCGCGGATCGCCATGCTGCGCTTCGATGAGTTCGGCAAATTTGCGTAACGCGCTGCCATCGTGAAGTCGTCGCCCGAGGTCGGACTCCGGATGGCCGGCCATGTGAAGCATCTCGGTGCCCAGCCGAAGGGAGAGCGCCTCCAATTCCGGCGGCCCATGCCCGGCGAGGGTGTCGATCGCCTCGCGCACCTCGAGCGCGTTCCCGACGGCTCGTCCCAGCGGCTGTTCCATGTCGGTGATATAGGCAACGGTCTCCCGACCGGCATTGGTTCCCAGTGTGACGAGTGATTGCGCCAGCTCTTCGGCCTCGGGCAGCGTAGCCACGAAGGCACCGCGGCCGCACTTGACGTCGAGCAGGATGGCGTCGGCGCCGGCCGCCAGCTTCTTGCTCATCACGCTGCTCGCGATCAGTGGCAAGGAATCGACCGTCGCCGTCGTATCGCGAAGGGCATACAGCACCTTGTCGGCGGGCACCATGTCCGCCGTCTGGCCGGCGATGGCAATGCCGATACGGCGGACCTGCTGGATGAATCTTTCGATCGAGAGATCCACCTGGAAACCGGGGATGGCTTCGAGCTTGTCGAGCGTTCCGCCGCTGTGGCCGAGCGCGCGGCCGGAGAGCTTGGCCACCGGCACGCCGGCGGCCGCGACCAGGGGCGCCACCACCATCGTCGCCTTGTCGCCAACCCCACCAGTGGAATGTTTGTCCACTTTTCGTCCCGGAATCGACGAGAGATCGAGCTGGCGTCCGCTGGCGGCCATGGCCAGCGTGAGCGCCGTCGTCTCGGCGTCGGTCATGCCGCGTAACCGAACTGCCATCAGCCAGGCGGCCAGCTGGTAGTCGGGGATGGTGCCGTCACTCGCGCCGTTGACGAGGAACTGGATCGCCTGGTTACTGTGCGCGAGACCGTCGCGCTTCTCGCGTATTACGTCGAGCGCCGTCACGGACGCAGTGTAATTTGGGCCGATGTGGTTGAAGCTGATCGGCCTGATCTTGCCGCTCGGACTTGATACCTTCGCGGTCGCCGCGGCGCTGGGAATTAGCGGACTCAACCGGCAGGATCGCACGCGGGTCACGCTGCTCTTTACCGGCTTCGAGATGGGCATGCCGTTGGTCGGCTTCGTCGCCGGCGCTGTCGTCGGCCGGGCAGTTGGCGACGCGGCGGACGACCTGGCGATCGCCATCCTGATCGCACTTGGCATCTACTTGCTCTGGCCGCGTGCAGACGAAAACGAGCAGGAACGGCTGGGCCTGCTGGCACGAACTCGCGGCATGGCGGCGATCGGGCTGGGCATCAGCATCAGCCTCGATGAGCTCGCTATCGGCTTCACGCTCGGCCTGTTGCGTTTCCCCGTCCCCCTCGTGATCGTGCTGATCGGCGTCCAGACGTTTGTCGTGACCCAGCTCGGCCTCCGGCTCGGCCAGTCCGTCGGCGAGCGAGTGAGGGAGGGGGCGGAGCGGCTGGCCGGCGTCGCGCTCACGCTGCTCGGCCTGGTGCTGCTGGCCGAGAAGCTACTTCACTAAGTAGGAGTTCACGCCGGGGGCGGGGGCGAAGGCCGGGTTGAACTGGGCGAGCAAGCCGGGGGTTCCCCGGTTGCTCCACACGGTAGTGCCGCCGTTGCAGGTCGGTGCCGTGCCAGCGGTGTTGCCCAGGACGTTGCCCATGTCCACGGTCATGATGAATCCGATGAACTCGCCGTTGACCAGGTACTGCCCGCTGGAGTCGCTGTCCGTCGGGTTGAGGTTATGCGGCCCGATCTGCACAGCCCTCAGGTAAACCGACCCACCGCCCGCCGAGGCGTCGAAAATGGTGCCCCAGATCTGGAAGCGTGGCAAGTTCGAGGTGCTGGCGTCGAAGGTCTGGTTCGTCCAGGCGGTGCCGGCGGTGTTTGTCGATGCCACGTAGAAGGCGACGTGCGTGCTTCCGGTTGGAACGTAGCTCGGGGCCACGAAGAAGACGCTGGTGCCGCCGTTGGTCCCACCGGGCATCGCCGAGTTGCTCGCGTTGAAAGAACTCGTGCCGTCGATGATGAACTCCACGCCGTCCGTGCCGTCGGAGGCCTTGGGAAGGTCGGTTGCTCCCAGGCCATTGACGTAGTGCGGGAGTCCGTTGGAGGTGTTAGAGACGTGCCCGGCGGTGATCTGGATGCCGTTGCCTCCGGTGAAGTAGTACAGGCCGTTCGCGAAGACGTAATAACTGTCGATCGCATCACCCGAGGAGTTCCAGGGGATCTGTAACGAGCTTGAGTAGCGGCCCGGCTGGTAGACGTAAAAGTCGTGGGTCGTCGTCGTGGTGTTGCGAATGGTGATTCCGGCAAAGGCGCCGGTGCCCGTCGCGGATGCGCCCGCTGCCAGGTTTGAGATCTTCCAGCGGCCTGATGGGTTGATGGTTGGCAGCTGGGATGTGTCCGGGATCAGGTAGTTCGGCTCCGGATCCTGACCCGTCGTAAACGTCGGGGCGGTGTACCAGTACTCCGCGAGGTTCTGGTTGTCGCTGCCCTGGTTGATGAAGAGCCGGCCATTGATGTTGAGCTCGCCGGGCGTGCCGGTGGGGATGTGGAATTTGGCATTGCTGATGGTGATGCCGGCGGTGCTGAAACTGCAGAAGTCGTTGCCTTCCTGGCCGTTATCGACCTGGCCGACGCCGTTCATCTGTGCATTGATCGTGTTGCCGGTGCCAATCCCACCGTAGGCGAAGATGGCGTAGGTCTTCGCGTTGGTCCCGGCCTCCGCCGTTGCGGTCGCGACGATCGCGATCTGATTGAAGCCCAGCACCTGCACGAAGGTCGCGGTGGCGTTGTAGGTGACGGTGACCTGCACCTGTTTGTTGTTGTAGCCGCTCGGCGCCACCGCCGTGACCGTGTAGCCACCTTTGGTGTCGGTCACGGTGTTGTTCGGCGGACTGTTGTAGAAGGAGCTTCCTTGCGGGTTGGTCGGGGACTGGCCGAAGACCGAGAACGTGTCCTGCAACGCGTGGAACAGCGCGTTCGATGGAACGCCGTTCGGGTTGCTGACCGTGCCGACCAGGTCCTGAGCGCCGGCAAGCGCACCGGCATCGACGGCGTCCTGCATCAGCCGGCGCTGAAAGTAGAGACGGCCGGCGTCGATCGCCAAGGCCAGCATGCCGCAGATGGCGACGAGCGCGAGCGCCATGATGACGATGGCCTGGCCCGAGCGATTGCGCCGAATGCGGATCAGCATCTCAGTATTCCGCACGCATGGATGAGCCCGCCTGCATCGCGAACGACGGGCCGACCAGGTTCGAGATCAAGCCGGTCATCGGTGCGTAGAGATAGGTGACCCGGACCGTGACGAGGTGGTTGCCCGTGGTTCGGTTGGGCGTAATCCAGATGTAGCCGGTGTTGGGCGTGGTCGGTGTCGATGGCGTCGTGCAGGGGGTTGGCGGGGCAAGGCAGGGATCCTCGGTGAGCACCATCCCGCCGCCGCCAATCTTGGCCAGGGTGGCGTTGACGATGACCGTGTCGGGATACGTGCTGCCGTAGTTGCTGCGCAACACCAGCTGGCGGGCGCCTTCGTGAGCGGCCTCGGCGATGTTGATGTAGACAGCGATGGCGCGCCCGAAGTCGAAGATGCCCATGACGAGCAGCAAGAGCACGCCGGATAGCAGGGCGAACTCGACCATCGCTTGACCGCGCTGCCTGGGCCGGCGCATCAGTAGTTCGTCCTCATCTGCACGGAGACGCTCATGGTGATCGGGTTACCCAGCAGGTTTTGCATCAGCGGCGTATAGAGCTGGAAGTCGTACTTGACGTTGACCGTGACGTAGTAGTTCGTGGTGCCGCTGGTCCAGTTCGTCACCCGATCCGCGGTGGTGGGGCATCCGAGGGTGGACATACTGTTGTCGTGAGGCGGGCAGATGGTGACGGACTTGGGCGTGATGCCGCTGTAGGTGAGCTCGTTGGTGACCGCCGTGTTGATGGCGGCATCGGTCTGGACTGGGCAGGTCGAATAAGAAGGAGCCGTGCAGGTCGGCGTTGCCGGACCTGTATAGATATTGAGGATGGCCACCCGAGCGCCTTCGCGCGCGGCGTTGGTTACCGAGACCTGGAAGTAGTAGGCCCGACCGAAGTCGAGCAGGCCGAAGGTGAGGAAGGCGAGCACCGGGAGCACCATCGCCATCTCGACCAGCGATTGCCCGCCACGGCTCCGCCAGCGCTTGGTTTTCATGAATTCGTTACCTGGGACCGGGCTTGTTGGCCCAGTCGCCTACTGCAGATAACGCAAACGGTAAGGCTGCTGAGCTTCGAACCCGATCACGGGTTCTTACAGACCCCGTTACGACTTGAGACTCGCCGGTCGCGGCCGGATGAAGGATGCCTATACGGCAGGAGACTGGCCGGGGTCTCTACGGAGCAGCGTGATCAGAAAAAAGAAATGCGACCCGTTGTTACGGTTTACAACTCGCCGGTGTTACCCAACGAGCCTTCTTCCCGCCGCCCAGTCCAGCCCTTGCGGGCCAGACCTTCGTCACCGACAGAACCGGGTGCCTTGCGGCTCCCGACTCCTCAGTCCTTGCGGACCGAGCCCCCACACCTCACGGTGTGAGAGTGGGAACCTTGCGGTCCCCTTGTCGGCGACCCACTAGAGTCGTTTCCTTCTCTAGCTGGCTTTCTAACAGGTCGCAGGGGGAACTTTAGCGACCGGCCAAAAACCTCGCAATACGGAACATTTGTTTACGAACAAACATGCGAGTGCTGGTTCCGCGGAAGTACCTCGCCCAATCGGTGCGGGATACCAGCGCGAGCGCAACATTCTTATGAGTGACCTCGACTTCGATCCGCTCCATTAGCTCAGGCAACCGTTCGGCCCACAGTGCGAACTCCACATCGTCGGCTAGTTCGCGGCCGTGGCGCAGCAAAGAAAAAAGAAGGCCAGTTAGGAGTTTGCTCCAAACTGGCCTGTCGCGTCACCTAGCTAGTAGCAGTAATAACCGGCGCCAGTCTGGGCAGTCGTATCTTGGTAATACCACGTGCCGTCGGGATGGGTTAACCACCTTAGGTAAAAGCAACGATAGACCACGTAGTTGCTGCCAGGCACCGTGACCTGCGTCTGCTGATTGCCCCAGTCAGTGTTGGCATTTCTGCCCCCATCGAAAAACGATCCCTGCCGCCAACCGTCACATTGATAGCCGAGGTCGGTGTCGCAATTCGTCCGTTGAATGTAGACGTTTCCGGCTGAGCAGTAGTTATACCAGTCCTCTCCGGCCATCCGGACATAGACAAGCGTTGTACCTATGCTGTTGACGAAGCGGTACCACGTGTACCACCAAAGGTACGAGTTGCCATTGCAGGCCAGCGCCGTGTTGGACGCAAGTGCCGTCTTGGGCAACTCAGAGTGGGGGCCGGGATAGAAGCCTGCTTCAGCGAAACAATCGTAGGTAATCTTCCCGTTCATGCTTGGACAAGCAAGGTGGGTCGCAACTATTCGACTGCCGCTTGTCGCGGGGACCGTCACTGGCCTATCGATGGCATTCGCCGCGATGCCGGGACCGCCACTGCCCCGAGGGCTAGCGTTGACGCGATGACGAACGATCGCCAGAGCCTAACCATCGCTTTCCTCCTCTAATCCCGAGACCCAGCAAGCCGAGAATGGCCGCTGCGGCCAAGAACACTCCTGCGACTTGGGCTCCTATGCGGACGGCTACATCCGAAGGAATTGCTAACACGACGATCAGCAGGGTAGTGAGGAGCAGACCAAGGAGAACCCCACTACCAGCAATTACAAGAGCCCAAGCTGACCACGCGTTCAACCAGCATTCACCCCCTGCCGGATGCCCCCCGGCCAGCCCCGCGAAGTTCACGAACGCGGGTGGTTCCCCCCACCCATTGCCCTTCTTATCACAGGTCGTTTGGAAAGGCAACACTTGTGCGAGCAAGCGACCTGCTGTGTTACTCACGGCGCTAGATTGTTTAGTTAGCTGGGAGGTGTCCTAAGCCGTGGCTCGCCGTCGCTCACTTACTGGCTGCTCCGCGAAGCGCTGGCCGTGATGAAGACGTAAACCGGTCTCTTAGAATCAACCCCAGATGGAGCGTGAAAGCTCCGGCGCCTTCGAGACACTGCTCAAGCGGGGCGAGCTAATCGAGTCGGTGGCCGAGATGACCCCCGACTACCTGCGGGAGCTGAAGCACACCCTGATCGTGTCGGGCGACACGGAACTGATCTCGGCCCCCGCCTACTACCTGGCGGCGCGCAAGGCGCCCAGCGTGAACGCGTTCATGACGGGGATCGCCATCATCCAGGACGAGCTGGCGCACGCGCACATCGCCTTTCACATCCTCGAGGAGCTGGGCGAGAGCCAGGAAGCGCTGATCTTCCGGCGTGATCCCAAGGCGTTTCGCTATCCGTATGCCTTTGACGTGCCGCTCGAGAGCTGGACGGAACTGGTCGTCGCCAACGCGATGTATGACCAGGCGGGGTTCTGCCTGTTGGGCGACATCCACGAGCAGTGCAGTTACGGACCCTGGAAGCGAGGTCTGGTCAAGGTGATGGCCGAGGAGAACTTCCATCTGCGCAACGGCCGCAACTGGTCGAAGCGCATCAGCCAGGCGGGCGGCGCCGCCCGCGAAGAATTGCAGCGGGCCGTCGACTGGATGTTCCCCCTCACCGTGGAGTGGTTCGGCTTGCCGGACAATCTCAAGCAGCACAGTGCCCAGCTCGATTACCGGCTGAAGGGGCTGACCAACGACCAGCTGCGGCAGCAATGGCTGTCGACGGTCGTGCCGTTCATGGAGTCGATCGGCATCAAGGTGCCGGCGCATCGCGAGAACAGCCACTACGAGCTGGACTATCCCTTTCCCTGCACCTTTGACGCCCAGGAAAAGCGTTGGGACTTCAAGGACGCCTGCACCTGGGACGACGTGCTGGCCCGCTGGCGCGCGCGAGGACCCAGGAATGCCGAGATGGTCGAGCTGTTCCAGGAGAGCTTCAAGAAGTTTCAGGTCAACGCGTGATTGAAACCGGAAACCTGGAGGCGAGAGTCTGGTCGGCGCTGGCGGAGATCGAGGATCCCGAGATGCCGGTCAACCTGGTCGACCTGGGCCTCATCTATGGGCTCGAGGTGGGGGAGGGAACGGTTCGCCTGCGCCTGACATTCACGGCGATGGGATGCCCCGCCAGCGAGATGATCGTCGGTGACATTCGAGAGCGCTTGCTGAGTGAGCCGGGCGTGGATGAGGTGGTGATCGACGTCGTCTGGGATCCGCCGTGGTCATCGACACGGCTCACGCCGCAGGGACGCGAGAACCTGCGGGCATGGGGGCTGGCAGTCTGATGGCCTACAGTCGCGTGCACGCGCACGTGCGCGAGTACGACGTCTTTGCCCGCAAAGGGCGGGTCGAGCCGCTGCGCCAGGTGGGCAGCGTCGTGGCACCCGATGACGACCTGGCGATGGCGTACGCGCGAGCCACCTACGACGAAGAGCGCTGGGTCGAGATGATGATCGTTCCCAAAGACGCCGTCATCCGACTGTGGGGCCCAGGAGAGCAAGAGGCCTGAGTCTCTACTCGTTCGTCAAGAGTCTGGCGGACAACAAGCAGCTGCTGGGAATGCGCTACGCCGAATGGTGCACCGCGGCGCCCAGCCTGGAGGCCGACATCGCGGCGGCGGCGATGGGGCTGGACGACATCGGGCACAGCCGCGTGCTCCATGGCTCGTTGCGCGAGCTCGGCACGCCGGACCCGGGCATCGACGAACGGACCTACGCGAACGTGCCGTTTCTCGACCAGCCGTGGACGGACTGGAGCCAGTTCGTGGCGGCTAATGCCGTGCTCGACAGCATATTTTCGCTGGCGATCGAGGCGCTCGCGAACGGCAACGTCGAAGTCCTGCGCAGTCGCCTGAAGAAAATGCTGCAGGAAGAGCGCTATCACCTGATGCATGGCCGCAGCTGGCTGCATGAGATCAATTCGGCCGACGCCACCACCCGAGTGTGGCGCGAAGCAATCGAGTGGATTGGTCCCGAGGGCAATGACGTCGATGACTTACAACGCGAAGGAAGGCTCGCCCACGGCGTCCGGCAGCTGCGTCGGCTGCTGGAGGAGCGGGTCGGCACCCCTTCGCCGGCGACCGACTCGATCGATTGGAGCAAATGGGACCCGGTTCGGCGTCGAACCGTAGAAGGTGGCATCGACCAGCGCACACTCGACATGCTTCAGGGCCTCGCTGAAAAGCGATACATGCCGGCCAGTGGATAAACAACCCCCTCCTGAAACGCCTCAAACGCTCGCATCGCACGTTCCAACGTCTCAAACGCTCGCATCGCACGACCGCGCGGCTCGCGTGGGGCGACGCCCCGGCGGCTCGCGTGGGCCGGCGGGCCCGCCCTCCCCACAAGAAGAAAAAGCGTGTCCGTTTTGCGGATCTCGAGAATCCGAGATCATCTCCCTGTTCGGCAGCCAGGTGATGACGATGCAATGCAAATGCCATCACTGCGGCAGCTTCTACGAGGCGAGCAAATACTGATACCCTCCCCGAACGCCTGAAACGCTGGCATCGCACTGCGCGCGGCTCGCGTGGGCCGGTGGGCCCGCCCACAAGGGGGAGGCAGTTTGTGCGCTCGACCATCCGTTTGCGAACCGCAGTTTGGAGTTGCGGTGGATAACTGCGAACTTTACGCTACGCCCGCGACCTGTCAGAAAGCCAACCGATGAAGGAAACGACATCGGTAAGCTCCCGAAACTTGGGTTCGCAAGAACTCGATTAGTACGGAGCGAAGGTCCATCCGGAAACGAGTGGACTGGGCGGCGGTAAGGACTCGTTGGGTCACACCGGCGGGTTATCAACCGTAACGACGGGTCGCTTCACGTTTAGCAGGTTCTGTCGGCTTTGCCTTCCCGAGTCCGGCAGACCTGCGTGAACCGTTAGCAGGAAACTTTCGGACACCC
>CAZRMD010000017.1:0-11413 GCA_964601135.1 uncultured Actinomycetes bacterium | reverse complement strand
CAGACCTGCGCGGGTAACGTCGCAGAGCCGCCGAGCCCGCTGAGCATCGCTGAGCCTCGCTTCTCTGGCCAGAGAGCGCTCGGCTCCACGCCTGAACGTAACCAGAATCCTAGACCTTGTTTTCTGATCCTTAATTTTGTATCGTCACTGGAGGCCCTCGGGCGAGGACGGCCTGGGCTGTCGAGAGGGCTGGTCAAGGAGGGATGAACGTGAAGATTCGACGTCTACTGTCGCTCGCCATTCCAGCCATCGTTGCGGCCGCCTACTCAGCCCTTCCGGCTCAGGCCGGTACGGGCGCCGGCGTCGGCAACATCCCGCAGGGAGTTCAAGGCGATAAGGCCTACGCGGCGAGCTTCGCCGCTCACCACGTAACGAACACCTTTGTGACCACCCAGCAGGTCAGCTGCTACCGGCCAGAGGTTTCGGCGACCCAGTTCAATGACGGCCCCAACGATGGTTACTCTGGAGAGTCACCATGTCCGGGAGCCACGACGGGGGAGAACACTGGCGCTTCTGCCCCGTACCCCACGCAAGCCGGAAGCCAGCCAGGATATCCGATGGCCGCACCCCAGCTCGTCAAGGATCACTCGGAATCAGATCTTAGGGTCGATCCGGTCCATGCCGGACACATAATCGGATCCTCGAAGTGGATTGTCAGCCCGGAGGGCTACAACCACCTTCTCGGCTTCTACGAGTCCTATGACGGAGGACAGAGCTGGCTCATTCAGGGTCACATTCCGGGGTACGAGGGCTGGACGGACAACACCGACCCCGTTGGCGCCTTTGACGGCTACGGCAACTACTACGAGCTCATCCTGCCCTACCAGTTCTCTTATGACAGCAATGGGCATCACGACTACAACGTTGGGGGTCTCCCCAATCCGAGCGTGGCGTCCGAGGCGATCTCCGTATCGGTGCATCCCTGGGCACCGGCCAAGCGCCAGTCGGCAAACAACTGGATCACCACCCACAACGGCGCGCCCGACGTGATCGTTTCCTATGACAGCGTCGGCAACGCTGTTGACAAGCAGTGGCTGACGATCGATGCGAATCCGGACAGCCCTCACTACAACCGGGTCTACGCCATGTGGGTCGACTTTCGCGGTCCCTACGGCTCCATTCCCTGGGTTTCCTACGCGGATGCTCGCAGTGACGGAACGCACACCGATTGGTCCCAGCCGGCAAAGCTGCCGTTCCCGTCGACCTCCCAAGGCGTCACCTATCTACTGCCGCACGTTACTCCAGATGGTTCCGTCTATACGACGCTCACCAGTGCCCCGAACACGAGCTCGACCGGTCACAACACTGAGGCGATCTTCCTGGACAAATCCACCGACGGCGGAGTCACCTGGAGCACAGTCTCGACGGTCGTGCCCGCTGTCACCCCGGCGCCATTGACCTATCCCAACACGACATTTCGCGATGGGATCGAGGACACCTTCGCGGTTGGTAACCAGGTCGATGCCGCGGGCTCCTATCCGCTCTATGTCTCGTGGGAAGACTTCAGCGCCGGCGTTACCAACGTCATCTTGAGCGCCTCCTACGACGGCGGTATCACCTGGTCACAGCCGATCCAGGTCAACGACAACGCGAGTCCGGTCGACGAGTTCCAGCCGAACCTCACCGTCGCCGCGGATGGCACGGTCAGCGACGCCTTCTACGACCGGCGCCTGGCCTGTCCGGCGGCCGGTACCGCCGAGGCGGCTGGGGCTGGAATTGCCCTCGATCAGACAAATCCGCATTACTCGGGCCCGATGCCTCCCTACGGCGCGACGAATTATTGCGTCAACGCCAGCATCCAGTTCTACAAGCCGGATTTAACGCCAATGGGGAACAACATCCGGCTCACGCAACATACGTGGGACGGCCAGCTGAACGGGCCGCACCCGAGTAGCGCCTTCAACCTCGGCTACACATTCATTGGCGACTACTTCGGCAACACCACGAACGGTGGAATTAGCCTCTCGAGCTTCGTAAGCACATATAACGATCTGACTAAGCCGGCGAACCAACAAAACCCCGACAACCGGCAGCAGCAGGTTGTAGCTACGCTGGCGATTCCGTCGCGCTAACGACCGTCCGGGGAGGACTTTGAAATCCTCTCCGGACGATTAGCACCGACTTTATCGAGGAGGGAACATGACACGACGAGTAGGCGCAGCAGCGGCGCTCGCAGCTAGTCTCGCCTTGGTGCTAGCGACTGCAGCGGCTGCCAGTACGCGCGTACAGATCAGCTCTGATCCGTTCACGAACAGCACGAGCTATCACCGCACGCAGGTCGAGCCTGATACGTTCGCATTTGGGTCGACGATCGTCGCGGCGGTGCAAACGGGCCGGTTCGCCAGCGGAGGGTCGTCGGATATCGGCTGGGCAACCTCCCGCGACGGCGGTGCCAGCTGGACGCATGGCTTCCTGCCTGGGATAACGTTCTACGACAACCTCGGCGGATCGTACCCGCGCGTCAGCGATCCCTCAGTTGCCTACGACGCCAAACACCGCACCTGGATGATCTCGTCGATACCAATAACCTCGGCTGGATTGGTACCGGTCGTCCTGGTGAACCGCTCGACGAATGGCGGAACCCATTGGAGCAATCCCGTGGCGATTCCCCAGCCGGTGGGCGTCAAGGTTGACCTGGACAAGAACTGGACAGCCTGCGATGACTCGCCGGTGAGCCCCTTCTATGGCAATTGCTACACCGAATTCGACAACTTTGCCCAGGGCGATGTCGTCTACATGAGCACCTCGACCGATGGCGGTCTCACCTGGGGCACGCCAAAGACGATGCCAAACAAGTTCACAGCCATCGGCGGCCAGCCCGTAGTCCAACCGAACGGCACCGTGATCGTTCCAATCGAGGACTTCAATCCGCAACAGATCGCTGCGTTCATGTCGACCGATGGTGGCAACAGCTGGACGAACCCGGTGACGGTGGATCGGATTCAGTTCAGGAGCGTGGCCGGAAACCTGCGCACGTCGCCGCTGCCCTCAGCGGAGATTGATGGCGCCGGCAAGGTGTTCGTCGCCTGGGAGGATTGCGCCTTCGAGCCAAACTGCGCCGCCAATGACATCGTGTTTAGCACGTCGAGCGACGGTGTCAACTGGAACCCTAAAAAGCGGGTGCCGATCGATGGCGTTGGCACCGGTGCCGATCACTTCATCCCCGGCATTGCGGTCGATCCCGCGACCTCGGGAGCGACGGCGCACATTGGGTTGAGCTACTACTATTACCCGGACGCCAGCTGCAGCCAGCCCAACAAGCCCGCCTGTCAGCTGTTCAGCGGGTTCATCTCGTCGGGCGATGGCGGTGCCACATGGGGAGGCAAGACAACAACGTCAGGGCCCATGGACTTGACCTGGCTTCCGCTGACGAGCCAGGGCTACATGGTCGGAGATTACGAATCCACCTCATTTAATGGAGGACTCGCTTACCCGGCGATCGTTGTCGCGAACGCACCGTCGGGCTCGGTCCTTGATGAGGCGCTCTACACGGTAGCGGGCGGATTTGCACCCATCGCCGCGGGCTCCGGAACGCCGGCCACCGCAACCGGGGCAACGTCGACCGGCAACGCCGGCGGCGCATCGACAAATCGATAGCTGGCAGGCGGAAGGAGGCCGGAGGTCCGGCCTCCAGCGCCTCAGCCATCCGGCTCTTGTCCAAAACTTCGTGAGCCTTTACAATCTGGCAAGCCAATCTAGCGCGAATTTGAGGGAGGGAAGCATGCAGCGATTCGTTTCAAGGCGTCGACGTTTTACTCTGGCGGCCGCGGCGGCCCTAGCCAGCCTGGTGGGCGCGGTTACCGCCTCGGCAGGCAGCTCCGGTCCGGCGCTCGTTCGAGACGTCCAGGCAAACCTGGTACAGAACGGGCCATTTCCGCAAAACAAGCAGAACGAACCCGCGATCGCCCAGAACCCGACGAACCCGAAAAACCTGATTGCGGGTGCCAACGATGAGATCGACGAGCCCGCCTGCACGGCTTCCGGCTGCCCCTTCGTTGCCAACGTCGGCCTGTCCGGCGTCTACGTCAGCAACGACGGCGGCAAGAGCTGGACGCAGTTCTCGGCCCCGGCCGGCGGCGACAACACGGCGAGCTACAACGGCTCGAATATCCATACGCTCCCGGGCTTTGGCAAGCTCGCTCGCGAGCTGGGCATGCCAGGACTGGCCTCCGACGGTGATCCGAACATCGCCTTCAGTGCCGACGGCACCGCATATTACTCGAGCCTGGCTGGGGTGCGCGGGACGACAATTCCGGATCTGATCACCGTCTCCAGTTCGAACGACGGCGGTCAGACCTGGTCGGATCCGGTCCTGGCGACGGATAAGACGAATCCAGTCGACTTCAATGACAAGGAAACAGTCTGGGTGGATAAGAGCCCGACCTCGCCGTTCAAGGGCAACGTCTATGTCAGCTGGACCCTCTTCGTCGGTGTGCCAGGCGTTCCTGAACCAATCGTCTTTAGCCGCTCGACCGACGGTGGCAAGACCTGGTCGCCCGCCCAAAAGCTGAGCGCCAGTTTTGATAATCGGACCAAGGGTGGCCGGCAGGGGTCGACCATCCGGACTGACGCCGACGGCAATGTGTACGTCATCTGGGAAAGCGGCGTGACCATCGACGGCGTGAAGACCGACGCCCAGGTCTTCGCCAAGTCGACGGACGGTGGCGCCTCGTTTAGCAAGCAATCGACGATTGCTCCAGTCAATGACATGCCAAGCCCACTTCCTGGCTCGAGCTTCAGAAACGACAACTTCCCGGCGGCGGACATCGACCAGGTGCACGGAACGATCTATGTGAGCTGGTCGGATTATGTCGGTGGCCACGGCAAGGTCCTGCTCACGAGCTCCAGCGACGGCGGAACGAGCTGGACGACGCCTGTTACCGCGCTGGACGTCGCGGGACGGACGGCGTTCTTCAATGGCCTTGCCGTCTCGCCGGATGGCAGCCGGGTCAGCGTCGCCAGCCAGGCGCTGGATGACCGCCCCGCCGGGACCCCACCAGGCGCCGGCGTGGTGAGCTATGACAGTTACCTGGCGGAGTCAACCAACGGAGGCTCCAACTTCAGCGCTGCTGTCAAAGTCAGCTCAGCCTCGTCAGATCCCGACGTTTCGAGCACCAACTCGCTGGGTGCCCAGTTCCAGGGCGACTACAACGAGCTGATCAGCGACAACCTTCACGCATGGTTCATCTGGACGGACGGCCGCAACGGCGCCACCTGCGCCGCCGTCGATGCGTTCCGCGCCGGCTTGGCACCAAAGCCAAATGAGCCAGCGTCTTGCCCCGATAACTTCGGCAATACCGACATCCATGTGGCGACCGTAGGACTGTAACCCCGGCATCGCGATCAGGGCCGCGCTGCATGGGCAGCGCGGCCTTTTGATTTGCCGGGGCGAACGGCCCGCCGCGATCGATAGAATGCCCGGGATGCGAGGCGGGGATGGCCAGAGCGCTCCTACTCGGATTCCTGGTTGGGTTTCCCATCGCGGCAACGCCGGGACCGATTTTTTTCCTGGTCCTGCGCCGCACCCTCACACGCGGCTGGCTCAACGGCGTAGTCTCCGGCCTCGGCGTCGCCACGGGCGATGCCATCTATGCGGCGCTCGCGGCCTTTGGCGTCACGGCCATTACCAGCGTGCTCATCAGCCAGAAGCGGTGGATTGGGCTGGTCGGCGGCCTAGCGATCGTTCTCATCGGGGCGCGCATTGTGGGTTCGCGGCAAGACCCCCTCCCTAACCCTCCCCACACGGGGGAGGGAATGGAGCGAGCGTCGGCGGTCGGCGCCTATGCCTCGATCCTCGGCCTCACGCTCAGTAACCCGCCAACGATCCTGTCGTTCGCAGCAGTCTTCGCCGGGCTCGGTCTGCACGTGGCAGCGGGTTGGATCCCGGCTCTAGGGCTGGTGGTCGGCGTGTTTCTCGGCTCAGCGGCGTGGTGGGTCATCTTGACGGGCGGCGCCAGCTGGCTTCGCTCCCGAGTGACACCGGCGATCACCCGTGGGATCGGCCTCGGCTCGGGACTCCTCCTGATCGGCTTCGGCGTCTTCGCGGTTGGCAGCGCGCTGCTGCGTTGATCAAAGATGAACGGCCGCGCTCGGTAGCGAACCAGCAGCAACAGCGCCACCGCGGCCGTGAGCACGCCAATACCGGCCTGGAGGCGCCAGTCCAGTGACGACGGTGCCAAGCCCGGAATGGCCATGATTTCTAGGACGACGCTACGCTGACGAAGCTTTTCAGGCGCTCTTCAGCTCGGTGGGGATGATGCTGCGCTTGACGACTTCCGTCCCGCGGAGCACCTGCGCTTCGGCCGGGATGCCGACCGGCCAATCGGTGAGAAAGTGCTGCAAGTCGTCCACGCCTTTCATTGCATGATTGGCGAGGCTGAGCAGGATGTCTTCTTTCCTCAGACCAGCCTGCTGGGCCGGCCCGTTGGGATCCAGGCTCGCGATCCGGACGCCGCTGTCCTGTTCCAGATGGTAATAACGGGTCACCCGGCGGTGGATCGGCCATGACTCGCCGGTGATGCCCAGGTAGGAACGAATCACGCGGCCATCGCGAATCAGCAGCGACACGACCCGCTGCGCGGTGTTGCTCGGCACGGCGAAACAGATGCCCTGAGCCATGGCGATGATGGCCGTGTTGATGCCGACGACCTGACCGCGGGTGTCTACGAGCGGACCACCAGAGTTTCCCGGGTTGAGGGCGGCGTCGGTCTGGATGATGTTTTCGATGGTGCGGCCGCTCTGCGCGCGCATCGTTCGTCCCAATGCGCTGACGACGCCGGTCGTCACCGTCGATTGAAAACCGAAAGGATGCCCGATGGCGACGACCAGCTGGCCGACGCGAAGCTGACTGGAATCACCGAGGCGGGCTGAGGGCAGGCCGGCGCCCGAGGCGCGCAGCACCGCAAGGTCGGTGTGCGGATCCTTGCCAACGAGTTCAGCTTTCACGGTCGACCCATCACGCAGGGTGAGCTCGTAGGCCTTCACGGCGCTGGCGACATGACTGTTCGTCAGCGCATAGCCGTCCGGCGTGATCATGAGGCCGGTGCCGACGCCGCTGACACCGACGACCGCCGGTCCAACGGAGTCGACGACGGCGATCACCGCCTGGGAGTAGGCGTCGAGGAGTTGTGTATCGGAAACCATTTCGCTCGGTCGTACCCAGCCGCGCTCGACTTAAACAAACGAATGACCCCCTCTCCGAGCCTCCCTTCACGCGGGGAGGGAGGAGCCGCATGGGCCAGGTGGCCCATCCGCGGGGCCGTCCAGCAGAGCGCCAGCAACGGTTGCCGCAAGCCTGCCACAGGATGATCCATTCGTGGTGCGCGTGCGCCTGTCCATTCGGGACAAGATCATCCTGCCCTTCGTGATCTTGCTCGTCTTCGTGGGCGTCGTCGGCACCGCCATCGCCACCGCCCATGTGACCAGTGCGGCGGCAAGCCTGTTCGATGCCAGGCTGTTGCACAGCAGCCTGGTGGGGAACCAACAGCTGGCGCAGCTCGACGCTACGCGCGCGGCTGACCTGCGTCTTGCCACGGACACGATCGGCGTGCCGGAGGCGCTTGTGGCCGGTGATCGCGCCGCCTTGATCCGGCTGTTGACCCCCATCGCCGGCAATATCACTGCCAAGACGGCGGCGGTGTGCGTCCTCGATAACAAAGCTAATGTCATCCTGCGGATCGAGCGGACATCGGCAGGGCCAAGCGTGGTGACACCGGTGGATCCCGCTGGTTTTGCGCAGCAGCCAGACGTCAGGCGGGTGCTGGCGTCACGGAGTGATGCACCAGAGCGGCGAGCGTTTCTCGAAGAGGGCCGGGACGGTTCGACGCTGTACTGGGCCGTACCGATACAATTCGGCGGGCGCGTCATCGGCGTGGCCCTCGTCGGCGAGTCGGTGGCTGAGATTGCCGGGAGTATCCAGGACTCCACCTTCTACGACCTTGCGGGCAGACCGGTGGCGACCTTGTTTTCGGATCCGGTGGCTCTGACGGTTGCGGACAAAGGCAGTATCACACCTGGAAATGCGGTTCGGGTCGATCAGACGCATGACGGCCACACCTATCGCGCCCTGTTCAGCACCTGGATGATGCGCGGTAACCAGGTCGGGTTCATGGCCGTCGAAGCGAACGAAGACCCGCTGCTGGACGAGGTCGCCCAGCTGCGGTTAATCATGACCATGGTCTTCACGGGGGCGGCGGTGCTCACACTGATCGTCGGGACGGCAACCGCCTCATTCATCACGCGTCCCGTGCAAATGCTCGTCCAATCGATGCGAGCAGTGTCAGACGGCGATCTACATCATCGAGCGAACGTAGCCTCGCGTGATGAAATCGGTTACCTGGCTCGGACTTTCAACGAGATGGCCGCCAGTCTCGAAGAAAAGACCGCAACCCTGGAGCAGACGACCTTTGCCAGCATGGAGGCGCTGGCCCGAGCCATCGACGCGCGCGACTCCTCGACCTACGGCCACTCCGCACGGGTGGCGGCGATCAGCGTCGAAATCGCCGACGAGCTCCATCTCCCTGAGAAGGATCGCGAGGCGCTCCGCCGAGCGGCGCTGCTGCATGACATCGGGAAGATTGGCGTCGAGGACAAAGTCCTGCGCAAGCCCGGACCGCTCAACGAGGTCGAGAGGGAGGACATGCGCGAGCATCCCCGGATCGGCTACGACATGCTGAAGGGTCTGCCATTCATCCGGGAAAGCTTGCCCGGCATCCTTTATCACCACGAGCGGTGGGACGGCGCCGGCTACCCGAGCGGACTTTCCGGCAGCGCTATCCCGTACCTGGTGCGCATCCTCACGGTCGCCGACGTGTTCGACGCGCTCACGTCGGATCGGCCGTATCGCTCGGGACTGAGTTTCGATGCCGCGACCACGGCGATCCGCATGGAGGCCGGGCTGCAGTTCGACCCCGACGTCGTTTCGGCCTTCCTGGCACGGCGTCCGGCAATCGAGGCAATTCTCGAGAAGACCGAGCGGCGCGGCGCCGTCCAGGCTGAAGCGGAGGCAGCATGAACGCAGGCGGCCGCTTCCAAGGCCTTGCCTTCCTCGCCATTATTCCGGCGCTGGCCATCGTGTTCTGGTTGACGGCGGTCATCGCGTCGTACCTGCCTGGTCTGGTCGTGATGGCCATCAACGTTCATGGGCTGAATCTGACGAGCTTTGCCGGCGATCCTGCCCACCGTCCCGCCCCGCTGTCGCTGAGGATCCTGGATGATGCGCGGCAAGACGCTGGCATGCCGACCCTGGCGCCGACCGCTACGCCGGCGTCGCTCCCAAGCGCGGTGACGCCGGGACCCACCACACCGAAGCCGACTCCGACTCCTGTGACTTCCGCGACATCGCCAATTCTTCCCGTGCCAACACCCAGCACGTCACCACTGCCGGTGCCGACGCCGAGCGCCTCACCGCTGCCGGTGGCAACGCCCAGCGCCTCACCGCTGCCGGTGGCAACGCCCAGCGCCTCACCGCTGCCAGTCTCGACGCCGGCGTTGACACCGCTGCCGGTGCCGACGCCGAGCTTGACTCCGCTCCCCGTGCCGACGCCCACGTTGGCACCATTGCCCCTGCCGACCCTGTGATCACGCACGATCATGTGTCAGGGTGGCTGCGTTGGCGCCTCGGCGACCTGCCTGAGAAACGCATTCCGGTGCTCGAGTAAGCGCTGCAGATAGCTGCGGATCAGCACGGCATCCGCAATCCATCCGAGGATGCCAAGAGGGGAGGCATAGTCGAAGACATCGATCATCAAGGTGCCGCCGTCAACCGGATGAAACTCGTGAACATGGCGCAAGCGACGGAATGGGCCCTTCACCATCTCATCCACGAACTGCCGCGGCGGATCGAACTCCGTGATCGTCGACGTCAGCTGCAGCGTGAACCCGAAATGGGTTGCCCGCCAGGTGACCCAGTCACCCAGGGCGAGCTCTCCGGACGTCACACCGGCGACCGCGCGCTCACGCGACGCTGCGGTGGAGCGTTGATGGAGGTCTACGTCGCGCGCAAGATCGAAGCAGCGGGTGGGTGCGGCTGCGATCTGCGTTTCGAGCCGGATGACCGGCATTGTCTAGCGGCCGACGACGTGCAGCCGCCAGCCGCCCAGATCATCAGGCTCAGGATGGTGGTGCACCTCATCCTGCGCTGAGTGCCGCAGCAGGTCCTCGATCGCCCGCTGGCTCTTGATGAAGGCCGTCACGACCTCGGGGTCGAAGTGCGTTCCAGAGCCTTTGAGAATCTCCGTCTTGGCATACTCAAAAGTGCGCGCCGGGCGATAGGGCCGGTCGGAGGTCATGGCATCCAGCGCATCGGCGACGGCCAGGATACGCGCGCCGAGCGGGATCTCGTCGGCGTGCAATTGATCCGGATAGCCATTCCCGTCCCAGCGCTCATGATGGTGCCGAACCAGCGGCAGAACCGGATCGAGGAAGTCAATCCCCTGGAGCATATCGACGCCAATCACCGGATGCCGCTGCATGCGCAGCTCTTCATCCGGCTCGAGCCGCCCTTGTTTGCGGAGGATGACGTCTTCGATGCCGATCTTGCCGATGTCGTGGAGCACGCTGGCCCGCCGGATGGCGTTGATGTCTGCTTCGCTGCAGCCAAGCTCCCTGGCCATGAATGTGGCGTACTCCTCGACCCGCTGGGTGTGACCATGGGTGTATGGATCGCGCGCCTCGACGGCGGCAGCCAGCGCCTCGATGGTCATCAGGTAGGTGTCCTGCAGCTGCACCATCGCCGTCCTCAGTGATTGACTCTTTTCCTTCAACGAGCGGGTCATCTGGTTGAAGGACTGGGTCAGCTCGCCAATCTCGTCGCGGGTCGTCACCGGTGTCTGATGATCGAGGTCACCGGCGCTCACCAGCCGGGTGGCCTCGACCAGCCGCTGAACCGGACGGATGATCAGGCGGGCGAGCCACATGCCGATGGCCAGTGTGAACAGGACGCCGGCAAGAAAGAGGAGCACCAGGATGACCCGCAACTGGTTGGTATCGGCGAGCAGACCAGCGGTTGAGGCGCTCGTGCCGATATAGCCCAGGCTGCTGTGCGGATTCCAGGGCGAGATCAGCTCCATCGAGGGGCCGCCGACGGTGCGGGACAGCTCGACGACGCTCGTGGGATTGACGCGCCCCCGTGTTGCGGCATCGAGGGACAGCGCGCTCAAGTCCGTTGGTGAGACGGCGAGTGATGTGCCGAGTACCTGACCGTTGATGTCGTAGTAGTTGATGTCATCGTGCAGCGCCGCCTTCAGGGTGGCGGCGCGATCGTCGAGATACTCGCCGACCAGGATGGCGCCCAGCAGAGTGCCGCTCGGGCTGTGTACGACCTGGGCCACAAAGACGGCCGGTCGAGGGCTGGAGGCGATCAGGTCCTCGTTCGACCCACCGCCGCTGAGCATGTAGGTGAGACCGGGCCAGG
>CAZRMD010000016.1:0-25586 GCA_964601135.1 uncultured Actinomycetes bacterium | reverse complement strand
CCAGCGATTTATCGGTCGCCCGTCCTGACCCACTTGACAGGTCCTTCCATATCAGGTCAGACCGGAAGGTCCCACAGGGCGTACCAGCAGCCCTGGTCCTGCTCGACGGGCAATTCTTTCTCGGCCAGTGAGGCCTGCCGGAGCTCTTCGGCGTTGTCGCGGTTGTGCCCGCCCGAGGGGATGAAGGGATAGAACGCTCCCCGCTTGTACTCATAGATCCAATAGACCGGGCGGCCGTTTTGCTGGAAGCGGAAGGCGGCGGCCAGTAATAGGTCGCCATATCCCTCCTCGAGAAGGGTCTGTGCGACGCCGTGCAGCGCGGCGACGATCGATTCGAAGTCGTCACCACTCACGATCAGCCACTGGAAGCCAAAGCTATCCGTGTTCTCATCGATGTTGAAGGCGGCGGTTTTCCCTTCGACCTTCAGCAGCTGGCGCAGCTCCTCGCTGGCCTGCGAGAAGCGGCCGGCCGGAAGCCGACGAAACACAATCCCCGCTCGGCGCGGCGGCTCGAGCCCGCCGGCGGCCTGCAACGTCACGGTGGCCGTCGTGATGGCAAAGACCTTGTCTTCCTGGACTCGGGGCATGCGGGTGCGGCCGATCAGCTCGTCGAGGAATCCCATCGTGTCAGCTTATTCTCCCTCGCCCTTGTGGGGAGGGGTCCCGTTAGCGGGAGACTTCGGCCTCCATCGCCTTCAGCCGGGCCAGCCGGTGCTCGAGCGACGGATGGGTGGAGAAGATCTCGGAGAGCGACCCCTCGTGCGCGACCGAGGCCAGCATGAGCGAGTTGCCGGCTTCAACCTGGCGCAAGTCGCGGTCCGGAATCCGCTGGATATTGCCGCTGATCTTGACCAGCGCCGAAGCGAGGTTCGATGGCTGGCCGGTGATGATGGCGGAGCCGCGGTCAGCGGCGTATTCGCGATAGCGCGATAGCGTCCGGATCAGGACGAAGCTGATCGCCCACACTGCCGCCGAGACCAGGAAGATGAAGATGAAGGCGTTGCCGCTGTCGCGCCGGTCGCGGTCTCCATAGTCGCCGCCGTAGAAACCGCCCCACAGTCCCATCTGGACGATGAAGGAGGCGATCGTCGCAAAGAAGCTGGCCATCGCCATCACCCGCATGTCGCGATGGATGACGTGGCTGAGCTCGTGAGCAATGACCGCCTCCAGCTCCGGCTCGTTGACCTGCTGCAGGATTCCGGTCGTGACCGCAACCAGTGCATGGCTGGGATCCCGTCCAGTTGCAAGCGCGTTCGGAACCGGAGTGTCGATGATCGCCACCCTGGGCTTGGGGATGCCGGTCGTCTGGGCCAGCCGGGTGACGATTTGATGGAGCTGGGGAGCTTCCTGCTCAGAGACTTCGCGGGCGCCGATCGAGAGCAGGATGAGTTTGTCGCTGTAGTAGTACTGCAGGGCCAGCAGGATGATGGCAATCGGGATGATGAGGGCGAGAGGGGCACCAAACCACCACAGAACGCCGATGAACACGAGGTAGACGACGGCCAGTAAGAACATCGTGAGAAACATCCGGAGCGTCAGGCCGGCGTCGTTGCCAATGCGTCGCTGCATAGCTCCTGTATACCCCATTTGCCGCCCTTTTAGCCTGAGCTTTGCCAGACCCGGCACAATGCAGTAATGACGAACTTCATCGTCCATTACGGATACCTGGCGGTGTTCGTGGTCGTCGCCCTGGAGTCGCTTGGTATCCCCCTGCCGGGCGAAACCACGCTGATCACTGCCGCGCTCTATGCCGGCGCAACCCATCATCTCTGGATCCTGGGCGTGATCCTGGCGGCGATCGCGGGCGCGATTCTCGGCGACAACTTCGGCTACCTGATCGGGCACTGGGGCGGCTACCGGCTGCTCGTCCGCTACGGCCGTTACATCCGGCTCGATGAGGCGAAGGTCAAGGTTGCCCGTTATCTGTTTTTGCGGTTCGGTGGGCGGGTCGTCTTCTTCGGTCGTTTCGTCTCGATCCTGAGGGCGTATGCCGCCTTCCTTGCGGGAACAACCCGCATGCCGTGGCCGCGGTTTCTGATCTTCAACGCCGCTGGTGGGATCGTGTGGGCATCGCTGTACGGAACGGCGGCCTATCTTCTGGGAAAGGAGGTCGAGCGAGTCAGCCGCCCGCTTGCCATTGCTTTCGGTGTGGCCGGGGTCGTCGCCCTGATCACCGCAGCCATCCTAGTGCGCCGGCGGGAACGGCAGCTGGAAGTCGCGGCAGAGCGCGCGCTTCCCGGTCCGCTGGCCGGCTACCCGGGCGGCCCGCGTCTCTAACGGCCGGTGGCGATCGACCTCAGGCTGCCGACTGATCGTGGACAGAGGACGGCTTCGTCAGCCAGGGCCGCACGTCTTCTGCGGGGACGGGTCGGGCCAGGTAATAGCCCTGCCCGAAGTCGATGCGGTACTCACGGGCTTTGTCCCAGATGGCGGCATCTTCGATGCCTTCGGCGACAACCTCGAGACCGAGTTTGTGTCCCAGGTCAACAGCAGCGCGCACGATCGCGCCGCTGGTCGTGTCCTCGATGAGCCCACTCACGAATGACTTATCGATTTTCATCTCGTGCACCGGCAGGCGGTGCAGATAGGCGAGCGAGGAATAGCCCGTGCCGAAGTCGTCAATGGAGAGGCGGACACCCAGATTGCGAAGCTTTTGCAGCGTCTCCATGGTGCGCTGCGACTCGGCCATGATCGTGCTCTCGGTGATTTCGAGCGTCAGCCAGTTAGGATCGGCGCCCGCCTCGTGCAGAATTTGGGCCACGCTTTCGGGGAGCTGGACATCGAGCAGGTTGCGCATCGAGATGTTGACTGACACTCCGAGCGACTGCCCGGCGGCGTGCCAGCTGACGCACTGACGCAGCGCGCTCAGGAGCACCCATTGCGTCAAGGGCTGGATCAAGCCAGTCTGCTCGGCGAAGGTAATGAAGTCGCTCGGTGGCACGAGTCCACGCCCCGGCCGTTGCCAGCGAACCAGCGCCTCGAGCCGTTCCACCTGTCCATTCGACAGGCGCGCCATCGGCTGGTAGTGGAGGGTGAGCGCTCCAGCATTGATCGCGTGCCGCAGCTGTGCCATCAACGCCAAACGGCTGTCGCCCGGCTCGTCGTGGTCGCGGCTGTAGGTGGCGTGCGTCCGGCGTGAGCGCTTGGCCACGTACATGGCAATATCCGAGCGGCGCATCATGCTCTCCCCCGAATCGGCGTGATCCGGGTAGACGGCGATCCCGATACTGGCGCCCACGTCCAGCGCCTGGCCTTCGACCATGAAGGGGCGCTCCAGGGTGGCGAGTAGCTTGTCGGCGACTTTGCGAGCCCCATCGACATCGGCGCCGAGCAACAGGATGGCGAACTCGTCGCCTCCCAGGCGTGCCACGGTGTCGGCCTCACGCAACTCGGCGCTGAATCGCTGGCCGACCTGGCGCAGCAACTGATCGCCGGCCTGATGCCCGAACGTGTCGTTGACCTCTTTGAAATGGTCGAGGTCGATGATCAGCAGGGCGAGCTTGGTTTGCTGGCGCCTGGCGAGCAGGATGGCCTGGTCGAGCCGGTCGCGTGCCAGCACTCGATTGGGAAGCTCCGTCAGCGCATCGTGAAGTGCCTGGTGCTCCAGCGTTTCCTGCGTCTGCTTGCGGTCGGAGATATCCTGCACCTGATCGATGACGTAGCGGGCCCGGCCGTCGTCGTCGGCGACACGGGCGACGCTGACCTGGCCCCACAGCAGCGTGCCGTCCTTGCGGAGGTAGCGACGATCCATCTGCATCGTGTTGAGTTCGCCCGACCACAGCCGCTCGAACGCGGCAAAGATATCTGGTTGGTCGTCAGGTGGCGTGATGGCGGCCCAGCCTTTCTCCAAGATGTCGACTTCCGTATAGCCGGTCATCTCGCAGAAGGCGCGGTTCACGGCGATGATCTGGCGATCGGACGACGACAGGATCTGGCCGGCGGGCGACTCGTTGAAGAGGCTGCGAAAGAGGCGCTCGCTCGCCCGCAAGCGCTCCTCCGCCTTGACCCGGGCCGTGATGTCCGTGACCATCGCCAGTGCACCGGTGAGGCTGCCGCCTGAATCAAGGATCGGGGCTGACGCAACCAGCGCCCAGATGGGATCGCCGGATCGATGACGATAGACGACCTCCCGACTCTCGCGTACGCCCTGGCGAACGCGCTCGCGGTGCTGAACGCGTTCGGTACGACCCTCCTCGGTGAAATAGAACTCGCTCGGCGAGCGTCCCTGCATCTCGGCGACGGTATAGCCGAGCAGATCCGCCATCCGCTGGTTGACGAAGGTCGTTCGGTCATGCGTATCGACCATCCAGATGCCTTCGTGCGCTGTCTCGACAAGTTTCTGGTAGCTGGTTTCCTTCGCGCGCAGCTCCGCCTCCTGCCGTTTTCGCTCGCTGAGGTCGCGAAAGATCGCCACGAAGGCGATGAACTCGCCCTGTGGGTCCGCCAGCGGGCTCACCGATAGCCGGACGTCGACCAGCGATTGATCTTTGCGGAGAAAGGTCGCCTCGACGTCGCGCACCGGTTTGCCTTCCTTCACCTGCTCGAGGAAGGGGGCGAGTCTCACCTGGCGTTCGGGCCGGATCAGCACGGAGGCATGGAGGCCGATAGCTTCGGCAGTGGAATAGCCAAGCAGACGTGCCGCCCCCGCGTTCCAGCTCTCGATGATGCCATCCGTGGTGGCGACGAAGATGGCGTCTTCCGATGACTCGACGATGGCGGCCACCAGTTCGGCCAGCTCGTAGGTGCGATGCGGCTCAGGCATACTCCGGTCCCTACTTCAGCAACAGGTGGAGCAACAGCAACTTGACGGTGTAACAGCAATGTGACACTGGCGGCGGAGCAACCATCGTTACTACGCTTGATTTAGGAGGTTTGTCCATGGCAATGAGCAAATCGAAACGCTGGTCTCAGCGGGTGACGGAAACCAGCAACGCCCTCGACCTGGAAAGCCAGGTGTTCAAGAAGCAGGACCCCAGGGCGATCGCCCGCTCGCTCAAGCGGTCGGCTGAGCACAGCAAGCGGCGCAAGACCAACCCCTACCGATCGGCGATGTCGATGCTGACCTTCTACATGAATCGGGCGGGGAAGACACTGCCCAAAACCCAGCGAAGTCGGCTGCAGCGCGCCAAGGACGAACTGCGCAAGCTCTACGATCGGCCGACGAAGCCTAGCGCCGGGAAAAAATCCCGACAGATCGAATGAAGGATGCTTCAAATCCGTCGCGACCGCGAGATCCACAAGGAAGAGGGCGGCTGGTTCACGGCTCGCTGGCACTTTTCCTTCGATCGCTATCGCGATCCCAACCAGATGGGCGTTGGCCCCCTTCGAGTGTTCAATCACGACCGCCTGATTGCCGGTGCAACCTGGCCGATGCATCCCCACGCCGACGTCGAAGGCATTACCTACGTCTGGAAGGGTGCCTTTCGCCACGAAGACAGTCTGGGTAACGATGGTGTGCTCGAACCGGGTGGCGTGCAGTTGATGACGCTCGGCTCCGGGGCGCTCCATTCGGAACAGAACGCCTCGAAAACAGAGCCGATGGAGTTCCTGCAGCTATGGATCCTACCGGACACGCCCTCATTGCCACCGGCGGTGCAGCAGCGCCAATTCTCGAAGGCCGATCGGAGCGACAAGCTCCTCAAAGTGGTTGGCCCTGATGACGGCGACCCCATCCGGGTTCATCAGAAGGCTTCCGTGTATGTTGCCGCGCTATCCGCCGGCGGCAGCGTCTCGCATCCATTCGGTGCCGGCCGGGGCGGTTACCTCTATCTGATCGAGGGAGCGCTTCACATCGGCGAAACCTCCCTGACCACGGGTGATGCGGTCAAGATCTTCGAGGAGGCGAGCGTCGCACTCCGGGCGGAATCGCCGAGCGAGCTGATCCTGGTCGACGTCCCGCTGCGATTCAGTCCGGTCGGCGTGTGGGCGCGCTGACCGCTCCCTGCACGCCCCGCGTAGATTAGATGTATGCCATCACAAATCTTCCGAGCGAGCGAGCTGAGGCACTTGCTGGATCAGGGCGCGCAGCTCATCGACGTCCTGGATTCCGAGGACTTCGAGCACGACCACCTGCCCGGCGCCATCAATATTCCGCTCAAAACGCTGACGGAAGCGACGACAAGCCGGCTCGACCGAGGCCGGCCGGTGGTGATCTACTGCGACGACTTCGGTTGAGACATCTCGCCCCGGGCCGCGTGGCGGCTCGAGAGCTTGGGGTTCAAGGATGTCATCGATTACGTCCCGGGCAAGACGGCGTGGTACCAGGAGAACCAGCCGCGCGAGGGCAAAGCCCTGGACGAGACATGGCTGGGCGACGTCGCTGACGCCAGCGTTCCGACCTGCGGCCTCGAGGAACGAATCGGCGACTTTCGCGAGCGGGTCGCGGCAGATGGGCGCGAGACCTGCGTGGTCGTCAACGATGAGGGCATCGTGCTGGGACTGCTTCGCAAAAAGGGCCTGTCGGCCGAGCCCGACCGTCGAGTGGCGGATGTGATGCAGTCAGGCCCAAAAACGTTCCGGCCGAATGTCACGCTCGAGGAGCTTCTCTCCTTTATGCGCGAGCACGACATCAAGACCAATGCGCTGGTGACAACGTTCGAGGGCCGGCTCCTGGGCATCATTGCCCGTGCCGACGCCGAAGCGACGCTCGCGCACGAAACGGCCGAATCGCGCTCGGCCGGCTAGCTGGTCGGTCGGACGTTTTGTCGCCGAAAGGCGCAGCTCCGACGCAGGGGACAGGCTGCGCAGCGCGGATGGCGCCCCCGGCACACCATGGCGCCCAGGTCCATCAGCGCCTGGTTGATCAGATAGCCCTTACCCGCCGGAATGATGGCGCTGGCGAGTTGCCAGAGTGTAGCCGGGCGAGCCCGCTGACCTGCATTGACGCCGAAGTGCCGGCGCAGGACTCGGGCGACGTTCGTGTCGAGCGCAGGGGCGTCCTTGTGGAAGGCGAAATTCATCACCGCCCCTGCGGTGTACCGTCCGACGCCGGGTAGCTGCTGGAGACCGTCGAGGGTCCGCGGGAACCGGCCGCCGAGCCGGTCGGCCACCTCGAGCGCGGCGCCGTGCAGCCACTGCCCCCGGATCTTGTATCCCAGGGGGTCGGTGATTGCCTTGACCTCGGTGATGGGCGCGGCCGCCATGGCGTGAACCGTCGGATATCGACGAACGAGCTCCTCATACACCGGCACCACGCGGGAGATCTGCGTCTGATGCGACAGGACCTCCGAGACCAGGACCGCATACGGGTCCCGGGTTTTTCTCCAGGGCAGGTCCCGACCGTTCGCGGCGTACCACTCCAGGACCCGGCGCTGGAAGGACCGGGTTCGCCGCCCGGGCGTAACCACGGATCCCGATTGTAGGGAGCAAGCTCCTCTCAGCCGGTCGGTTATACCGGCGACATGCGGAGGACGGTCCATCGGCTGCTCACGCTGGCCACAACGCTGGCACTGGTCCTGATCATCCAGCTTCCAGCGCTGGCACGGGCCGGCGGCGGACACAGCGGTGGTGGCGGGGGCGGTCACAGCAGTGGCGGGGGCAGCTACAGCAGCGGCGGCAGCTACCACGGCAGCGGCGGCGGCGGCTTATTCTTGGTTGGCGGTTCCGGCGACTGGCTCTTTTGGATCTTCATCGTGGCCGTCGGCATTGCTTTGTTCCTGTGGTGGAGGAGCCGTCAGTCGAGCGACACGTCGGTGGCAGGCGACGACAGCGTCCAGCCCATCGCAGACATTGATACCGAGGCGGTGCGTAGCGGCCTGGAGGCGCTGACGGCTCGCGATCCGGATTTCAACGAGCAGGTCTTTCTCGACCGGGCGCAGACGACCTTCTTCGTCCTCCAGAACGCCTGGATGGCCCGCAACCTGGAACCCGCCCGCATCTATCTATCGGACGCGATCTATCAGCGCTGGAAGCTACAGGTGGAGCAGTTCATCGCCATGCACAAGCGCGATGTCATGGAAGACCTCGCGGTGAACGGTTGCGCGATCGCCAAGGTCGCCGGCGATCCGAACTTCGACAGCATCACGGTGCGCTTCGACGCCATCGCCGCCGATTATGAGGTGGACGATGCGAACAAGATCGTGAGCGGCGATAAGGTGCAACGTCCATTCACCGAGTACTGGACGTTCATCCGCAGCCGAGCAGTAAAAACGCGCGCGGGAGAGACCGCGCAGATCACGCAATGCCCGAACTGCGGTGCTCCGGTCCAGATCAACGAATCGGGGACCTGCGCCTATTGCAAGGCCACGGTGACGACAGGACAGTTTGGATGGGTGCTCAATACCATCACCCAGGCCGACGAGTGGTCGGCGGCCGCGTAGGTCGAGCAACGAGGAACGACTCGCTCTAGACGGCTACTGGCACCTTTTCAGAGAAATGGCAGGCCGCCCAGTGGCCGCGTTCCTTCATCTCGAGGGGAGGCTCCTGTTCAGCGCAAATTGGGAATTGCGCGATCGGACAACGGGTGTGGAAGCGGCATCCGCTTGGTGGATTGACCGGCGATGGAATTTCACCCTTCAACAGGATGGTCCGTCGCGCGGCTTCCATGTCGGGGTCGGGAACCGGAATCGAGCTCAGCAGTGCTTTCGTGTACGGATGTAGCTGGCGCGGGTACAGCTCGCGGCTGGGTGCCAGTTCCACGATCTTGCCCAGGTACATGACCGCGATGCGATTGCTGATGTGGCGCACCACCGAAAGATCGTGCGCGATGACGAGATAGGTCAGGTGGAACTGGGCCTGCAGATCTTCGAGGAGGTTGACGATCTGCGCCTGGATGGAGACGTCCAGGGCCGAGATCGGCTCGTCCGCCACGATGAACGTCGGGCGAAGGATCAGGGCTCGGGCGATGCCGATCCGCTGTCGCTGTCCGCCCGAGAACTCATGCGGGTAGCGGTTGACAAAATTGGGGTTCAGGCCACAGATGCGCATCACTTCTTGCACGGCGCTTTCAATGGCCTTGGCGCGCCCAATCCTAAAGTTGCGAAGCGGCTCACCGATGATGTCGCCAACCGTCATGCGTGGGTTGAGCGAACCGTACGGATCCTGGAAGATCATCTGCATCCGCTGCCGCGTCCGCCGAAGTTTCTCGCCGTGCAACTTGGTGAGATCTTTTCCCTCGAGAAAGACTGATCCCGCGGTAGCGGGCAGCAGCTGAACGATCACCCGGCCCAGCGTCGACTTGCCGGAACCCGATTCGCCGACGAGACCGAGCGTCTCGCCCGCGTTGATGTCGAAGCTGACACCGTCGACGGCATGGACAACCTGGCCCCCGAACAGGCCGGCGCCTACCGGGAAATGCTTGACGACATTCTGCACCCGAACCAGGACGGTGTCGCCGGCGACCGCTGGTTCGGCCGAGGGCTCAGCGGAGGTCTTCATGCTCCTTCAAGGCGTTGCGCATTAACACCCAGCAGCGCGCGTATTGATCAGGGTCCACCTGGCCCAGCGGCGGCTCTTCCTTAAAGCACCGCTCGACCCGGAAGCGGCAACGCGGATGGAACTTGCAGCCAGGTGGCAGGTTCGTCATGTCCGGCGGCAACCCGCGGATGTTGAGCAGGCGCTCGTGTTTGGCTTCGTCGACCCGGGGCAATGACCGAAGCAACGACCAGGTATAGGGGTGCTGCGGGCTCTTGAAGATCTGGCGGGTAGGCCCGGATTCGACGATCCGACCGGCGTACATGACGATCACTCGCGTGCATAGGCTGGCCACCACGGCGAGGTTGTGCGTGATCAGGATCACCGCCATCCGCCGGTCGTGGTTGAGGTCACGAAGCAGTTCGATGATCGAGGCCTGTACCGTCACATCCAGGGCGGTCGTGGGCTCATCGGCGATGATCAGCGACGGCTCATTCGAGAGCCCCATGGCGATCATCGCCCGCTGCCGCATCCCGCCGCTGAACTGGTGAGGATAGTCTTTGGCCCGCTCCCGGGCAGCCGGGATGCGCACCGTTTCGAGCATCGGGACCACCCGCTGCCTGGCCTGCTGGCGGTCGAAGCGGTGATGCGCGTCCATGGCTTCCTCGATCTGAAACCCCACGCGCAGAACGGGGTTCAGGGAGGACATCGGGTCCTGGAAAATCATGGCCACGTCGCGGCCGCGAAATTCTCGCAACTCCTCGGCATCTTTTTTGAGCACGTCGTCGCCTCGGAACAGGACCCGGCCGCCCACGATCCGTCCTGGCTCGGGGATCAGCCGCAGTAGCGAGAGGGCACCCACCGATTTGCCCGAACCAGACTCCCCGACGATGCCCAGCGTTTCCCCTTCAGCCACGTCATAGCTGATGCCGTCGACAGCCTTGACCACGCCGCCCGACGTGAAGAAGTAGGTTTTCAGATCTTCAACGTGAAGGAGGGGAGCCGAGGACGCTACCTCCTCATCCGGGGATCGAGCGCGTCGCGCAGGCCGTCACCGACGAAGTTGAACGCCATCAGCGTCAGCGAGAGAGCGATGGCTGGCGCCAGGACGATGTGGGGGGCCAGTTCGAGCGCGTGAAAGCCTTCCGCCGCCATCGCGCCCCAGGAGGGCGTTGGCGGCGGCACGCCGAGACCGAGATAGCTCAGGAATGCCTCGAAAAGGATCGCCTGCGGCACCGCATAGGTCGCCTGCACCAGGATCGGTCCCAGGGCATTGGGGAAGATATGGCGGAAGATGATGGACAGGTTCCGGGTTCCCGTTGAACGGGCGGCCTCGACAAATTCACGCTCACGCAACGCAAACGTCTGGCCGCGCACCAGCCGGGCCATGTCCATCCAGCGGGTAACCGCGATTGCGAACGCGATGTTGGCCAGGCTGCGGCCGAACAGCAGGACCAGCAGGATGACGACCAGGAGGTCGGGAATGCCGTACCAGATGTTGATCATGGTGGAGATCACGGCGTCGACGGCGCCGCGATAGAACCCCGCCAGCAAGCCCATGATGATGCCAATGGCGGCGACGATCAGCATGGTTCCAACCCCGACTTGCAGCGAGATCAGCGCTCCGCCCATGATCCGGCTGAGAATGTCCCGCCCGGAGGCGTCGACGCCAAGCCAGTGTTGCGCGCTGATGCCCTGGTACGTCGGTGCCGTGGCCTGCTTCCAGACCGGGTAGGGTGTCCAGAACACGGAGACAATGGCCATGAGCACCAGCAGGCCGATGATGGCGGCGCCGATCAGGGCGAGCTTGTTGCGACGGACCCGTCGCCAGGCGTCTTGCCAGAGCGTGATCTGCTCCGGCATCTCATAGACGTCACTGACGTACTCTTCCGGGAGGGCAACGCCGGGCGCGGTGGCCATCAGTATCGAATCCTCGGATCCAGTATCGGATAGATGAGATCAACCGCGAGGTTGACCAGCCCAACGAGCGCGGCGTAGAAGGTGAAGACGCCGATAACGATGTTGTAGTCGCGGTTCAAGATGCTGTCGATGAACTCTTTTCCCAGACCGGGAATCCCAAAAATGTTCTCGATCACGACGACGCCGGTGAGAATGCCGGTTGATAGCGGACCGAGGATCGTGACGACCGGGATGAGGGCATTGCGAAGCGCATGGCGGATGATGACAATGCGTGGCTGCAGGCCCTTGGCCCAGGCGGTTCGTACATAGTCCTGCCGGATCACTTCCAGCATGCTGGCTCGGGTCAGCCGGGCGACAATGCTCGCGTAGGGAAAACCCAGGGCGATAGCCGGCACCAGGATCTGCCCCGGCTTGCCCCAGCCAATTTCGTAATAGAAGATGCCGTTGGTCCACATATAGAGGAGCTTGCCGGTAACGAGCACGAGGAGCGTCGCAATCACGAAATTGGGCATGCTGTAACCAACCACCGCCGTCGAGCTCGCGAGATAGTCGACCCAGGTGTTCTGTTTGAGCGCCGCGAGCAGGCCAAGGATGAGGCCGAGGCCGATCGTGAAGACGAGCGCTGCGGCCCCAAGCTCCGCACTGGTGCCAAGCTCGCGGATCAGCAAGGGGGTGATCTGGACGCCGCGGTTGACGAGCGATTCGCCCAGGTTGCCATGGAGAACACCGGTGACCCAGATCTGGTACTGCTGCGGCAGCGGCAGGTCGAGGTTGAAGTGATGCAAGAGCATGGCCAGCTCACGCGGGTTGTGCGGTCGTTCCGAGACAAAGGCATCCCCCGGGAGCAGTGCGTGCTCACCGATGAAGACGATGGAGGAGATGGCGACCGCGGTAAAGCTGATGAGGAGCAGGCGCTGAACGATGTAGATAAGCGTTCCGCGGGTCACCCTTACACCCTACCTCTTTTATGTCGAGAGAGCCCGCTTAGGCGGGCTCTCTGCGTTGTCTTCTCGCGGTCGAATCGGGCTTAGTGCTGCAGGATCCTGATTCCGGTCCAGAGATAGTCGAAGAACGCGTTTCCGCCGGCGCCCTTGACATAGGGCTTGATGATGTACGGCTGAACCCCGTAGTACAACGGGGCGCTAAACGCGTCGTCGATCATCATCTTCTGGGCCTGGATGTAGTCGCTGAGCGCCTGGTCGATCGGCTTCTCGTTGGCCTTGGAGACCAGGTCATCCAGGGCCTTGTTGGAATAGCCGCTTCCGCCGCTGCCGGCGTCAGTCACGAACAGGTTGTCGAACCAGTCCTGCGGATGGTCGTAGTCGGCCGACCAGCTGTGCCGGAACATGATGTAGGTCTTCTTGTCGCGGTTTTTGAAGAAGGTCTGCCGGTCTACGGTCTCGAGCTTCACGGTGACGCCGAGGTTTTGCTTCCACTGGGCTTGCAGGTTCTCGGCCGTCGCCTGGTTTGTCGATGACGGATTGTAGTCGTAGGTCAGGTTCTTGACCTTCGCGCCGGTGGGATCCCACTGCTTATAGAGGGCCATGGCCGCTGCGGCATCGAACTTGGCGCTGGGGTCGTTGCCGTCACCCAGGTAGCCCTTGAGGCCCTTGGGGATCAGGCCGCCGGTCGCGGGGGCACAGGTTGCGCCCTTCGCGCAGGCCACGTCGACCATCTGGTTGCGGTCGATGGCCATGCTGAAGGCCTTGCGCCCGTCCTTGCCGGCGGCGCCGGCGAAGGGACCTTTCTGGAAGTTGAACCCGACCCAGGTCGAACGCACCGAGGGGTTGAGCGTCAATTCCTTGGCGTGGGTGCCGTTCTTGTAGCGGAGGATGTCTTCGTTCGTGGCCGCCATGTCGGCGTAGCCGACGATGTCGTAGCCGCCCTGCTCGTACTTCGTCACCCACGATGCCGGATCAGCGACGACGTCGACGTGAATTTTCTTCAGCGCTCCGGTCGAGCCGCCCCACCAGTTGTCGACGGGAGCGAAATCGAGGGAGGCTTTTGGCGTGCGGGCGGTCATCTTGAAGGGACCGGTGCCAATCAGGCCATCAGCGGTGGTCCACCAGGTGTCCTCACCCTTGGCCTGGACGACTTTCTGGTCGATGACCCAGGATGCTCCGCCGAGCGCCAGGGCTGACAGCCACCAGCCGGCGGGCTTAGAGAGTTTGGCCACCACCGTGTAGTCGTCGGTCTTGGTGAGGCCGGACATGGTCTTCGCCTTTGGGGGCGTCGCCGAAACATCGTCAAAGCCAACGATCGGCGAGAAGTTGCTTGCGTAGGCGTCGCCAGCCAGCGCAGTGCGGTTCCAGCTGTAGATCACATCGTCGGCCTTCACCGCATCACCGTTTGAAAACTTGACGTTTTTCTTCAGGTGGAACGTGTACGTCAGGTTGTCCGATGAGACATCGGGAAGCCCGGTCGCCAGGTCGGCGACGATCTTGCCGTTCTTGTCGAAGGTGACCACCGAGTCGAAGATGTTCTGGGCAAAGTCGAAGTCGACGAGCGCCGAGATGTGGGCTGCGTCGAACGTGCCGATGTCTTCGTTGATGGGAAACCGAAGCGTCTGGTCCGACGCGAGGGTTTCGCCGCCGCCGCCGCCACTGGTACCACCGCAGGCTGCCAGGAGTAAGGTGCCCAGCACCGCCCCCGATAAAGCCTTCCATCCCGATCGTTGGGTCATATGCTTACCTCCCTTCCGTAGGTCGAATTCGCCCTGCAAACAGTAGCAAATAGGAGTACACGTCAATTGTTAGAGGCCCATTAGACAGCCAATTGTTAAGGCCGCATTAGAGGACCCCGCCGAGCGCCGGACGGTGAGCCTGACCTAGACGCCTCCCATGACGACGCTCTTCTCTGCCGTGTAGAAGTCGAGGACTTCGACCCCATGCTCCTTGCCGAAGCCGCTGTGCTTGGTGCCGCCGAAAGGCAGTTCGTCGTAGGCGACCAGGTTGACCTGGTTGATCCAGGTGTAGCCCACATCGAGGCGGTCGATCGTCAGTTGGGCCTTCTTGATATCCCGGGTGAAGACCGACGAGCCGAGGCCGAATTCGGAGTCGTTGGCCCGCTCGATTGCCTCCTCGAGGCTCTTGACCCGGGCGATGGGGAGCAGGGGGCCGAAGGTCTCCTCCCGCCAGACGCGCGCTTCGGCCGGGACGTCGGTCAGGACCGTAGGCTCGAAGAAGTACCCCCGATCGAAGGGCTCGCCCTGCAGCCGGTTGCCGCCGGCCAGCACGCGGGCGCCGCGGTCCACCGCATCCTTTAATTGCTCCTCGATCCCTTCGCGTCCGCCAGCCGTATGCATCGGCCCCATCTGGGCGGCCGCGTCTGAGCCCGGAGCCACCTTCAGTCGCTTGGCCCGCGCCGTGACCTTTTCGATCACCTGGTCGGCGACCGCCTCGTGGACGAAGACGCGCTTGACCGCCAGGCAGGCCTGACCGCAGTTGAAGAAGCGACCGATGGCGATGGCCTTGCTCGCCATTTCGACGTCCGCGTCGTCGCAGACGATCGCCGGGTCGCTGCCGCCCAGCTCGAGCGTGACGTGTTTCAGGTCGGATGCGGCCTCGGCCATCACCTGCTTTCCGGTCTTGGTCTCGCCGGTGAAGCCGATCTTGCGCACCTTCGAGTTCTTGATCAGCTCCTGACCGACGACGGCGCCCGGGCCGACCACCACGTTGAGTACGCCCGGCGGCAGGCCGCCCTCATTCATCAGCTCGACCAGCCGGATAGTGGACAGTGGCGTCGTGCTCGCTGGCTTGGCGACGACCGTGTTGCCGACCGCCAAAGCCGGCGCGATCTTGTTCGCCAGCAGTGTCAGTGGAAAATTCCAGGGGATGATCGCCCCCACGACGCCAAGCGGCCGGCGGACCACCAGTCCGAAGGCGCCGGGAACCGAAAGCGGGACCTGCTTGCCCCGAATCGCCCCGGAGGAGGCGAGCATGGCGTAGAACTCGATGTTCTCGACGAACCGTTCGGCTTCCATCTTCGAATCGCGTAGGGGCTTGCCCTGCTCGCGGGTGAGCAGCGTGGCCACCTCATCGAGGTGCTGGCGCGCCAGCGCGGCGCCTTTCATCAGGATCTGCATCCGTTTTGCCGGCAGCATGTCAGCCCACTCTCGAAATGCGGCATCCGCAGCGTCGATCGCTTGGCGGGTTTCCTCGACGCCGGCCTGCGGGACGCGATCGACCAGCTCGCCGGTGGCCGGGTCATGGATCTCCAACGTTGCTCCGGAGCGCGCCGTTGCCGGCTTGCCGTCAATCACCATCGTGCTCATCTATTGCAAGGCCTCCTCTAGATCGTGCGAACTAGACTTCAGGGTACACATTCAGCGGCCCCGGTGTGGAAAGGCCGCGTGATGAAGCGGCCCGGTGTGGAAAGGCCGCATGAGAAATATGGAGGGATCGATGGAGCAAGCGACCGCAGCCGCAAAGGTGGTGTCAGTCAGCAAGGAGCAGGACGGGGTCGCGGTGATTCACGTGAATCGCCCACCGGTCAATTCATATGACCGGGGGTTCATCGACGACCTGAATCGCGCGATCGATGAGGTTCGCTTCGACGACTCGGTCGTTGCCGCTGTCCTGACCTCGGACATCCCGAAATTCTTCAGCGCCGGGGCCGACATCACGATGTTCCGCACGGTGACGTCGAAGGTGCGGGCAATGACCATCCTGCACATGCATGAGGTGCTGCTCAAGATGGAGCACACGCCGAAGGTCTTCATCGCGGCCATCGGTGGCCATAGCCTGGGCGGTGGTCTCGAGATCGCCCTGGCCACAGACTTCCGTTTTGCCGCGGAGGGCGACTACCGGATCGGAGTCCCGGAGGTCACGCTCGGCCTGCTGCCGGGGAACGGTGGCACGCAGCGCCTGCCGCGCCTGATCGGCCGGCAGAAGGCGATGGAGCTCTTGCTCACCGGCAAGGCGCTCGACCCGAAGACCGCCGCCAGCCTCGGGATCGTCGACCGTCTCGTCCCGGCCGACAAATTGCTGCCTGACGCCGTCGCCTTCGCAGCCAGCCTGGCTGCGGGCCCATCTGTCGCCATCGGTGAGATCAAGCTCGCCGCCAAGCAAGGCGTCGAGATGTCGCTCGAGGGTGCGCTCGCCCTGGAGCGCGGCGGGATCTTCCGCCTGTTCGAGACCGCCGACGCGAAGGAGGGCATGGACGCCTTCGCCCAAAAACGCAAGCCCACCTGGAGGGGCGAATAGGAACTGTTGCGCATTTCGACCGGATGCGCTAAACCGATGTAGGGTTTCGGTCAGGGGTGGGCATCAGTCGGGAGGGAAGCATGCGTCGCTGGTTCGCATTCGTCGGAATTCTTCCTGCTGCCATGTTTTTGGCGCCCACCGCCGTCTCCGCCCAGGCTTCGGTGCCGGCCGAGCTGAGCTGCACTCAAGCCTCGAGTGCGGCGCCGATGGTCTGCAGTGGCAAGGTGCCGTCGTGGGATGGAGTGCCGCTCGACGTTGATGTGACGCTGCCGCCCGGTCCTATCGCGCCCCGGCCGCTGGTGGTCATGCTGCACGGCTACGGGTCTGACAAGACTGAGTGGGAATCTGCTGCGCCCACGAACAGCGATCCCAACAAGAATGATTGGAATACGGCCTGGTTTGCTTCTCGCGGCTACGCCGTTCTGACCTACACGGCCCGAGGCTTCTACGGCTCGTGCGGCCAGGGCCCGCTGACGCCCGGCGCCGGCAATCATGCCTGTGATCGGGGCTGGACGCACCTCGCCGATCGCCGCTTCGAGGTTCGCGATACGCAATACCTGGCCGGCTGGCTGGCGGACTACGACATCGCCGATCCGCACAGGATTGCGGTCACGGGCGGTTCCTACGGCGGTGGCCAATCGCTGTTGCTGGCTATGCAAGGCGATAAAACGGCGGCGGTGCCCGATGCGACAGACCCCTCGACCTATGACGACGCCAGGCTGGTCGACTGGACATCTCCCATCAAGCACACGCCGATGCACCTGTCCGCCGCCCTGCCGAAGTATCCCTGGAGCGACCTCATCGATTCGCTTCTTCCGAACGGCCGCGCGTCGGACGGTGTGATTCTTCCCGATGGCAACCGCATAAGTCCCGTCGGAATCGAGAAGCAATCGTATGTTTCCTATCTCTTCTTCAGTGGCAACGCGCCTCGAGGCTATTACTGCGGCCCGCTTCCGCCTCACAGCGCCACCTGCTCCGACCCAACCGCGGATCTGAATGCCTGGTTTACCCGCGTCAATCAGGGCGAGCCGTACAACCCGGCCACTGAACCTCAACTGGCGTACGCGCTGAATGAGCTCAAGGTGTGGCGCTCGGCCTATTACCAGGACGCCTTGATCGACCGCAGCAACGATCGGGTGCCGATCTTCGACATGCAGGGCTGGACCGACAACCTCTTTCCGCAAGTTGAGGGCGTTTCCCTTGTCGATAAGCTCCGTGCAAACGGCTGGCCGGTCAAAGTTGCCGTGGCAGACCTTGGCCATCCGCTGGCTCAGAAGAAGGCGTCAGTGTGGGGCGTGCTCAACGGCGAGGCGAACGCCTTCCTCGACCACTACTTGAAGGATGCGGCCCCCTCGAGTCTCGATTCATCGGCCCAGGTGACCAAATGCGATTCCTCTGCCGGGACGCCCTACACGAAGACCGATTGGGCAAGCCTGGCGCCCTATCGGCTGACGTTGTCCTCAACCACGCCTGGGGCGACGACCTTTGCCGCCGGCGATCAACCGGCCGGCGCCTTCACCGATCCCATCGTGGTCGCCGCCCAACATGGCGGCGTCGGCGCCTGTGTCATGGTGCCATCGTCGACCAGTTTCAGCGGGACGGCGACCTGGGATTTTCCGGTGACCGCCGCGTTCACGCTCCTGGGTGAGCCTGCCCTACACCTCGACCTGACAATCGCCGGCGTCGACGCCGAGGTCAACTCCCGCCTGTGGGACATCAGCCCGGGCGGCATGATGACGCTCGTCACCCGTGGCGCCTATCGATTGACGGGCTCACCGGGTGCCACGTGGATCGACACAAGCCTCCAGGGAGATGGTTGGGATTTCGCGGCCGGCGATACCATCCGCTTGCAGGTGACCCAGAACGACGCTCCCTATCTCCGCCTGGACAATCTTCCATCGGCCGTCGCCTACAGCCGCGTTACGCTGACCTTGCCAACGCCGACGGCGCCTCCGTCGGCGACCGCCACCACGACCACGGCTACCGTGCTGCGGCTTGCGCAGACCGGCTGTTGCGGCGGTTAGCGATACCAGCGCCGCGCCAGCGGCGGAAGCAGGGCGAAGACCCCGGCGGTCGCGATCAGCAGGTCAAGCGAGCTCCAGATCCCGAAGTCGCGAACCGTCGGGACTCCGCTGATCGCCAGCACGGCGAAACCCGCGATCAGCGCCAGGGCGGAGGCGGCGATGGCGGGACCAACCCTCGCCGATGAGGTGTGGGCCGCCTCGGCCGGATCGATCCCGTTGGCGCGCTCCCCGCGATATCGCGCCAGCCAGAGAACCGAGAACTCGGTGGCGAAGGCAACCACGACGCCACCCAGGAGGATCGTGATCGGGCTCGCCCGTGTATGTGACACCGAGCTTGCAAGGAAGAGCAGAACGGTCGCCGCGCCGGCCGCCACGACCGTGGGCAGAATGGCGAGCAGCGCCGGCCGGATGCGGCGGTAGCCGAGCAGGAGGACCGCCAAAATCAGGGCAATCGCGAGCAGCGTGAGCCGCAGCTGGTCGGCCTGCAATCCGTCGAGCGCCTGGGCCGCGACGACCGAAAGCCCAGCGGGAAAGGCACGATAGCCGGCCGGCGGGTTGGCGGCGGCCCGCTGCAACTGGCCAACCAGGGCCTGATCGCGCTCGACCGACGTCACCTCCTTCAGACCGAAGATCGATAGCCCGAGACCCTGCGTCTTGCTGTAGACGGCGCCGGTGAAGTAGCTGGGGATTCGACTCAGGATCGAATCCGTGGTCGCGGCGTCCGGCAGGGCTCCGGTATCGAGGTTGAAGCCGCGCAGAAAACCGGGAAGACTCTGCAGCGCCTTCAGGTCATGGTCCGATTGGCTGACGGCGGTGGCACTGGCCTGGTCGAGCCATTTCACCGCGTCCGGTGATGCCGGATGGCCTCCCTTCATCACCAGATCGATCTCGCCGGCGATCCCAACCTCGCGCCGCACCCGATCCGCCTGCGCCAGGGCCTGGTCGCCGGCGGGCATCAAGTGGGCCGGATCGGTTTCGACTTTGACCAGCGGCAGGGCTGCCCAGCCAACCAGGCCGACGACCACGAGCGCCATGGCCACCCGCGGCGCCAGCGCTCCGAGGGGGGCGATGCGGCGTCCGGCTGCGGAGCGGATCGCCGTCCCCGCAAAAAATTGTGGGAAGCGCCGCCCCAGCAGGAGCAACAGCGGCAGTCCGACCAAGTAGTTCGCGACAAAGGCCATCACCACACCCAGCGCCATGAACAACCCGAATTGCCGGACCAGCGGGATGCCGGAAACGACGAAGGCGAGCATTCCGGCCGCGGTCGCCGCGGCGGCCAGCCCCGTCGATGGAAGAATTCGCTGCGCCGCCAACTCGACGCGCTCGCCCATCGTTCCGGTGGTGTCCATCACGCGGTTCACCGACTGGATGAAATAGTCAGTTGCCAACCCCAGCACCACGGGGAGCACGACCAGCGTCGCGGGCGTGACGGGCAGCCCGACCAAACCGGCGATCCCGGCGGTCCACAATGCCGCCAGAGCGGCGACCACGATCGTCAGCACCATCGACGCGCCCAGCCCCAGCAGCGCCACGATCAGCACCGCGAGCAGGGCCAGCGGCACCAGCAGCTTCAGGGCGTTGAAGACGGCGTCGGCCACCGAAAGGGTCAGCACCGGAGAGCCAGTGGCGACGAAACGCAAATCGTGCAGCTCGCGGAGGTCGCTGCTGCTGGAGGCGTTGTTCACGATGTTGAGGATGTGGCGCACCTGATCGAGCGAGGCATCCCGATTGAGCCGCACCGTGATGATGGCGTGATTGCCGTCTGGCAGAGCCCAGTTCCAGAAGGGACGCACGTGCTGACCGTCGGCTTCCAGCAGGACGCCGGCAATGAAGGTCGGATCATTGACGGCCGGGACGCCCAGCGATGGATAGGCTTTTGCGACCCGCTGGGCACAGGCGGTGACCGCCTGTTTGAAAGCCTCCTGACCGATCTGGTCCTGCTCGGCCTGGGACTTTCCGGCTGCGATCGCTTGCTGGCGCGCCGCGTTTTCCTGGGCCTTCCCTTCTCGCGCACAGGTGTCGAGCAGGATTCTGGTCGTGCTGATCGCCAGCGTGTTCACCAGGGTGCCGGGTCCATAAACCTTCTTCACGCCCGCGGCCTGATGCAGCTTGCCCTCGAGGTGCGTCAGGCCAACGATGTGGTCGGGCGTGATCAGGCTCGCGCCCGCCGCCGGCTGGGCCATGATCACCACCGGATCGGCGCCGAAGGTATCGGCGAAGAGCGCCTGGTCCTTGAAGGCGGCGGAGTTCGGGTCGGCCAGCAGGTCGATGCGCGCATCCGGATGCAGGCGCAGGACGCCCAGGACGCCGACCGCCGAAAGCAGCACGGCCAGAAAAACCAGTACCACCATATATCGCGATGGGAAGTTGTAGAAGGTGAGGAAGGCCGCGCGTTCACCGGTCCCGTCCGGCGAGCGGGCGGCGCTGTTAGTGGCCAAGGAAGAGGGCAATCAGCTCCTTGTCACTGAGTGGCGGAGCCTGAGATGTCGATGATCCGGCGCAGGGCTGCACTGGAGGCGCGCTGCCGCCGCTCGTGGGGACCACCTGAATGCGGACGTAGTGGCCGTTGCCATCCTGGCCGGCAAAAGCCGATTTGGTTTCCATGACGGCCTGCATCAGGCAGGGCAGCGCCGGATTGACGCCGACGATGATGGCGTCCGCTTCGGCGGCGACGGTGCGGAGCTCGTTGATCGTCGCCGGCCCTTTCGCCAGGATGTGCGCCAGGTTGGCCGAGTTTCCATTCATCGCCGTGTCGAGTTCCTGCATGACGTCCGCGGTGTGATCGATTCCGGATCCCATCGAATCCTCGACCTGGACCAGTCCGCTGAGGACCAGGTCGGTGTCGACGATCTGACGATCGATCGGCGCAATCTGGAGGTCACGGTCGAGCTGCTCGCTGGCGGCGATCAGTCCGGCAATGTCGTCATCGCGGTTGTGGAGCACGGTGGTCGTGGTCTTTACGTCGCTCGAGGACTGACCGATGGCCTGGAATGCCGTGTTCATCTGCGCGCCGCGACCTTCTGCCGCTCGGCCAAGCTCCACGAAGATCGTCTTCAGGTTGGCGCGAACGTCGGGTTGCAAGGAGTTCAGCACCTGATCGAAGTCGGTGGACACGGACATGCGGGAGAGCGGAATCGTGCTTCCATCCCGGAGCTGACCGGTAGAACCACCATCAAGGTAGACGTACTTCGGACCGAGGAGACCGTGGGGGCGCACCGCGGCCGTCGTATCGGCGTGTAACTGGTTGCCGTAGCGCGGGTCGATCGACACCCGGATCAACGCGTAGCCGTTGTTGTAGTCGACGCTGTCCACCGATCCGACTTTGGCGCCACTCAGCTCGACCCAGGCACCGGGATTCAGCTCACCGTACGCGCCGGCCTGCAGCTGCAGGTGGAGGGGGTGGCTCCAGGGGAGCGATAACGGAATGAAAACCAGGATCGAGAAGGCCACGGCGGCAACCGTTACCAGCAGGCCGACCAGGCGCGCACCCGCGAGGGATGACCTCATTGCGAACCTCCGAACAGAAGGATCGCCAGCCAGTCAGGCAGTGTTCCCAGCGGTGGAATAGAAAGGCCCGGCAAGGATGGACAGATGGACACGCTGGGGGTTGGCGTCGGCAGCTTCGGCGGCGTCGGCGTGGGCGGCATGCAGGGCACGCTCGGGCTGACCGGCGGCGAAATCGAGGGACACGGTGTAGGCGTCAGCGTCGGGGTTGGCAACTTCGGTAGCGTTGGTGTGGGCAGACAGCTGGGCAGCGGCAACTTTGGCAAGGTCGGCAGGGCCGGGGTGGCCGCCGATTGCGCCGGGGACTGGCCGGCGCCGGTCTGGCAACTTGCATTCTTGCTGCTCTGGTCGCACTGGGAAAGATCCAGAATCAGGTGCTCGCGCAAGATGTTATTTCCGGCGGCGTCTCGTTCCTGGACGGCGTTCAGCGTTTCCGGCTGCAGCACTCGGTTGTTGGTATTGATCTGCCCGATGGCGGCCTGACTGTCCCCGTAAACGATTGCCAGCGTTCCGTTGAGCTGACCCAGCAGGGGATCCAGGGTGACGATGGTGGTGTGGAAGTTCTTTTCGTTGCCCGCTAGCGTGGCATCGAAGTCGCCCATGACGTTGCCCAGGTGACTGACGAGGGCGGCGAGCGCCTGGTCGTTGTTGGCCAGGGTCCCCGTGACGTCACTCATGCTGCCGACCAGGTCGCCGAGCTGCTGATGACTCTGCGCCAGCCGGTCACTGACGATGGCGAGGTTGGCGACGATGCGGTCCAGGTCCGGATCGTGCTGATGGAAGGTGCTCAGCGGTGGGACCGATTCCTGTGACAGGCCGTTGAGCTGCGACAGCAGGTCGTTGATGGTTTCCTGCTGGCCCTGCACGGCGCCGCCGCCTTGCTGGATCAGGGTCTGCAACTGGGCGCGGGTCTCGGGGTCCAGAGCGCTGAGGAACTGGTCAAAGTCCACGGGGCTAAGAGTGTTGTCGCTGGGTAGCGAGCCGCCACTTGGAACCTCAGGGCCGCCATTGATGGGCGTGATCTCGATGTACTTCTGTGCCAATAGCGTGGAGTAGCGAATCCGCGCGGTGCTGAACTGATGGAGCGGCGCGTAACTCGGCGACACTCGCATCGTGACCAGTGCCCGCTTGCCCGACACCTCCACGCCGGTCACCTGCCCGACGGTGTGGCCGGCGATCACGACATCCGCGCCGCGGCTGACCCCGTTGCCATCGGTGAAGGCAGCCTTGATCGAGTAGTCCTGCCCCGGCGGGATGAGGCTGAGGTTGAACGGCAGGCCAAAGCTCAGGTTGATCGCCACCGCCAGCAATGCGACGATCAGCAGACCGGCCAGGGTGAAGATGCCGGCCCTGAATGGATCTTTGCGCGGGCCCGCCGGCCCACGCGAGCGGCGCTTCAGTGCCATGCGAGCGTTTGAGGCAGTTTGTTGGCTCATCACTGGCCTCCGCTGCAGGCCTGCCGATCCGTATTGACGGGCTCAGGGCCGTTGTAGACGTCCGGATGGACCCGCAGCGCGTTGCCGACGGCATCGCGATAGGCCTGGGCGTTGCGCATCTCCGCCAGGGTCTGGATGATGTCGGCCACGCAGGGGTTGAGGATGGCCAGTGAGGTCGCGGAATGGTCGGAGAGCGCCTGCAGCTCATCGAGCAACGCCGGCATCGCTCGCAGAATCTGATTGAGGTCGTGCTCGTGGCCCTTGAGGCCGGCGGCCAGCTCGCTCAGCGCGCGGTCGGCATAGACGAGCTCAGCCTTGAGCTTCTCCTCGTGGGCGGCGGTCACGTCGAGCAGGCTGGCGCCGTTGGTCAGGTCGCGCCGGAAGGCCTGGTCCTCACTGGCCATCATCTGCGCGATGCGGTCGAACTCGACATCGAGGTCGCTCAGCTGCTTGTCCTGCGACGCGATCTTGGTGGTGACCGCGGCGGTGTCCTGCGTGATCACGGGCAGCGCCGCCAGGAAGGTGTTCAAATCCGAGCCCCGGTTGGCCAGTGATGCGCCCCCCTCGCGGGTCAGGGTCTGGATCCGGGCTCGCGTCTGCGGGTCGAAGAGGTCCATCACCTGGTCGAGGTCGACGGGAGAGGCGGTGTCCTGCAGCGGGAGCGTGCCACCCGATGGAATCACCTCAGCGCCCGGCGGACCCGGGTTGAGCTGCACGAACGGATTCCCCAGCAGACCCTTGTCGCGGATGATGGCCCGCGTGCCGCGATGCAGCGGCGCCGAGCTGCCGTCGATTTCCATCACGACCTGGGCGCCTCCGGGGCTCGGACCGTCGTCGGGAGCCACTCCTACCGAATTGACTTTTCCAACTCGCGTGCCATTGATGACCACGTCGTTCTGCGGCGTCAGGCCCTCGACGCTCAGGAAGTAGGCGGTGATGGTGTAGGGATGGTTCCCGAACACCGCCGTGGCCAGTCCAGCAAGCAGCGCACCGGCGGCTATCACAATAGCCAGCAACTTCATTTGCTCTTCCCCAGGGTCTGCAGCAGGAGTGCCGCCAGGTCTGGCGGTGCAGTCGGCACGCCGGAGCTGCCCGGGTTAAGTCCGCTGCCTGGTTGAGCCCCCTGAACGTTGCCGAAGACGCGCAGGCAATTCGTTAGCGGTGGGTACGTCGTGCCGCAGCGCTGTGAAAACGCCGAGATCCACTCCTGCGCCAGGATCAGCGATTCGGCATTGCTGATGTTCAGCTGGTCGTTGGGGTAGCTGATCTGACCGAGAAGAATCTCCGGCAGGAGCTGGTCGACGGCGGGATTGGTCAGGCTCAGGACGTGGCTCCCGGCGGCGATCGTCGCGGGACTCTTTTGCAACGAGGCGCGGTCCGCCGGCGTCGCGCCGCTGAATGCCTGATCGAGCGAACCAAAAACGGCGGCGCCGTGCTGCACAGTGCCGGCCAGCGCCTGGTCACGCGAGGCGATGGCACTCATCACCGTATCGCCGCTGTCGACGATGTGTCCCAGCTGGTCTTGCTCGTCGGCCAGCGCCTGCATGATGATGTTGAGGTTGGTCAGGATCCGGTCGAGCTCTTTCTGCCGGCTCTCGCCGACGCGCGCTAGCGGCCGCAGCTCGGTGATTGTGGTGTCGAGTGGTGCCAGCGCCGCGTTGACGTCGGCCTGCCGGCCATCCAGCGCAACACCCAGCTGACGGAACGATTCAGACATCGCCTTGCGCGTGGGGGCGTCCATCGCGTTCAGGATGTCGTCGATCTCAATCGCCTGCCCGGTCTGTGATTTGGGAATGGTGGCGCCGCTCTGCAGATAGGGCTGGCTGCTTCCCTGAGGCCGAACCAGTTCGACGAACTTTTCGCCGAGCATGGTCTTCGGGCGGATGACGGCCCGGGGGTCCTGACGGAGATGAATCCCGGGCTGGAGCGCCATCTTGACCAGCGCGCCGCCGTCGCTGGAATCAGAAATGGTTAGCACGGTGCCGACGTGCACGCCGCTGACGCGCACCTCAGCCTGCGGCACCAATCCGTTGGCAGTGTTGAACTCGGCATTGAGAGCGAACTCGTTGCTCCAGGGGCCGTGCAAGCCCATATTCAGCGCAATGAAGCCCAGGCCGCCCAGGCAGGCTGCCGCGAAGACCAGCACC
>CAZRMD010000015.1:0-26529 GCA_964601135.1 uncultured Actinomycetes bacterium | reverse complement strand
ATCCTGGACCGCGCGCTGGCAGCGTTCCTCGGCCCGGCCGCGACCCAAGAGCCCGCGGTTCCTGCGCCTGGGTCGGCTCCCGAAGACGAGGCGGCCACGATTGCTCCAGCCGCGAGGCAACTCAAGGTGCTCGACGACATGGAAATGGGCGCCGAGGCCGAAGAACAGGAAGTTGCCAGCTACTCGGGGGGCGAACTCCTGCGCCACAAAGACTTCGACGCGCTCGATGACGCCGAAATGGCAGAGGTGCGCCGCCTGATCCGGCTGATGCGCTTGCCCGCGGGGTTGACCCGATCGCGCCGGATGCATCCGGGTGGCCGTGAGCGTCTCGATATGCGGCGACTGTTGCGTCGCAGCCTGCGGTTCGACGGCGAACTCCTGGTCTTCTCCTGGAAGAGCCGGAGCCTCAAGCCCCGTCCGCTGGTGCTGCTCTGCGATATCAGTGGCTCGATGGAGCGATACACTCGCCTGCTCCTGAATTTTGCCTACGCGTTGAAGAGCGCCAGCACACGGGTCGAGGCCTTCGTGTTCGCGACCCGGCTGACCCGGATCACCAGGATGCTCCGTCACCATGACGTCTATGCGGCCCTCTACCTTGTTGCGGCGTCTTTGGACGACTGGTCGGGAGGGACGAGGATCGGCGAAGCCATCGAGACGTTCAACCGCCGGTATGCCCGCCGCGTTCTGAGCCATGGCGCCACGGTCGCCATCATCAGCGACGGCTGGGATCGGGGTGACGCCGACCAGATGCGTCGTGCGATCGCACACCTACAGCGATCGTGTCACCGGCTCATCTGGATGAATCCGCTGATGGGTGCGCCGGGTTACGAACCGCTGACCCTGGGCCTCCAGGCCGCGCTGCCCTTCGTCGACGATTTCCTGCCCGCGCACAACCTCGCCAACCTCGAGGCACTCGGCGCGCTGCTGCTCGAGACCGCGGATCGCCGGCCGGTGCGAAGGCAGACGCTGCTGCCGGCATCCGCCTGACGAGGCGGTGCGCTTCTAGGGCAGACGCCAGAAATCGCCGGTCAAACCGAGGCGGTCGAGGATCGCCTGGTTCTCGTCGCGGGTATGCGGTTGCCACCCCGGCGAGAGCCGGTCGTCATACCAGGCGTGACCGAGACGGCTAAGCTGTAAGACCGGGATCGTCGCGCCGGGCGCGCGGCCTCCAAGCCAGCGGCCCACGTGCTCTTCCGACCGGAAGAGGTTCATCGTGCTTCAGGTGAAGGTGATGTCGTCCCACCAGCGATGGGCTGGGGGAACGCAGTGGAACACCAGGCTCTCATGGTCAGGTCGCCTGTCGCGCACTTCGAGCGCGATCGATTGGCCGCAATCGGGACACGACGTCTCGATCCGTCCGTTCGTGTGCAGCGCTCCCAGGATGCCGAACGCATCCCAGGCGCAGTTCGCATACCACCAGCGACCGTCGGCCTCGACGCGGAACGCCGTCGGCACCGCGGAGAAAGGATTGGCCATCCGAATCTCGGCGGTCGCGGGGTTGAGCACCAGGGCATGTGCATCGTGGAGGCGGCGCCAGCCTGCCTGAACCTCGGCCGGCGTCGAGCCCGCCCCTCGACTGACTTCGTCGGCGGTCGGAGCTCGGCCCAGCTCGCGAAAGAGCCGGTAGGTGAGATTTCGCAGCTCGATGTCGCGCTGGTCCACGCGCGGGTTATCGTCTCAGAAGGCGGGCTACACTCATAGCTATGCGCGACGTCATGGCGGACGTCAGCAGCTGGCTCGCAAGCGGGGATCGAGTCGCCCTGGCGACCGTCATCAGTACCTGGGGTAGTGCGCCACGACCGGCGGGTTCGCGGATGGCGATCAGCCAGTCCGGAAAGATCGCTGGTTCGGTCAGCGGCGGGTGCCTCGAAGGGGAGGTTTTCGAGCAGGCGCAGTCGATCCTCAAGGGCAAACCTGCCAGCCTCTTTCACTACGGCGTGAGCGACGACCTTGCCTGGACCGTCGGTCTGAGCTGTGGTGGCGAGGTGGACGTGTTGATTGAACCGTTGTCAGACGTCCATCGCAGTCTGATCGCGGCGCTCGAGGCCGAGACGCCGGTTGTCCTGCAGACCGCCGTCACGGATTCTCCCGGCGCACGCGAGCTCCTGAAGCCGCCGAATCCACAGGCGGACGAGTTGCTCGAGCAAGAGAACCCGGTGCGGCGGGACGGGCTCTTCCTGGAGCCGTTTCCCCGTCCACCCGAGTTGTTCATCTTCGGCGGCTCGCACGTCGCCATTCCACTGACGCGACTGGCGAATGCGCTCGGCTTCCGCGTCACGGTCGTCGATGCGCGCTCGAAGTTTGCCGAAGTCCAGCGCTTCCCCGAGGCGCGCCGCGTCATCCACGCCTGGCCCGACGAAATCTTGAAAGACCTGCCGATGGACAGTTCGACCTATATCGTGATCCTGACGCACGATCCGAAGTTCGACGACCCGACGATCTCTGCGGCGCTTCGTGGACGGCCGCGCTACATCGGCGCCATCGGCAGCAAGAAGACGCATCGCGAACGGGTCGCGCGCCTGACCGCGGCAGGAGTCAGCCCCAAGGAGCTCGAGCGGGTGCACGCTCCAATCGGCCTGGACCTGGGGGCGCAAACCGCCGAGGAGACGGCCCTGGCCATCCTCTCGCAGATTGTGGCCGTCCGCCATGGCAGGCAGGGAGGCCCGATGCCGAGCTCGGTCGCCGCGGCGAGCGCGGCGGGTTGAAAGCCGAGGCGCTGCGCGGCAACCGGCTCAGCGCCACCAGCATCGAGGGCGCTGTCCTCGCTCAGACCCTGGTCGACCGGGAGGATCATCATCGAGCGCTGCTCGTGAAGGGACGAATCCTGTCGAGCGCCGACTGGCCGGTCGTGGCCAGGGCAGGAGTGGAGGAGCTGCACGTCGTCCGCATCGAGCCGGGCGATGTCCACGAAGACGAGGCGGCGCGCCGGCTTGTCCACGTGGTGGCCGGCCCGGGGATCGCACAACACGGTCCGGTCGAGAGTCAGGTACGGTTGAGCGCGGCGATCAACGGCATTTTCGAGGTCGACGTGGCGCGGCTGGGCGCGTTGAACAGCATCGAGGATATTTCGGTCTTCACCCTCTTCGATGGGCAGCTCGTCTCGAAGGGGAAGACCGTCGCCGGCGTAAAGGTCACCCCGTTTGTCGTTCGCGAAGACCGGCTTCGCGAAGCGGAGAGCCTCACGGCCGGTGCGACGGGAATCGTCCGCGTGCTCGCGTTCAAAGCCATGCGTGTGGCCATCCTCGTGCGGGAGCGTCTCGAACCATCACAGCGCGAAAAGTTCCAGGCGTCGATCGAAATGAAGGTCGCGTGGTTCGGATCGACAATCAGCGAGATCCGTTACGTGCCGGACTCGGTTGACGCCGTGCAGGAGGCCGTCAGGGACCTGCTGCAAGAATCCGACCTGCTGCTGACCGCCGGCGCAAATGCAACCGACCCACTGGATCCGACGCTGGTTGCCTTGAGCCGCCTGGGCGCGCGGATGGAAAAGCAGGGTGCGCCGGCGCATCCGGGGAGCGCTGTCTGGCTTGCCTATCTCGATGACAAGCCGATCTTCGGTGTAGCGGCATGCGGCATGTTCTCGAAGGCCACCGTCCTCGACCTCATCCTGCCGCGACTCTTCACCGGCGTCCGTGTCACAGCCGGCGACTTCAACCGGCTCGGCCATGGCGGCCTGCTTTCAAAAGACATGGCCTTCCGATTCCCTCCGTACGGCGCTTTCGACACGCTCGACGCCTGACTGTTGATTAGGCGCGGCGGATTTCTCCTGCTCCGACTTCATCCTTTGCAAGGTCGTGGTCCCGTGCCGACCCATCGGGGGGCATAGGCGGCGCTCGCCTCGGCTGGTCCGGCCGCCTGGGGAGGCCGGTCGCCGCGTAAATCTCGTCCTCGTCGAGCGTCTCCTTCTTCAGGACCGCTTCGGCTAGGTGATCGAGCCGCTCGCGGTTCTCGGTCAGCATGCGGATTCCCTCGCGATGGCATTCGTCCACGATCCGGCGGACCTCTTCGTCGAGCAGGTTCGCGGTCTCGGGGCTGAACTGCTGGCCGGGAAACGCGCCATCGCCCGGCTGCACCAGGTTGAGCGGCCCGAGCTTGGGCGACATTCCCCAGCGCAGGACCATCGAGCGCGCGATCTGGTTCACCTGTTGCAGGTCGTTCTCGGCGCCGGTGGTCACGGTCCCGTAGGCGATTTCCTCGGCTGCCCGCCCGCCAAGGGCCGCGGTGATCCGGCCGCGCAGGTAGCCCTCGGGATAGTTGTAGCGGTCATCGATCGGCTGACTGTAGGTGACGCCTAGCGATAACCCGCGAGGGATGATCGTGACCTTCTTGACCGGATCGGCCTCTGGAATCAACAACCCCAGCAGCGCGTGACCCGACTCGTGGTAGGCGATCAGGCGTTTCTCATCCGGGCCGAGGGTGATCGGCCGCCGGAGTCCCAGCACGGAACGCTCGATCGCTTCGTCGAAGTCATCGCGGGTCACTGACTCGTGGCCTTTGCGGGCGGCGACCAGAGCCGCTTCATTGACCACGTTGCGAAGGTCCGCGCCCACGAAGCCGGCCGTGGCACCGGCGATCTCGTCCAGGTTGACGTCGGATGCCAGCTTCACGTTCCGCGTGTGGATCCGCAGGATCGCCTCGCGCCCTTTGCGATCCGGGGGTGATACGGTCACACGTCGATCGAACCGCCCTGGCCGCAGCAAGGCCGGGTCGAGAACTTCCGGACGGTTTGTGGCGGCGAGTACGACGACATTCTGATTGGGCGTGAACCCATCCATCTCGGTGAGGATTTGATTGAGCGTCTGCTCGCGTTCATCGTTCGCCCCAAAGGTTGCCGATGATGCCCGCGACCGGCCAATGGCGTCGAGCTCGTCGATGAAAATGATGCTGGGGGCGGCGGCTTTCGCCTTGGCGAAGAGATCGCGTACCCGCGCGGCGCCGACGCCGACGATGGCCTCGACGAACTCGGACGCCGCGAGGCTGAAGAAGGGGCGGTTGGACTCGCCGGCGACCGCTCGCGCGAGCAACGTCTTCCCGGTTCCCGGCGGACCAACCAGCAGTACCCCGTGGGGAATCTGGGCTCCAAGCCGCTGATACTTCTCAGGCATTTTGAGGAAGTCCACAACTTCGGCCAGGTCTTGCTTGGCATCGTCGATGCCGGCGACATCATTAAAGGTGACGCGGCCAACGTCTTGTGGGTTGTAGAGCTTTGCCTGGCTTCGCCCGAAGGCTCCCAGGATTCCGCCAGGGCCGGCCCCCGTCGTCCGGCGGCTGAGGTATAGAAAGCCGGCGATCAAGAGAATGGCCGGGCCGAAGCTGATCAGAAGGGTCACGAGCAGCGATTGGGTGCCAGGCGCCTGGGCGTTAACGGTGACGTTGTGCTGGGTGAGCAGCGTCCAGAGGTTGTCCTGCTGGGCGAAGTCTGGTCGCTGCGTTTGGAAAGCCGTGCCGCTGGCGCCCCCGGATGTCACGGACTTCTTGAAGTCGCCCTGGATCGAGTTGCCGGTGGCGGTGATGTCGCTGACGTTGCCGTCCGTGACCTGCTGAATGAAGGTTGTATAAGGGACGGTGATTCGCCCCGGTCCACTCAGGAAAATCGCGCTGATCAGGTAGTTCAGGACCAGGAGGACGATGAGGTAGATCCAGAAGCCCCGGTTGCGCCAGAACGGCGTTGGGGCACCAGCCGGCGTCCCCGGTGTCCGGGTGGTCGGGAGCTGCGGGCGCCGCGACGGGCTGGTTGCCAAGCTTCCCCTCTTCGCGGTTGACTCTACACGCTTGGCGGATTAGTGGAGGAGCCGCTATGCTTTAGTGATAGCATCAATACCAAATAATTGGAGGTTTGATATGTCGCTTGAACACCTGCTCGTGCTGCTGATCGTCGGCGCGCTCGCCGGCCTGATCGGAGAGCGCCTGGTGGGGCGCGGGATGCCGGGCGGACTGATCGGGGCCATCGTCGCCGGCCTGGTCGGCGCCTGGCTGATGGTCGACGTGCTGCACCTCGTGATCGCCCCGGAGCTTTCGCTGGGAGGCATCCCGATTCTCTCCGCCATCATCGGTGCCGCGATCGTGGTCTTGCTGCTCAGCCTGGTGGCCGGACGCGGCATGTTCGGCGCACGCGGCTGGCGGCGCTACTAGTCGACCGGCCAACACAAAACGGACCTGAGCGGAAGACGCTGCTCAGGTCCTCAGGCCATCGAATCTTAGAGATCGTTGGTTTGAAGCCACTCTCCTTGTAATCGGCTACGCTCCGAAGTACACTCTCGCTGCCGCCTATCGCGAGGCCGGCATCCGAACCAAGGAGGGGAGACATGGGTAACGAGCGTTGGACTCGGCGTCAGTTCGTCTCTCGAGCTGGCAAGACCGCAGGCGGCGTCGTCCTCGGGCTAAGCCTCGCTGATTTTCTCGCCGCGTGCGGAACGAGCACGGGGACGACCTCAGCAAGCGGCGGAGGCAATCTCGAGATCTTTAGCTGGTGGACCGCCGGTGGCGAGGCCGATGGCCTGGCCGAGATGTTCAAGATCTACAAGAACAAGTACTCCGGCGTGAAGATCGTCAACGCCGCCGTCGCCGGCGGCGCGGGCACGAATGCCAAAGCAGTGCTGAAGACGCGGATGGAGGGTGGAAAGCCACCGGACAGCTTCCAGGTGCATGCGGGTCAGGAATTGATCAGCACCTGGGTCAAGGCGGACAAGATGGAACCGATCACCAGCATCTGGAACGACCAGGGCTGGGACAGCAAAATCCCAAAAGATCTCAAGAACATCGTGAGTTCCAACGGCCAGGTGTGGTCGGTCCCTGTCAACGTCCATCGCGGCAATGCACTCTGGTACAACAAGAAACTCCTCGATCAGAACAGCATCACCCCGCCAGCGAGCATGGATGACTTCCTCTCGGCGCTCGGCAAGCTGAAAGGGAAGGTGGAGGCGCCGCTGGCACTCGGCTCGCAGGGCAACTGGCAGGTGCAGATGTTGCTGGAGAACAACATTCTGGCGGCGGGCGGGCCTGACTTCTACAAAAAGGTATTCAGCGGGCAGGCTTCCTTTACCGACGCCAACGTCAAGCAGGCCCTTACCTGGATCAAGTCGATGCTCAACTACGTCAACAAGGACCACCCGACGCTGGGTTGGGATGATGCCGACAAGCGCCTCATCGCCGGGTCCTCCGTGTTCAACATCATGGGCGACTGGGCCAAGGGCTACTTCACCTCCAACAACTGGGTCGCGAACACGGACTTCGGCGCCGCCCCGTCCCCCGGAACGTCCGGGAAATACGTGATCGTCTGCGACACCTTTGGGCTGCCGAAGGGCGCGCCCGATCGAGACAACGCCGTCAACTGGCTGAAGGTCTGTGGCTCGCAAGAGGGACAGGCGGCCTTCAATCCCAAGAAAGGATCGATCCCAGCTCGCACCGACGTGTCCGCCAGCATCTTCGACCCCATTGCCCAGCAGTTCATCGCCGAGTTCAAGACCGACGCGCTGGTTCCCAGTTCGGCGCATGGCTCGGCGACGCCCGATTCGTTTGCCTCGGCGGTCAACGACGAGATGGGTCAGTTCGTCATCAACAAAGATGTCGAAAAGACCGCCAGCAACCTCCAGAAACTCTCCGACGAATTCCTGAAGGCGTAAGCCCCGTCGGGTCGCCGATGGCCACGGCCACTGCGCCCCCGGTCATGGTGGAGCGGCTCCCGCCGAGCCGCTCCGTCTCGGCGCTTTCCTGGGATCGGGTCACGCCGTTCTTGCTGATCGCGCCGTCGGTGATCCTCATTGCGATCTTCGTCTACGGCTTCATCGGCCGCACCGCCTACACGTCCCTGACGGCGTGGCGAGGCGTGGTACCCGACTACACCTTCGTCGGTGTGCGGAACTATGTCCGCCTGTTTGGTACGGAGCGATTTCAGGCGGACATTGTCAACACCATTCACTTCACGGCATTCTTCCTCGTGGGATGCTTGATCCTGGGACTCGGCTCTGCCGTGCTTATCGACCAGAAACTTCGCGGAAGCATCCTGTTTCAGAACATCTTTATGTTCCCACTCGCGATCTCCTTCATCGTTACCGGGACGGTGTGGCGCTGGATCTTCAATCCGAACTATGGCCTGAACGTTTTCTTCCACAACCTCCACCTCGATTTCCTGCAATCCGGGTGGCTCACGAGCCCTACCAGCGCCCTGAACTCGCTGACGATCGCAGCGGTCTGGCAGATGAGCGGTTTCGCCATGGCGATGTTCCTGGCCGGCTTGCGAGGAATCCCCGACGAGCTCCGCGAGGCCGCCCGAGTCGATGGCGCCACCGAATGGCAGGCGTTTCGCTACGTGGTCTTTCCCCTGTTGCGGCCGATCACGCTATCGGCGGTGATCATCCTCGGCCACATCTCACTCAAGATCTTCGACCTCGTCTTTGTCATGACATTTGGTGGGCCGGGTTATTCCACCGACATGCCGGGCCTCAACATGTTCATCACGACCTTCCGGCAGGACCTGTTCGCTCGAGGGGCCGCGATCGCGACCGTCTTGCTGCTGATGGTCGCCGTGCTCATCGTCCCCTACCTGATCTGGAACTTGCGGGGAGAGACGGAGCGATGAGCCTGGTGGCTCAGCCCGTGCAAGCCCGGCGCTTCCGGCCATCGACGATCGTCATGTACGTCCTGCTGATCGCGCTGGCGATCTTCTATCTGCTGCCGATGTTCGCCATCGTCGTCACCTCGCTCAAGTCATTTGCCGAGGTATCTCGTTCGACGCTGTGGGAGCTTCCCAAGTCACCCACTCTGGAGGCGTTCGGCTCGGCGCTGGACAAGCTGGCGCCCTCCTTCCTCAACTCGGTGTTCCTCGTGGTGCCGGCGACTCTGATCTCCGCCGTCCTGGGATCGCTGAACGGCTACGTGTTATCGAAATGGCAGTTTCGAGGTGCGAACATCGTGTTTACGCTCCTCCTGTTCGGGATGTTCATCCCATACCAGAGCATCCTGATCCCGCTGTTCCAGTTCCTCAGCGCGATCGGTCTTTACGGCGGCATTCCGGGCCTCATCCTCGTCCACATCGTTTACGGCATTCCGATCTGCACCCTGATCTTCCGCAACTATTTCGCGGCTGTGCCGAAGGAGCTGCTGGAGGCGGGGCGCATCGACGGCGCGGGGGTTATTGGAATCTACCGTCACGTCATGCTGCCGATTTCCATCCCCGGATTCGTTGTGGTCATGATCTGGCAGTTCACCAGCATCTGGAACGAGTTCCTGTTTGCCGTCACCATTGCCCAGGACCCAACCCAGCAGCCCATCACCGTCGCCCTGCAGAACCTCGCCGGCAGCCTGCTCGCCCAGTACCAGGTGCAGATGGCCGGCGCGCTGCTGGCCGCGGCGCCAACCCTTCTCGTTTATATCCTGCTGGGGCGCTACTTCGTCCGCGGCCTGCTGGCCGGGTCTCTCAAGGGTTAGGGCTCGGCGGCGTGAAGTCCGGCTCCGCCGGACTTCGAAAAGACCAGCCAGAGCACCGCTGCCGGCAAGGCAAGGTTGACGAGCGCCGGCACCGGCCCACGCACGGCGCCGATAGGAAGCACCATGAGGAGCAGCGACGCCAGCAGGCTCATCGATTCCAGGGCGATGACCCAGCGGCGCGCCCAGCGCCGCTGCCGGCGGATGTTGCGAGCCAGCCAGAACATGGCGGCGGCGATGACGATCGTCAGCAGACCAAGGATGCGGTAGCCAGGTTCGACGATCCCGAAGGGCAGCGCGATGAGGCCGGCCATCAGCAGAAAGCTGGCCTGGGTGACGACGATGACGGATGCAATATCAGGCGCCTGGTCTTTCATGCTCGATCACCCTTTCTGAAGCTCGCTCTGGACGGTCTTGTCGAGGTCGGCGGAAAATGGCCCGTTCTTCCCGTTGTCGATGATCCAGACATGGAGCATGGGGGGCGTGGTGATGTTCGTCGACCCCACCGGACAGGTCCAGAACGGCGTCGCGAAGCTGAACTCGAAACCGAAGGGTGAGAAGCAGATGCACTCGTGCTGATGCCACTGCGTAAGCGGCCCGCCCGGATCGGGCCCCCACTGGCCGGTTTTCGGCATCTGGAACATCGCGCCCAGCAACCGGAGACCGTGGGGAGTGCGGGCGTATACGAGCGCCTGCGGCCGATTCGGATCCAGGATCACCTGCGCGTTGCCTTTGTTCGTGAAGTGCAGTAGGGGATCCGCGTTCGATGCGGGGCCGGGTTCGAAGCCGGCGGCCATTGCCGCGGCCGGATCCCGGTAGCGGGCGATGCTCGATCTCGTCTGAGCCAGCAGGTGTGCTGCAGCTTCGGCTTGCTCCGGCGTGACCACCGCGGCCACCGGTTGCAGGACGGCGCCAGCGTGCGCGTGGAGCGAATCGGGATGGGCAAGACCGCCGATCCCAATGCCAAGGGTGGTTATGCAGGCAATCAGCGGATAGGCGAACGCCCGCCAGATCCGACGTGGCCAGGTCTTACGCCTCGGCTGGGCCATCCTCATCACCAGGCCCAGCGCAATCAGCTCGACGAGCTTGCAGGCGATGCCGACCTGGTCCGGTGTTTCCCAGCCGGCCATGATCCAGACGATGTAGGCGACGATCGTGGCGCTCAGCCAGAAAGCCGCTACGCGGCGCCACCACGTGGTGAGGAATGCGGCGATGGCAAGCGCCATGAAGCCGACGCCGTCGATGACGAAAAGGATGCCGGTGATTCCCTCGTGGCCGGGGACCAGCGCCAGGTGGATCGCGCCCGAAACCACCATCAATGCGGCGACGACCTTCGTCATGCCCGACGCCGCGTCGACGGTGGTTGCCCAGCGGGCAGCCCATGCAACACGGCGACCGGCGAGCCATCGCAGGAGACGCAGGCCGACAAAAACGAAGACGAGCGTGAGGAGCCCAGCGGTCAAGCCAGCGGCATGCTCAGCGGAGGTGTCGTACATGCACCGAACGTATCCCGTGGCGGTAAGACTGAGGTAAGAGCTAGGCGGCGAGGGGCAACGTGACGGTGAAGGTTGCGCCGGGGCCGTCGTTGTTGCGTGCGGCAATCGTGCCGTGATGCTGGTCCACGATCCACTGCGCGATCGACAGCCCCAGGCCAGCGCCCTTGTTCGATCGTGAGCCGTCGGCCTGGTAGAAGCGCTCAAAGATTCGCTCGAGATCAGTCGGCGGGATGCCGATGCCATCGTCCGCGACGGTGAGCAGCGCCGTCGAATCGTGTTTTCGCAAACCAAGCTCGACGCAGCCGCCCGGCTTGGTGAACTTCGCGGCATTGTCGACCAGCACCCAGAGCAACTGAACCAGCGCGTCCTCGTCGCCGTTGACCGTGGCGTCGGTGAGGCCGACGCTGCGAAAGTGTCGATCCCGGTGCGCGGCCTGCGCCTGGCGGCACACCGATTCGAGCAGCGATCGGAGCGATACCGGCGCCAGCTCGAGGTGCTGTCCGGCATCGGCCTGCGCCAGCGTCAGGAGGTGCTCAACCATCCGGCTCATGCGCTCGCTTTCCGCAGCGATGTCGTGCGCAGCCGCGGCTCGCACCTCGTCGCTCAGTGCGGGGCCCTGCGAGAGCAGGTCGGCATTGCCGCGGATCGTCGTCAGCGGCGTCCGCAGCTCGTGCGAGGCGTCGGCGATGAACCGCCGCTGGGCCTGGAGCGCCGCCGCGAGTTGTTGGTACGCCGCCTCGAGCTGTTCGAGCATGCGGTTGAAGCTCTGGCTCAGGAGGCCAAGCTCGTCGCTGCGCCGGCCCTGCGCCAGTCGCCGTTTCAGATCCCGCGTGCGAGCGATCGACTCTGCCGTTTGGGCGACGGTCTTGAGTGGCCGGAGCGCCCGGCCCGTGATCAGCCAGCTGGCCAGCAATGCGGCCAGCAGCGTGGGGATCGAGGAAACGATCAGGAAGCCGAGAATGCCCTTGCGATTCGCCGACTGGACACTGGTCGGCTGACCCGCGACGATGAAGCCCGAGAGGCCGAGATCCGCTCGGGTCCAGCGGGTGGCATAGATCCGCAGCGTGGGCGCTCCGGACAGATCGATCGTAGCCAGGCCGCCGCCACTCCCGGCCGCGTTCGCGAGAACGCTGTTCGGAATCATCGGGGCGGCCTCACCGATCCGACCCGTGCTCGAGATAACGGTACCCGAGGAAGTCAGCACCTCGGCGAATGGATCGGTGCGGTGGGATAGGTCCTCGGCTCCACTGAGCGACGGGCTGACCGAACCGTTGAGCTCGCTGGAAGGCAGGTGGGCGATAACGCCGAGAGCATCGGCCGCCCGTTGTTTGAGCGTGTCGTCCTGGGCAGTGCCCTGGCTGTTGGCCACCAGCGTGTAGACGAGCCAGCCAAAAGCCAGCAAGGTCGCCGCGACGAGCGCCGCGCCAAACAGCGTGAGCCGCAGCCGAAAAGACAACCTATTCCTCGCGCAGGCTGTAGCCGAAGCCGCGCACGGTCTGGATCAGCCTTGGCTCGCCCGGGCCTTCGAGCTTCGCACGCAAATAGCCGATGTACACCGCAACGACGTTGTCATCGGTTTCCTCATCGGGCCACACGGCCGCCAGCAGCTGTTCGCGCGTCAGGACGTGGCGCGGGTGCCGGAGCAAGTAGGTCAGCAGGGCGAACTCGCGTGCGGTGAGCCGGATTCGACGTTCGCCCCGGCGAACCTCAGCGGCATCGATGTCGACCGTCAGGTCGGCGAAGCCTAGAACTGCAGGTGGTGGCGGCGTTCGCCGGAGCAGTGCCCGAACCCGGGCGAGCAACTCGGCATAGGCGAACGGCTTGACGAGGTAGTCGTCCGCGCCGGTGTCGAGCCCGCGGACCCGGTCCGCCGTCCCGCCCCGGGCGGTGAGCAGAAGAATCGGCAGATTGCCATCCGCGCGCAGCCGGCGGCAGATCTCGAGTCCATCGATCCCGGGCATCATGACGTCGAGCACGACCAGGTCGGGCCGGCGTTGCTTCGCCTGGTCGAGCGCGTCGATGCCGCTGAGGGCGACATCGACGTCGTAGCCTTCCGGCCGGAGCACCCGCTGCACCGTCGTGGCCACCATTGGATCGTCGTCGACGACCAGGATTCGTCGAGGGCTCACGTGCCGTATATCCTCCGCCGCTTTCGTAAGGATGCTGTAAGCCCTTCGCCTGTCCCCGGCCCCTCCCCACGAGAGGCGGGAGTTCCTTCTAGTTGACATCGATTAGTCGTCGTAGTATAGTCGGAGTCGACTAAGCGATGGCGACTAAAAAGGAGCTTCCGCGAACACCACTAGCCTTGGCGGTCATGAACCTGCTGATGGAGCACCCGATGCATCCCTACGAGATGAAAGCGAAGATGAAGGAGCGGGGCCACGACCAGGTCATCAAGCTCAAGGGCGGCTCGATCTACGACACCGTCGAGCGCCTGGAGCAGGGCGGCTTTATCGAAGCCCAGGCCACGAGCCGCGATGGACGGCGTCCGGAGAAGACTGTCTACGCGATCACTGAGGCAGGGCGCGACGAGATCCTGGCCTGGCTGCGAGAGCTGGTTGCTCAGCCGGTCAATGAGTACCCGCAGTTCGGGGCGGTCCTCGCATTCCTCGCCGCGCTGGACAAGGACGAGGTCGTGCGCCTGCTCAAGGTGCGGACCGCCATGCTCGAGGGACAGATCGCCGGCGAGGCAAAGCAGCTGAAGACATTCCTGGACCTGGGACTGCCGCGGTTGTTCCTGATCGAGGGAGAGTACGCGCTGAATATGAAGCGCGCCGAGGTTGAATGGGTTCGCGGCTTGATCAGCGATATCGAGGGCGGAAATTTGTGGATCACAAAAGAGCACGCCAAGGCCGTCGAGGAGGGATTCCACAAGCGTTTAGAAGGAGGTGAGGCCGGATGAACAACGACGACCTCCGGCGAAGTGTTCGAGCACTCCGTCAGAGGTCGTGTTCCTCGAGTTGATCCCGCAAGGGGACCTGGTGCTCAAGGGCGCGCAACCCCGAGTATAGCCAGGCTTCAAGGAGGGTGCAGCCGAACGGTTGCAAGCAAATCGATGAATTCAATCCTCTAGGAGGGTCTAACCAACCATGTATGAAACACGTCACACGGGGAAACCCCGTGAGCCCCTGACAAACAGGCCGTCTTCGCCCTGGCTGGCGCTGACGGTACTTGCCCTGGGTCTCTTTATGACCCTGCTCGACCTAACCATCGTCAACGTCGCCATCCCCAGCATCGTCGACGATCTGCGTTCGTCGCTGGACCAAATCCTGTGGGTGCTCAACGGCTACAGCCTCGTGTATGCCGTGCTGTTGATCACGTCCGGACGGCTGGGCGACATCTTCGGCCCTCGCAACATGTTCGCCGCGGGCATCGTGGTGTTCACCCTGGCGTCCGCATTCAGCGGGCTGGCTCAGGACCCGACCCAGTTGATCCTGGCGCGGGGTGCTCAGGGACTGGGTGCGGCGATGATCGCGCCCCAGGGTCTGCCGATCATGCTGTCGCTCTTCCCGCCGGAACGGCGGGGCGGCGTCTTCGCCATCTACGGATCGCTCGCCGGGCTGGCGGTGCTGCTGGGTCCCGTGCTCGGTGGATTCATCGTCACGCACTTCGGCTGGCGCTGGATCTTCTACGTGAACCTACCGATCGGGCTACTCACCTTCGCGCTCGCGTTCCTCTTCGTGCCGGATCTCCGTCCGGGCCGGCGTCACCGGCTCGATTTCGTCGGTGTCGGCCTGGCGACCGCCGGGCTGCTGGGTGTCGTCTTCGGCCTGATCGAGGGGCAGCGCTATGACTGGGGAACCGTGTGGGCGGGAATCACGATCCCGGAGATCATCGCCGCCGGCGTGCTCATCCTGGCCGCTTTTCTTCTCGTTCAATGGCGCCGCCAGGATCGCGAGCCGCTGCTCCCCTTCGCGGTCTTCAAGGATCGCAACTTCACCCTGATGTCGCTTGTCCTGCTGGCCATGGGCTTCGCCATCCTGGGCGTCTTTTTGCCAATGACGCTCTACTTCCAGTCGGTGCTCGGATTGAGCGCGTTCGATGCCGGGCTGGCGATCGCGCCGCAGCCGCTGGCAATGATCCTGCTGTCGGGTGGCGCCGCGGCCCTGGCGGCTCGCTACGCCAAATACATCCTGATGGCGGGCCTGACGTTGTTTGCCGTTGGCGTCGCCTACATCGCCTGGACGGCGCAAGTGACGTCGAATCGATGGAGCTTCGTCCCCGGGCTGGTCGTCGCCGGCGCCGGCATGGCCGGCATCTGGACACCGGTCTTCAGTCTCGCCACCCGCGACCTGCAGCCTCGGCTGGCGGGGGTCGCCTCCGGGGTGGTCAACACCATTCAGGAAATGGGAGGCGTGATCGGCACGGCGGCCATCGGCGCCCTGCTGCAGAACCAGCTCGCCACCGACCTGCACAACCGCGCGGTCAGCTACTCGGCCCAGCTGCCGAGCCAGGCGCGCGCGCCGTTCGTCGACGGGTTTAGCCAGGCCGCCAAGGCCGGCCTTCAAGTAGGCCGCGGCCAGACAGGGACCAGCGTGTCGCTACCCCCCGGGATCCCGACGCAGATTGCGCAGCAGATACAGCACGTGGCGCACCTGGTCTTCACCCAGGCCTTCGTCGACGCCATGCGGCCAACCATGGCGCTGGCGATCGCGGTCATTCTGGTCGCGGCGGTCGGCTCCATCGCCGCTCGGAACCGCGGGTCGGCGGTGGTCGAGCACGCGACCGAGGGCGCAGAGGCGCCCGCATCGGTGGCATAGGGAGAAAACCATGAATAGCCTCGTCTTTCCGCATGGAGTCGCCAATCTGACCATCCGGGTCGACGCATCGATCCCCGAGTCCTACCAGGCGCAGTTCACCGGACCCAAACCCCAAGTCACGGAGGCAGACGGAGTCGTCAGCATCGACTATCCGCGCATCAATCCGTTGATCTGGGGCCGGACCTCGGCCAACGTTACCTTCAATCCCTCGAAAGCATGGGCAATGGAAATTCACGCCGGCGTCTCTCGCCTGGACGCCGACCTGCGAAGAGTCGAGCTGACCGGGATCGGTGTCCAGGGTGGGGCGAACCAATTCGACGCCCAGCTGCCCCGACCCACCGGCGCGGTGCGCATTAACGTCTCGGGTGGCGCCAGCAAGCTGACGCTGCGCCGCCCGGCCGCTGTTCCGGTCCGGCTCCACGTGGGCGGAGGCGCCACCAAGCTCGCGCTCGACGACCAGTTCTTCGGCGCCGTTGGTGGGCCGATCCGCGTGGAGACGCCCGACTACTCGGCGGCCGGAGATCGCTATGAGGTCGAGATCGGCGGGGGCGCCAGCAAGATCACGGTCGGCCCCGAATAGCCACGAGCGGTGCCGCCGGTGCGGCACCGCTTCACCGGTCCGTCACGAGATTGGGGCTGCGAGCTTTGCTGAGTTGTGTAATATTGAGTCTTGTAAATATGAGCCCTGACAAGATGAGCCTTGAAAAGATGAGGGACCCCGGGCCCCACCCCGATATTGGTCCTGGCGGTTTTCCGGCCGATGCCAACGGCTGCCGCTTCGACCCGAGGATTCGCGAGATCCTGACCCGGGCCGGCCGGCAGGTCGACCCAGGGACGGAGGCTCTGGCCGCCGTGCGCATGCTCGGCAAGAAGATGCACATGATGATGGAGCGCTGGGCGGAGCACCACGGCCTCAGCGAGGGGCGCTTCCAGATCCTGGTCAGGCTGCAGCACTTCCCCGACGGCCGGACGACGATGGGGCAGCTCGCCGAGATGCTCGACGTCTCGCCCCGCACCGTCACCGGGCTGGTCGACAACCTCGAGCGCGATGGATTCGTCCGGCGAGTCGACGATCCCAACGATCGCCGGTCGGTGTACGCGGAGCTCACCGATCAGGGCCGGGAGCGGCTGAAGGCGATCTGGCACGACGCGGCGCTCGGCCAGGAAAAGTTGACGCGGAATTTCAAAGAGTCGGAGCTCGTCCAGTTGCGAGACATTTCGTTGCGACTCATCCAGGCGATGGGCGCGGAGGAGGGTAACACCCATGTCAGCTGAACTGTCCACGCGCGTGAAGGTATTCGCCACCGCCGGGATCATGCTGGCCCTATTGATGGCGGCACTCGACCAGACCATCGTTGGTACCGCACTGCCCCGGATCGTCGCCGAGCTCAATGGGTTGGATCGCTACTCGTGGCTGATCACGGGGTATCTCGTCGCGTCGACCGTGGTGGTGCCGATTGCCGGAAAGATGGGCGACCTGTTCGGTCGCAAGCCGTTCTTGATCGCTGGCATGGCGGGCTTTGTCGGTGCCTCCGCACTATGCGGGCTATCGCAGGACATGAACCAGCTGATCGTGTTCCGGATCATCCAGGGCCTCTTTGGCGGCATGTTGTTCGCCTCGGCATTCACCACCCTGGCCGACATCTTTCCGCCGGCACAGCGCGCTCGGATGCAGGGCCTCTTCGGTGGCGTCTTCGGTCTGGCCTCGATCGTCGGGCCCGTAGTCGGCGGTTTCCTGACTGACAACTGGGGCTGGCGCTGGGTCTTCTACGTCAACCTGCCGGTCGGCCTCCTCGGGGTGCTGACGGTTGCCGGGTTCCTGCCGTTCGTCCGTACTCAGGCCTCCTGGCGTGATATCGATATCTGGGGCTCAGCGGCGCTGGCTGCTGGTCTGATCCCGATCCTGGTCGCGCTCTCGGTCGCCAAGGATCAGGGCTGGACCTCCGTCGAGGTCCTCGGCCTGCTGGGTTTCGGCGCGGCGATGTTGATCGCGTTCTTCGTCATCGAGCAGCGGGTCAAAGAACCCATCGTCCCCTTCAGGCTCTTCAAAAACCGGGCCTTCGCGGTATCGATGGCCGTCGGCTTCCTGACCGCGCTCGGGATGTTCGGCATGATCATCTTCGTTCCGCTCGAGACCCAGGGCGTACTCGGCATCAGCGTCACGAATTCTGGCCTGCTGCTGACGCCGATGATGCTCGGGTTGATCGTGGCCAGCGTGCTCACCGGCCAGTTGATGGTGCGGATCAAGCATTACCACTACCTGGGCACGATCGGCGCCGTCCTGATGATGGTGGGCATCTACATCGTGGCCCAAACGACGCCGTCGACGTCGCAGCTCACGCTGACCGCCGCGATCATCATTGTGGGCGCCGGACTCGGGATTACCTTCCCGCTCTACATCAATGCCGTGCAGAGCGCCCTGCCGCTGCGCTATCTTGGCGTCGGCACCAGCCAGATCCAGTTCTGGCGCAATATCGGTGGGACGGTGAGCTCGGCCGTGCTGGGCTCGCTGCTGGCGCAGCGCCTGCCGGGCGCGATCCAGGACCAGGTGGCGACATTGCACCTGCCGGCTGCGTTCACATTGCCGTCGAGCGCCTCGTCGAACAACCCGAACGCGTTGCTCGATCCGGCGAAGATTGCGCAGGCCAAGGCCAAGCTGCCGCCGCAGGCGCTCCCCCTGTTCGACCAGGTGATGCATGCCATCCGAGAGGCTCTGGCCGTGACGCTCCATGACATCTTCCTGGTGGCCATCGTCCTGATTGCCCTGGCGCTGATCGCCTCGCTCTTCATGCCGGATGTGCCCTTGCGCGCACGCATGCGGCAACAGCAACCCGCGTTCGGCGAGACGCCCGCTTCTCCCGAGGCAGCGCAGCCCGACGTGGCGGTGGGCTGACGTAGAGGAGCGATGCCGGCGCTGATTCGTCTGCTCTCGACCTTCCTGCGACCGTACCGCGGCCCCGCACTGCTCGTCCTGGTCGTGGTCCTGGTGCAGTCGATCGGCAACCTCTACCTGCCCAACCTGAACGCCGACATCATCAACAACGGCGTGGCCAAGGGTGACATCGGCTACATCTGGCGGACCGGCGGGATCATGCTGGCGCTGGCGATTGGCGTCGGCATCCTCTCGATCGTCGTCGTCTACTTCGCCTCCCGAACCTCGATGGGGGTCGGCCGCGATGTCCGCCGAGCCGTGTTCGAGCGGGTCCAGGAGTTCTCGGCCCAAGAAATGAATCGATTTGGGACTCCATCGTTGATCACGCGGAACACCAACGACGTCCAGCAGGTGCAGATGTTGTTGCAGATGGCGCTGACGATGCTCGTTACCGCGCCCATCATGGGCGTGGGCGGCGTCATTCTGGCGTTGCGCGAGGACGTCACCCTCTCTTGGATCCTGGTTGTGATCGTGCCCCTGGTCGCGACCGTGATCGGCACCCTGATGTACTTCGCCGTGCCGCTGTTTCAGTCGATGCAGGTCAAGATCGACAAGATCAACTCGGTGCTGCGCGAGCAGATCACCGGAGTGCGGGTGATCCGGGCATTCAATCGGACGCCCGATGAGCGCGATCGCTTCGAGCTGGCGAACCAGATGCTGACCTCGACCGGGTTGCGGGTGAACCGCATGTTCGCACTCAGTCTTCCCCTGCTGATGCTGATCATGAACTTGTCGAGCGTTGCAATCGTCTGGTTTGGCGGACACCTGATCGACGGTGGCCAGATGCCCGTCGGAAATCTGTTTGCCTTCCTCGCCTACATCATGCAGATCTTCTGGGCCATGATGCTGGCCGTGATGATGGTGATCTTCATTCCGCGAGCCGCTGCCAGCGGAGCGCGACTTCATCAGGTGTTGTCGGCGCGGCCATCGATTGCGGACCCGGCTGATCCGGTCGAACCGAATCATGCCAGGGGTGACGTTGAGTTTCGGAACGTGAGCTTCGGATACCCGGGTGGCGAGAAGCCCGTGCTCAGCGACGTGTCATTCGCGCTTCGGCCCGGGGCAACCACCGCCATCATCGGCGGGACCGGCGCCGGGAAGACCACGCTGCTCAATCTGATCCCTCGTCTCTTCGACGTCAGCGCTGGGGCGCTGCTCGTGAACGGCGTCGATGTCCGGAGGCAGCGACTCGACGTCCTGTGGCAATCGATTGGCCTGGTTCCGCAGCAGGCCTACCTGTTCCGGGGGACGATCGCCGAAAACCTGCGGTTCGGCAATCCGTCGGCGAGCGAGGCGGATCTGTGGCGCGCGCTCGACGTGGCGCAAGCCCGCGAGTTCGTCAGCACCATGCCGGAGCAACTCGACGCCCCGGTGGACCAGGGTGGCACCAATTTTTCCGGTGGCCAGCGGCAGCGGCTTTCCATCGCCCGGGCGCTGGTGAAGCGTCCTCCTATCTACCTGTTTGATGACTGTTTCTCGGCCCTCGATGCGGGCACCGACGCCCGGCTCCGCGCCGCGCTCAAGCGCGAAGCCCGCGGTGCGACGGTGCTGATCGTTGCTCAGCGGGTCAGCACCATCCTGAATGCCGATCAGATCATCGTGCTGGACGAAGGACGGATCGTCGGCGTGGGGACCCACCGAGAGTTGATGGCGAACACCGCGGCGTATCGCGAGATCGTGTCCTCGCAGTTGGGCGAGGAGGCGGTGGCATGATCGCCCGCAACCAGGCGGCGCGCCCGCCTGCCCGCGGGTGGGGAGGTTTTGGCCAGCTCCCGCCCGAAAAAACCCGAGATGTCCGCGGCACCCTGCGTCAGCTGCTGGCGCGGCTCCGCCCCGAGCGAGTGTGGATCGCGACCAGCGCGCTGCTGGCCATGGGGAGCGTCGCCTTCACCGTCATCGGGCCGAAGGTCGTCGGCAACGCAACCAACGTGATCTTCGACGGCGTGATGGGCAAGCTCTTGCCGGCGGGGCTGAGCAAGCAGCAGGCGGTCGCGCTCCTCCGAGCGCGAGGGCAGGACCAGATCGCCAACGTGGTCTCCGGTTCCGATGTCGTGCCCGGTCACGGTATCGACTTCACCAAGCTGGGCGAGATCCTCGCCCTCGCGGCGTTGGTCTACCTGCTCAGCGCCGTGCTTGGCTGGCTGCTCGCCTACATCATGGCCGGCGTCGCCCAGCGGACCGTCTACCGGATGCGGCAGGACGCGGAGGCCAAGCTCGCCCGGCTCCCGCTCAGGTATTTCGACAGCCACGCCCACGGTGAGGTGCTGAGCCGGGTCACCAACGACATCGACAACATCACGACTACCCTCCAACAGGGGATGAGCCAGATCCTCACGTCGGTGCTCACGATCGTCGGCGTGCTGGCCATCATGGTGTGGATCAGCTGGCTGCTGGCTCTCGTCGCCCTGGTCACCATCCCGCTCTCGATGGTGGTCACCCTGCTGGTCGCCCGCCGCTCACAAAAGCACTTTGCCGCGCAGTGGGCCCGCACCGGCGCCCTCAACGGCCACGTCGAACAGATGCACACCGGCCACGCGCTGGTCCAGGTCTTCGGTCAGCGCGCGCGGGCGATCGAGGCCTTCAACCAGCAGAACGATGCCCTGTACGAGGCAAGTTTCCGGGCGCAGTTCCTATCCGGGATCATCCAGCCGGCCACGATGTTCCTGGGGAATGTCAACTACGTCGCCATTGCCGCGCTTGGCGGCTATATGGTCGTCTCCGGAACGATGACGCTGGGGGACGTGCAGGCCTTTATCCAGTACTCTCGGCAGTTCACGATGCCGATCATGCAGCTCGCCGGTCAGCTGAACCTCCTGCAATCCGGCCTGGCATCGGCGGAACGGGTCTTCGAGTTCCTGGCGGCTGAAGAGGAAACTCCCGACACGGCCATTGGCCCGAGCCCGCGACCGGAAGCATCCGGCTCGGTGGCCCTGGAGCATGTCTTCTTCCAGTACCAACCAGAGAAGCCGCTCATCACCGACTTCAATCTCGAGGTCAAGCCGGGGCAGACGATCGCGATCGTCGGGCCGACGGGAGCCGGTAAGACGACGATCGTCAACCTGCTGATGCGTTTCTATGAGATCGATGCCGGCCGGATCTGCCTGGACGGCGTCGATGCCCGCGAACGCTCGCGCGACGAGGTCCGCAGCGCTTTCGGCATGGTGCTTCAGGACACGTGGCTGTTTTCCGGGACCATCCGTGACAACATCGGGTACGGAAGGCAGGGCGCGACCGATGACGAGGTCATCGCCGCGGCCCAGGCGGCCCACGTGGACCAGTTCGTCCGGACGCTGCCGGACGGCTATGACACCGTGCTCAACGACGATGCGTCGAATATCTCTTCCGGCCAGAAGCAGCTGCTGACGATCGCCCGCGCCTTCCTCGCCAACCGCGCCATCCTGATCCTGGATGAGGCGACCAGCAACGTTGACACCCGAACCGACGTGCTGATTCAAGAGGCCATGGCGCGCCTGCGGCAGGGACGCACCAGTTTCGTGATCGCGCACCGGCTGTCAACCATCCGCAATGCGGACAACATCGTGGTGATGGATCAAGGTCGCATCGTCGAGCAGGGGACCCACGAGGATTTGCTGCGGCGCCGTGGCTTCTACGCCGCGCTCTACGAGAGCCAGTTCACCGACGCCCTCGCCGAAGCAAGCTGAGCGACGCCCGCCGAGGGCATGCGACAATGGCGGCGAGCATGATGCGTCCGTCGCGCATTGCCAACCTGGCGGTGGCGATGACAATCGCCGGCGTGCTGGCCTGGGTGCCACTGCAGGCGGCCGCGGCTGACCTGCGACAGGGAAACGACGTCACCGTCGGCAGTGGCCAGACCATCAACGACGATCTCTACGCGGCCGCCGGAACGATCTCGGTCGATGGCAACGTCAACGGCAGCGTGATCATCGCCGGCGGGACGATCACGATTGCGGGAACGGTGAGCCGCGACGTCATCGTGGCCGGCGGCACCATCACGATAAGCGGACGAGTCGGTGGCAGCGTCCGCGCAGCCGGCGGCAACGTCACGATGAACGCGCCGGTCGAGCAGGACATCGTGGTGGCGGGCGGCATGGTCGATATCGGGTCCCACGCCACGATTGGCCGAGACCTCGTCGTCGCGGGAGGCACGGCGACCGTCTCGGCGCCGATTGCTCGCAATGTGGTGATGGGTTCGGGGACGCTCACCCTGCACAGCCGCGTCGGCGGGACGGTGCGTGGCTCCGTTGACCACCTCAAGCTCGATGGGGCGCAGGTCGCCGGTAACCTCGACTACACGAGCAAGAACCAGGTTGAGCTCGCCAACGGGGCTAAAGTCGCGGGCACCACGACCCGTCACCAGCCAGCGTCGAGGGACGGTGCGGGCAACGCGTTTATCGGATGGTTGCGAGCCCTGATCGGCATCCTGGCGCTTGGCCTGCTCTTCGTGCTCTTCCTGCCGCGGCTGAGCTCCCGGAGTATCGACACGCTGCGGGCTCAGCCGTGGGCCAGCCTGGGTATCGGCGCCGCCATCCTGGTCGCCACGCCCATCATTGCGCTGATCATCTTCATCATCGGCTTGCTCATCGGCGGCTGGTGGTTGGGGCTGCTCCTGATTCCCTTCTGGCTGCTCGCGCTCGCGCTTGGCTGGGTGGTGTCGGGCTTCTTGCTCGGCCGCGTCGTCTTCGCCCGACTCGGCTGGGGCGCCTACCATGACGCGCTGGCGCTGCTGGCCGGCCTGTTCATCCTTGCCGTCGTCACCATCATTCCGCTGATCGGCTGGCTAATCGGTCTGGCCGCGTTGGTCTTTGGCGTGGGCGCGCTCGGGCTGGCTATCACCAGGTGGGCCCAACCGATGAGAGCCGCGCTCTAAGCCAGCTGCATACCAGGACGTCGCGTCGACTAGCACCGCCCGTGATCGATATGTGACACGGCTGCCGACCGGAACCTATCGGGAGGCCGTTACGATGGCGCTGTGTCCGACGCCGTCGGTCATGCTGCCGTCTGCGTGCGATTCCGCCTGACACGGGCCGAATACCAGGCCGCGATGCTGCGGCTCTGCACGGGCCTGTGGTTCTACCGTGTATTCGCCGTTCTTGCGGCGCTCGCGTTCGTCGTCGGCATCACGCTCACACTAACCGGCGATGCTAGCCTTGGTCTTCCGACAATCGGAGTAGCGATCGTGTGGTCACTGCTGACCGCCGGGAGCCTGTTTGTGGGCCCGGTGCTCCAGTACAGGCGGCAGCCACGGCTTCGCGATGAACAGAGCCATTGCTTCGCCGACGACGGCATCACCGTGTCGTTTGCGGATGCTGAGTCCCATCTGAAGTGGACGTTCTACGAGGTGCTCGCCGAGCTAGACGATGTCTATCTGCTCCGACACCAAAAACGGTTCGCGAATATCATTCCCAGGCGAGCTTTTAGCAGTCGCGAAGACGAAAACCGTTTTCGCCAGTTGGCGCAGCAACATATGAAGGTCGAATTCCGGCCGCAGGCTGCTACGGCGTAGGCGGTCGGGGCAGAACGCCAAGCAGCTCGAAACCGTAGTCCAGCACTTTCGGCATTTGCGTGTAGGCGGTGCGGGCGGGAGCACCCAGTAGCACGGCCAGCAGGCGGTGGCCGCCTCGATTCGAGGTGGTGATCAGGCAACCAAGCGCGGCGTCCGTCCAGCCGGTCTTCAGGCCGTATGTGCCGGGATAGGTCCACAGCAGTTTGTCGAGGTTCACCAGGTTGAATGCTTTATGCGTGGCGGTCGCCGGCAGCGTGATGGACGGCGTCGCGGCGATGCTGACCAGGGCGCCATAGTGCGACTCGAGGTACGCGCTGGCGATGGCGAGGTCGTAGGCCGAGGAGTAATGGCCGTCGGCATCGAGTCCGGTCGGGTTCTCAAAGTGGGTCGTCCGTAACCCGAGCCGCGCCGCCTTGGCATTCATGTCGGCGATGAAGGTCGAGCGCGTGGTCACCGCCGTCGCCAGCGTCTCTGCTGCATCGTTGCCGGAATTCAAGAAGACGCCGTACATCAGCTCGCGGACGGTCACTCGCTCGCCCGGCGAGAGTCCCATGAATGTTGAATCGGCGGGGAGCTGGCTGATCGAGGCGGGCACCGTGACGGTGGTGTTCAGCCCCATCAGGTCGACCGCGACCATGGCGGTGAAGACCTTGGTCAGGCTCGCCGGCGCCCACGCCATTCTCGAGTTCGATTGCCAGAGGAAGCGGCCGGTGTCGAGGTTGAAGATCACGACCTCCTGGGCATCGATCGCCGGCACCGGGATCGGGCGAGGAGTCGCCGCCGACCGCGCCGTGACCGTGACCGTTGCACGGGATGTGCTTGGTGCCGGGGTGGGGCTCGGCGTCGATTCCGGCGAGGCTGGGACGAGAAGTCGTTCTGACCTCGCATCGCCATGGTCAGGCGGTAGCGCGCCTGCGATCAGCGTGGGTGTGTCGGTCGCCCGGGCGACCCGGGCTGGGGCGACCGAGGCCAGGCTCGCACACACGCATCCGGCGATCAACAACCCTGCCACCAGGCGCACAACTGACGTCCACATGCGGCCAGGCAGCCTACCGCACTTGAGCCTGGAAAACAAGTTGAGCGGCCCTACAATGTTCGTCGCGCCGGGATGACGGAATAGGCAGACGTTGGCGACTTAAAATCGCCTGCCCGTAAGGGCGTCGGGGTTCGAGTCCCCGTCCCGGCATTGCGCCGATTGAACGGTGCTGAGCCGGGTTCAGTTTCGCGCTGCGAGAACCGGTGGGACTACTATGCCCTCATGCTCCAGGTCGTCGAGGCCCTCTTCGGCGTCGCCATTGTTCTCTTCACCATCAACGACCTCTTTCAGAGCGTCGTCGTGCCCCGATCGACACCCGCCCCCTACCGCCTCACCCGCTGGGTGGTTCGCCCGGGCTGGCGGCTATGCCGCGCCCTGGCCCTTCGTGCGAGCTCGACCCAGGAACGAGAGCGAATGCTGGGCGTCTTCGCGCCCCTGGTTGTCGTCATCCTGCTTATCCTCTGGGTGTTCGGGCTGGTCCTCGGCTTCGCTCTGATCTTCCTGGGGTTGGGCAGGCAGCTGAATCCGATGGTTCAGGATTTCCCGACAGCGTTCTATTTCGCGGGGACGTCCGTGCTGACGATCGGGTTTGGTGATTTCGTCGCGCGGTCCGGACTGACTCGGATTCTCGCATTGATCGCGGGCGGATCGGGATTGGGCACCATCGCGCTGACGATCAGTTTGCTGTTCTCGCTGTACGCATCCTTCCAGCGTCGGGAGATCCTCGTCGTCACCCTGGACGCGCGGGCGGGAGCGCCGCCATCGGGAGTCAACCTTCTCGAGACGACCGCGAAGGTCGGCCTGGCGGAGGATCTGCCGCGACTCTTCGCCGACTGGGAAAAATGGGCGGCCGAGGTGCTCGATAGCCACCTCGCCTATCCCGTGCTCGCCTACTTCCGCTCCTCGCACGACAATGAGTCCTGGGTCAGCGCGTTGGGCGCGGTGCTGGACGCGACGACGCTTGTGCTGACGACGGTGGAGGATGGCCCGCATGGGCCGGCCAAGATGATGTTCGCCATGGGCACGCACCTGGTCGAGGACCTGGGCCGTTTCTTCCACATGGCCGGCGATCATGACGTCGGAGTCGAGCGTTACGAGTTCGACCAGGCCCGGGAGCGATTGGCGTCCGCCGGCTGGCAGCTGCGCCCCGCCGAGGACTCATGGAAGGGCTTTTCCCGGCTGCGGGCACAGTACGCGACCCAGCTCAACAACATGGCGAAGTGGTGGGCAATCCCGCCGACGCAGTGGATCGGCGATCGCTCGTTTGTCCGCTTCTCCCTGCCGCGACACGAGGCCATCACCCAACGCGTCGTGTCTAACTGACAACCCCCTCCCCGACCCTCCCCACAAGGGGGAGGGAGCGAGGTCAGGCCGCGAAGGCTGTGGGCGGATTCCCC
>CAZRMD010000014.1:0-27648 GCA_964601135.1 uncultured Actinomycetes bacterium | reverse complement strand
CGTCGTGGTCTGGACGGCACAGCGAATCTTTTTCGGGGTCTTGCCCGAGGACGAAGTGCGAGTCCGCGACCTGGGCACACTCGAGCTGGGCACCAGCGTCGGGCTCTTCGCGTTGATCGCGCTGCTGGGCCTGCTGCCGGCGGTCATCATGGATTTCATCAACTTCTCGGTCATCACCCTGCTGTCGCGAGGCGGCGGGTGAAGACCTTCGGCAATCTGCTGGCCTTCTCGCCAGAGCTGTGGCTGTTGATCGGAGCCATCGTCGTGTTTGTGCTGGCTCGGTTCACCTCCGGCCGCACCACTACGGCGGTGGCGCTGATCACGCTCGTGCTCGCTTTCCTGGCGCTGGCCACGCAGTTCAAGCAGACGATCACGATTCTGAACGGCGCCTTCACGCTCGACGGCTTTGCCATCGTGAGCGATGTCGTCATCCTGGCGGTGGCAGTGCTGGCCCTGCTCACGACCAGCGCCGACATCCTTCCCGGCGAACCGAATGCGCCCACTGTTCCCGGCTTCTTCCTGCTGGCGACGCTGGGCGCGATGCTGGCCGTCTCCGCCGCCGAGATGGTCGCCCTCTTCCTGGCGCTCGAGCTGCTGGCTATCAACCTCTATGTGCTGACAGGGCTGGCTCGTCGCGGTCCGGGCGCGTCGGCCGTCTCGCTGGGATATCTGGTCCTCGGAGGCGCGAGCAGCGGGTTGCTGATCTATGGGCTCGCCTTGATCTTCGGGTTGACCGGTCAGACCCAGCTGCACGCGGCTGGCTCGGCGCTCAGTAAGGTCAAAGCAACCGAGGCGGCTGCGCTGCTGGCGTTGAGCCTGCTCCTGGGCGGCTTCGCCGTCCGGATGGGCCTGGTTCCCGTCCGCTGGTGGTCGCGAACGTTCGAGGTCGGGGTTCCGCTTCGAATCGTGCTGCTCATCGAGTCCGTCGGCGTGGTCGCGGCGTTCGCCGTGTTTGCCCGGCTGCTGGCCACCACGTTCGCCGGCACCAAGCTTCCCTACGCCGCGCTGATTGCCGGGCTGGCGGCGGTGGCGATGACCGCCGGCAACCTGATCGCCGTCATCCAGACCAGCATCCGGCGCTTGCTCGTCTACTCGATGATCGCCCAGGCGGGTTTTGGGCTTGCCGCGTTCACGAACGTCAAGGGGGGCGGCTTGAGCGCGCTGCTCGTGTTTCTCGCCGCGCTGGCACTCACGAGCGCCGGCGCCTTCGCCACCGTGATCGCTTACGGGCGTTCGGTGCACAGCGACGCGATCTCCGACATGGCCGGGATGGCCCGCGCCACCCCCGCGCTGGCGCTGCTGCTGGCCATCACGCTGTTGTCGCTTGCCGGGCTGCCCCCGTTGGCCGGATTCCTGGGGAAGCTCCTGATCATGCAAGCGGCGGTCGACGGAGGCTACACCTGGCTGGTGGTCATCGCTGCCGCCAACATCGTGATCGCAGCCCTGGGCTACCTGCGGGTGATTCGAACCATCTTCATCGACCCCCCGGTTTTCGAGGTCGTGCCCGCGCCCCTGGACCGAGGGATCCAGGCCGCTCTTTCCCTGGCGGGAGCCGGCATGGTCTTCATGGGGCTGTTCATGGAGCCCCTCTATCGCGCCGCCAGCTACGGTCGGGCGGCCCTTCTTCACTGAATGTGAGCTTGTTCAGCACTATCAGGCTTTAGCCCAACGGGCTGGGCGGCGCGCCCGCCCGAAGCCGGGTAACCTTCCGCCGCATGCCGTCGTTTAGTGGGCGACCGATGGGAACTGCTCCGGGCCGGCGCCGGCGACGCGGTTCCCGTGCCCGCCTAGCATCGAGCCCCCTCCCTGCCCTCCCCCAGAGGGGGAGGGAAAAACTAGCCCTTTCCCAGAGCGGGAGGGAGCTGTCGCTCGCCGCGAGAGGGAGGGAGAAAGCCGAGAAGCGGCGGCGCAGGAGCTCGAGAGTATCGCGCTGGTTCTGGCGAGTTTCCCTGATGGCGACGGCCGGCCTGGTCATCATCGCGGTGGGAACCGGCACGTTGCTCTACAGCTACGCCGGTGACCTGCCCAGCCTGAACCATCTGAGTGCGCAGAACCTGCCGCAGACCACCCGGATCTACGCCCGCGACGGCGTCACCGTCCTCGAGGAGCGCTACCAACAGCGACGGACGGTGGTGCCACTGACTCAAATGTCCTGGGACCTGCGGCACGCCACGATCTCCATCGAAGACCGCGATTTCTACAACCATGGCGCCGTCAACCCGGTGCGGATGCTGGCCGCAGGGTTATACGACGTCGTCCACCAGCGCGCGGCCCAGGGCGGCAGCACGATCACCCAGCAGCTGGTCAAGAACTACCTGCTCAGCGACAGCGCGAGCAGCCGCAGCCTGGACCGCAAGGCGCGCGAGCTGATTCTCTCTGTCGAGCTGGAGCAGCAGTACTCCAAGGACCAGATCCTCGAGATGTACCTCAACACCATCTTCTACGGCAACCAGTCGTTCGGCGTTGAGGCGGCATCCCAGACCTACTTCGGGAAGTCGGCGCGCTCACTCGACCTGGCCGAGGCGAGCTTCCTCGCCGGTCTGCCGCAGCGCCCCAGTTACCTCAACCCATTCCTGTCCGAAGGCTTTATCCACGCGAAGGGCAGGCAGCGCGATGTCCTCGATGCCATGGTGCGTGATGGCTACGTGTCAAACGCTGCTGCCAACAAGGCGTACGCCGAGGATCTTCGCCCGCTGCTGACGGCGGCCCACCAGGCGCTTAACGCGCAGCGCTCATCGATTGCCCCGCACTTCGTCGACCAGGTCTGGGCCGAGCTCGAGCAACGCTACGATCCCGGCTACCTGCTGCGCGGCGGCTTGCGAATTGTGACCACCCTCGATCCGAAGGCCCAGGCGCTGGCTACCCAGGCGGTGCACGATGGGATCGCGCGGTATGCCGCCAGCTACCGGGTCAACAACGGCGCGATGCTGGTGATGAACCCGCACACGGGTGAGGTGCTGGCCATGGTCGGAAGCGCGGATTACTGGAACAACGACATCGGCGGCCAGATCAACTACACCGTCGCGCCGCGGCAGCCCGGCTCATCGTTCAAGCCCTATACGTACATCACCGCGCTGATGAACGGCTGGACGCCGGCTTCACCCCTGGACGACAGCAACGGCGCCCATGCGTTCCCCGGTTATCCGGTGCATGACTGGGATGGCAAAGAGCTCGGCACCATCACGCTGCGGCAGTCGCTGCAGCAATCGCGAAACATTTCATCGGTGCATCTCTTCAAGGACGTTGGCGTGCAGAAAGTTCTGACGACCGCGACGACGCTGGGCATCTCGACCAGGCTCGACCCCACCCTGCCGACGACGCTGGGCGCCAGCGAAGTCAAGATGATCGACCACCTGTCGGCGTACAGCGCCTTCGCCAACGGCGGCCATAAGGTGCAGCCGATGGACCTGCTCGAAGTCCGTGACGCGGCCGGAAACGTACTCGAGTCCCATACGCCGCAGGCCGATACGGGTGACCGGGTGCTGCCGGCCTCCGCGACCTATCTTTTGACCGACATCCTCAAGGGCGCCGTCCATCCCTCGATGGGATTTCCGGTCGCTGCCAAGTCTGGCACCACCACCGATTTCAAGGACGCCTGGTACGTCGGCTATACGACCGACGTGGCCGTGGCCTCCTGGATGGGACGGACGGTCAGCCAACCGAGCCCGCACAACGAGTCGATGGACACGACCCGATATGGCGGTCTGTGGGGCGAGGTTGGACCGGCATCATCCTGGAAGCAGTTCATGAAGGCGTACTACGCCGCCAGGAAACCGGCCGACTGGGCCCGCCCGGCAGAGGTCTCGTCGATGATCCTCTGCAAGCTCAGCGGCCAGCCCGCGCCCGCCGACGTCTCACCCGATCTGGCCACAACCGACCTGGTCATCACGCCCGACCCGTCGATCCCGCGGGCGGCCTGCGGATCATCAGGTGATGGCGGATCGGGCTCTGACGGCACTTCCGGACTTTCCGGTCTTCCGGGGCTCCCCGTGCTTCCCACGGTCAGCCCGCCGGCGCTTCCTACCCTGCCGCCGATCGTGCCCTAGCCGCCTGCCGGACGGTCCTTGACGCTTCGGCAGAAACGGACTTTACTCGTAGCGTGGTCCGCCGCCCAACCGAGAGAGCGGGCGAGAAAGACGAGCCCGATCTTCCACCGAACATCTTCGTCATCGGCCTGCTGCACGATCTCAAGAATGGGGGCTACAGCTGGCGGGCATGGGGCACCTTCTGGCGCGCATCCTGGATCCGGTCGGCCCAGATCTTCCAGATGAACGACGAGCTGCGTGCCTCGTGGCAGCGCTTCACGGTGTTCGGCGTCATCGCCATGGTGCTGGTGACCCTGGCCGTCTACGGCTATTTCGGGCTGGCCGACGCGACCGGCTTCCTGGCAACCAGCCTGGTCTGGTGGGGCGTGCTGATGTTCGACCTGGCCATGCACCTCGGCTTGATGGTCAACCTGGAGTCTGGCGAGCTGCAACACACGCTGGGCTGGCCGAACCGGCTGACCGAGCTGCGCGGCTTTGCGGCGATCTGGGTAGCCTGGGCGGCCCACTGGGCGACGGGCGGCGCCTATCTGCCGATGGTTGCTGTATTCGGGCTGGCAGCCGTCACCGATCTGGCCGACGGCTGGCTGGCCCGCCGCCGGCATGCCTCGACCCGTTGGGGCCGCCTCTATGACCCACTGATGGACGGCATCTTCTTCAGCGCCGCAGCGATCTCGCTGGCGGTGATCGGCATCCTGCCCGAATGGGTCGCCGCACTGGTCACGTTCCGGTATGCCCTGCCGATCGTCGGCGGGCTCGCCTTCCTGGTGATCCGGCGCCGCACGCTACGGGTTCGCCACACACCCTGGGGTCGGGCATCCTCGGCGGCGATCGCCCTCACGGTCTTCGGTGCAGCCGCTGCAGCGTTCCTTCACCTGCCCTTCGGCACGATCGCGCCGGCGTTCTACGGCCTGGTCGGGATCACCGCCGTCGGGGCGCTGATCACGATCCTGTCGAAGGGCATCGAGCAGGCCTAGCGACCCTCCCGGCTCCCGTCGGAGCTTCTTATTCAATTTGAATTGCCGGGACTTACAATCCGTACGGTGCGATTTCGGCAGCTCGCCGCCCTTTGGGCAGCCGCCTTCCTCACCGCCTGTGCCGCGGCGCCGACCAGCAATCCCCAGGCGAGCATCAAGGTCGGTGCGCTCTTCCCCCTGACGGGGCCCCAGGCGCCGCTGGCCAAGCAGGAATACGCCGGCGTCGAGATCGCGCGCGACTTCGTCAACACAGACGGCGGCGTCGACGGTGTGCCGATCACACTCATCGCAAAGAACCTGACCGCGGAAGCCGACGCCGAGGCCCGGGTCAAGGACCTGAAGGCAGAGGGCGCCAAGGCCATTCTCGGCGCCTACTCGAGCACGCTTTCGATGCCGTTAAGCGCTGCGGCGCAATCACGCGGCATCCTCTATTGGGAGGCCGGTGCCGTCGCCGACCAGCTCACCGGGCGAGGCTACCCGCTCGTCTTTCGGGTTGGGGCGACAGGAACGAACCTCGGGACGATGGCGAGCCATTTCGCCGCCGAGGTCCTGGCGCCCAGGCTGAACAAGGCGCCGTCAGACCTCCGAATGGTGATCGTTCATAACCTCGATGGCTATCCGGCATCCGTCGCGGCCGCCGTCGAGCAGCAGGCGCAGCGCGAGGGCATCCAGGTTGTCGGCAACGTGGCCTACGACGCGCACGTGCCTGACTGGACGTATGTGCTCTCGCAGGTGCGCGCGGCCCAGCCGAACATCCTGGTGCTCTCCTCGTACATCGCCGACGGAGTCGATTTTCGACGCGCGATGTTGAAAAGCGGCCTCCATGTCGACGCCCTCATCGGATCGACCATGGCGCAGTGCGTTCCCGACTTCGGCGCCATGCTGGGCGCCGACGCGATCGGTGTCTTTGCCGCCGACCGCCCGCCGCATGGCTTCAATCCGGACGCGCTCAACGAAACCGGACAGGCGATCTACAAGCGCTTCGCTACCGCCTACCGGCGCGGGTATGGCTCGGATCCAACCGAGGAATCGCTGGCCGGCTTTTCCGCTGCCTGGACGCTGTTCCATTACGTGATGCCACGGGCCGCCGACCTCAGCGCGGCATCGTTCGCCTCAGCCGCTCGCGGCCTCGACCTCCCATCGGGCACGCTGGCGAACGGCGCCGGCGTCAAATTCGCGACGAGCCCTGACGCGATGGGCCAGAACATCCGAGCCGCCAGCGTGATCTGGCAGTGGCAGGGGGTTCGTCACAGCGTGACGGTCTATCCGCCGGTCTTTGCGACCGGCACGCCGGGGTTCATCCCGCTGACCAGGTGATCCAGGCCGGACTCGCCGCTCCGCGGCGGGCCGCGCAGGTCACGGCGCTCGTGCTTGGCGCGGCCGCGCTGCGCGCGTTGTTGTTGCCTGCCGGTGACGGGATCAGCACGGCGATTTTTGCGACCTGCCTATTGGGGATCAGTTTCGTCTACGCCCTCCCTCGCCCTCCCCACAAGGGGGAGGGAAATCCAGGCGGCCTTTCCCACAAGGGGGAGGGAGTACTGGGGGCGGATCAGGATGCAGACGTGCGATGGGGGAGGGGAGCGTCGCTTCTGGTCGGCCTCGCCGTGGGTGCCATCTTGCTGGCTCCGGGGATTGCTGGACCGCTGACGACGAGGCCGCTCGCCAGCTTCTGGTCCTGGGCCGCGATCGCCGCCATCGTCGCGACGCTCGAGGAAACCGCGATTCGTGGCGTGCTCTATCGGACCTGGCAGGGGGAGGCAGGGCCGGTGGGAGCCGTCGTGGCCGGCGCCATCGTCTTCGCCCTGATTCATCTGCCGCGCTACGGATTTGCCGCGATGCCGCTCGACCTTGCCGTGGGCCTGGCGCTTGGTGGCCTCCGGGCGCTGACCGGTCGCGTTTTCCCCTGCGCGGTCGCCCACACGATCGCCGATTGGGGCGCCTGGTTTTGGGCATGACCCGCACGCGGCCGGCGGGACTTGCCGCGCTCTTCTTTGGACTGGCGGCTGCGCTCCTGCTGCACGGCCGGTTTGCGGCGCCGCCCGTGTATGACGGCATCGTCGTGCCGCCGGCTCCATACCGATTCGAGTCCCCACCGCCAAATTTGCGCGCGGGTAATCAGCCACCGCTCGGTGGCGAGGAGACGTTTCCGGTACAAAACGGGCAGGTCCCTGGTGGCGGCGTCCAGACCGGGGACAACCAGGTGATCATCTTCTTCGGCCCCGGCTTTTTCAAGGCGCCGGCCGGCGCCACCGGTGTGAAGTGCTCGATCGAGCCCGACGCCAACCCGCCGGCCGCACCAGCCGGCCAGGATATCCGCGGCAATGTCTACCGCATCACCTGCGTCGCTGAACCGGGCGGTGGTCCGGTGACACTGACATCGAACTTTCACCTGACCTTGCGCTTGCCGCCAGGCACGACCAATGACATCCGCTTCTACGATGGCCAGTCCTGGCGAACGCTTCCTACGCTGTTCGCGCCAGGAGGTGATCCATATGCGAGCGCAAATGCGCCTGGATTCGGTGAGTACACGGCCATGGCGCGAAGTGGGTCCCCGCAGGGTGACAACATTTTCACCGTCCTCGGCCGCTATGCCGAGTTCTATGGGATCCTGGCGCTGGTAATCATTTTTGGGGTGATTGCCGTCGTCCAGGAGATCCGACGCCGGCGCCACAATCGGCCCGCGCCGCCGAATCGAACGAAGTGAACACCCTTGCGTGGTTCTTGAGCGGGTTCGCTATCGTGTTGCCGTGACGCTTTATCCCCTGCACGCATTCGGGACGCGCTATGACTTGCCTGCGCCGCTGTATCTGTTCCTGATCGGTGCCGGCGCGGTGGTCTTCATCTCGTTCCTGCTCGTTCTTCGGCGACCGGTTCTTCGCGTGCAACCGGTTGGCGACGATGTGCCGCCGGTTCTCGAGACGCCAAGCTGGCCGGGCTGGCTGATGGTGCTGGTTTCGCTGGCCCTGATTTTCGGCGGCCTCTATGGGTCACCAAGCACGCCGGACAACGTGATCGTCACCGCCTTCTGGCTGGTGTTCTGGATTGCTGTCCCGATCAGCGTCGCCATCGTCGGCAACTACTGGCCATACATCAGCCCGCTTAATGTGGTGGCGCGGCTGGTTGGCAAGCAGGCTCGGCTCCCCTGGCCAAAGGCCTGGGGCTACTGGCCGGCGACCATCCTCTTTTTCCTGTTTGCCTCTGGCGAGCTCATCTTCAACGGCGTGACGACAACGCCGGCCGGCGCCGCGCAAGTGATGTTGGCGTATGGCGTCTTCAACGCCGTCATGGCCACGCTGTTCGGCGCCGAAACCTGGCTTCGTCGCGGCGAAGTGTTCTCACTGCTGTTTTCCACCTGGGGCCGGCTTGGGTTCTTCCGATTCGGGGCGCCCGGACGGCGAGGATTTTTTGGAGGCCTGACCAGGCCGTTTGAACCGACCGTCAGCCGATTGACGTTCGTGCTCATGCTGCTCGTGTCCGTGAGCTTCGACGGGCTGCTGGCGACGCCCGCTTGGAAGAACGGGGTGAGTGGGCTTCCGCAGTCGTTCCAGCCAGGTTCGCCCTGGTACACCGTGTTGCTGGTCCTGGTCTTCCTGGCCATGGTCGTCTTGATCTGGGGGCTGTTCACCGGCTTTGCCGCCGCGGTGCGGGCGGTGGGCCATCTCGATGACCCGCTGATCAATGTGATCGCCGGTTTGATTCCATCACTCGTCCCGATCGCATTCGGATACCTGCTTGCCCACAACTTCGACTATCTTGCGATCAACGGCCAGTTGCTCATTCACCAAGCCTCCGATCCTTTCGGCAGTGGCACCCTGAACATTTTTGGAACGGTGGACTACGAACCGAATCGAAACCCGATTCCAACCGCGTTCGTCTGGTACTTCGAGATTCTGCTGATCATCGGGGTGCACGTCGCGGCCGTCGTGTTGGCGCATGGCTACCTGGGCAGAACGGCGAGGACCGAAGTCCAGGGCCGGCGTGCCGAGTGGCCATGGATCGCGGCCATGGTCGGATACACAATGTCCAGTTTGTGGTTACTGGCGCAACCAATCGTGCAGGAGGGTGTCAAGGGCTGAGCCTGTGGTACTCCTGCATGCGAGCCTCAGCCTCTGGACCTGGTCATGGGATCCCACGGTACTTGCCGGTACCGTGGCGCTGGGAGCCGGCTATTTCTGGCTGATCCGGGGACGGCCGCAAGCCTCGAGCTGGTCGCCGATGGCGCGTGTGTATTTTGCCGGCGGCTTGCTCGCACTCCTCCTCGCCCTCGAATCCCCGATCGACGTCGGCGGCGATCACTACTTGTTCAGCCTGCACATGCTGCAGCACATCTTGCTGGCGATGATCGTTCCGCCGCTGCTATTGCTCGGATTGCCGGACTCGTGGCGGGCATTCGATCGAATTCGCGTGTCCCCCCTGGCGGCGAACATCATCTTCAATCTCGTGCTCGCGGTCTGGCATCTGCCTTTCCTTTACGAGGCTACATTGCGCAACGAGCCCATCCATGTTCTGGAACACTTGAGCTTTCTTGCCGCGGGCGTCCTTTTCTGGTGGCCGATCCTGCAACCAGCGGGAAGCGCGAAGGCGATGACGACAGTCGGCAAGATGGCGTACCTGGGCTTTGCCGGTGTTCCGCCGACCATCCTGGGCCTGGCGTTCATTCTGTCCCAGACGGTGATCTATCCGTTCTATGCGGCTGCGCCCCGGGTGCTGCCGCTCTCGCCCCTTGATGACCAGCTCATCGCGGGGCTGATCATGTTCGGACTGGGCAACCTGATTTACTTCGTCGCGATCTGGATCATCTTCTTCAGCCTTGACGATAAGAGGGCGACCGCTGGAGAGCCGTCTCCGGCCGCCATCGAATCGACCGCGTCAATGAGGCGCTAACGCGAACACGCCCCCACCATTGCCTCCCCCAGATGGGGAGGGAAATCCTCGGGGCCTCGTCTGGCCGCGGTTTGGTGCCCCCGTGGTCGTGCTGATCGCCGTCAGTAGCAGCCACGCCGTTATCCACGCCTACTCGACGCTGATGCCACTGGTCTATCCATTGGCGCTCACCGAGCTGCACTTCTCGGTCTTCGCCCTCGGCATGATGGTGGCGATCGCCAACCTCGCCGGCGGCTTTCTGCAGCTCGGCGCCGGGGCGGTGACGCGCGTCATCTGGCGGCACACCCTGCTCGGGCTGGGCGCGCTTGGGATGGCTCTCGCCGGCGTCGTGACCGCGAGTGGTGCGAATTTCGTGCAGTTCTCAGCCGGGAACATTCTTCGCTCGGTCGTCACCAGCCCGCAGCATCCCGTCGGAAATTCGCTCCTGTCCGATCTCTATGCAAGGGCGCGACGAGGAACTGCGATTGCGGGCCACGTGGCGGGCGGCAACGTCGGCACGGTCTTGTTGACGCCGGCGGCTGCGGTGCTGCTCAATGTGCTCGGCTGGCGAAAGGCCGTGCTGCTGCTGGCGATTCCCGCCACCGCGGCAGGCGTCATCGTGCTGGCCACCGTCGGCGAGCGAGCTCGGCCGTCGCGCGAACGGACGGCCGTCGGCGACATGCTCGAAGGCTTTCGCCAGGTCTGGCGCTCGCGAAACCTGTTGCTGATCTTCCTCGCGTCGCTGATTGCGGCCGGAGGCCGAGGCCTGGGGGTCGTGATCCTGGTTGTGCCGCTTTATTTGAAGCTCCAGCTGCACCTCTCCAACGGCACCGTCGCCGAGCTTTACACGCTGCTCCTGATCGGCAGCGTGGTCGGTCCCTTGATCGCCGGACCGTTGAGCGACCGGCTGGGCCGCCGGACGCTGCTGCTGGTCGCGTATCCATTGAGTGCCATTACGACCGTGGCGGTTCTGTCAGCTCCGGTGTCCGGCCCGTTGCTCGCGGTGGCACTGGCGGCAATGGGTTTGGTGGTGTATCTCGAAAGCCCGCTACTGCAGGCATTTCTGGCGGATGAAGCCCCGGCCACGGAGCGCGATGCGATTTTCAGTCTTTATTTCGCCGTCGCGTTTGGCATCGGTGCGTTATGGGCCGCGGCGATCGGTGCGGCGTTGGGTCGGCTCGGCTTTGCGACGGTCTTCGCGATCATGGCGGCGACGTACGTGGCGGCGGGGTTGTGCGTGCTGCTGATGCGCGAGCGTCCGGGAATAGGCATGCGAAGATAAGGCGCATGGCGGAACCCGAACCCAGCGCCGCTGGGGAGCTCAAACCCCTCCACGAACCGGACGTCGAACGCGCTGGAATCGGCCGGTCGCTCCGCGACATCATCCTCGGCGGCCAGGATGGCCTGGTCAATGTGCTCGGCCTTGTCCTCGGCGTCGCCGCGGCGACCGCCCAGCTGCGGATCATCATCGCCGCGGCGCTGGCAGCGACTTTCTCTGAGTCAATCGCCATGGGGGGAGTGGCGTACACCTCGGCGCTGGCCGAACGTGATTACTACCTGGCGCAGCTGGAGAAGGAGCGGCGAGAGGTCGAGGAGCTTCCGGATGTCGAGCGGCAAGAGGTGCGGGAAATCTTCCGCGACAAAGGGCTACACGGCGAGGTGCTTGAGCGGGTTGTCGACGAGATTACGTCGGACAAGCAGGTGTGGGTCGACGTGATGATGCGCGACGAGCTTCATCTCGCGCCCGTCTCGAGCAGGGGACTCGTCCGGCGAGCGTTTGTGACTGGATTCGCGACCCTGATCGGCTCGCTGATTCCACTAGTCCCGTTTCTGTTCGTGCCGCTTTTCGGCATGTCGGTGACGACTGCGACGATCCTGGCTGTTCCGCTCAGCGCGGTGGTGCTGTTCGGCGTCGGCGCCTATAAAGCGATCACCCTCGTGGGTGATTGGCGCATCAGTGGCCTACAGATGCTCGTCATCGGCATGGTGTCGGCCGCGGCCGGTTATGGAATTGGCCGCTTGCTACACGTCAGCGGCGCCTGACGGCGCGTCCATCCTGACTTGATAATCGCGCAGGCCCTGCTGGTCGCCCTTGACGAAGCCTTCAACATGTTCTGGGAGATCCTATGGCCACTGGCACTCGGCTTCATCCTGTCAGCGATCGTGCAAACGCTTGTCTCCCGTCAGGCGGTGGCCCGGACGCTCGGCTCTGACTCGCCGCGCAGTCTCGCGGTTGCCAGTGTGTTTGGTGCGGCATCGTCATCATGTTCATATGCTGCGGTCGCGATTGCCCGCTCGCTCTTTCAAAAGGGCGCCAGCTTTCCAGCGGCGATCGTCTTCCAGTTTGCGTCGACGAATCTCGTCTTCGAGCTGGGCCTGATCCTGCTGTTTCTGCTCGGCTGGCAGTTTCTCGGTGCGGAGTTTGCCGGCGGAATCTTGATGATCGTCATCCTGGCGCTGCTCTTCCGCTGGACGCTGCGACCAGGACTTGTCGATGAAGCGCGGCGGCACGCGGAGCTCGGCCGGCGTGGCCGGATGGAAGGCCATGGCGAGATGGACATGTCGATCACCGAGGGGCCGTTCCTGCAGCGGCTCTTTTCGACCCGCGGCTTGACCGCGGTGAGCCAGTACTTCTGGATGGATGTCACGGCAGTGTGGACCGATATCGGCCTGGGATTGCTGATCGCCGGTGCGTTGGCCGCCTGGGTTCCGGCGTCATTCTGGCAGGCGTTCTTCCTGAGCAATCACCCGGTGCTCTCGCAGGTCTGGGGTCCGCTGGTCGGACCGGTGATTTCGCTTTTAAGCTTCGTCTGCTCGGTGGGCAATGTCCCCCTTGCGGCTGTCTTGTGGAACGGCGGCATCAGCTTCGGCGGCGTGATCGCGTTCGTCTTTGCTGACCTGATCATCATTCCGATTCTCGACATCTATCGCAAGTACTACGGGGGGCGGGTGGCGATCTATCTGCTGGTCGTGTCGTATGTCGCTATGGCCCTCGCCGGCTTTTTGATCGGTCTACTGTTCCAGGCGCTCGGCATCGTCCCGACGCACCATCATGTTCAGGCTTTCCTGGAAGGCCCGTCGCTGAATTACACCGCGGTCCTGAACGTCATCTTTCTGATCGCGATGGCGCTGCTCGCCTGGCGGTTTCTTCGAACCGGCGGTCTGGACATGCTTCGGATGATGGATGCGCCGGTCAGCTCGGACAACGCGGCAGCTAGTCACGAGCATCACCATCAGCATTAATCTGCAGCGCTCGCGCCAGGACGCGGTCCATCGCCGAGTGCGCTGCGAGCCGCGCTCCGGCCGCTTTGAGGCGCTCACGCAGGGCTGTCTCGAGGTGCCCGGTGACGGCGATGACCACCGGCGGCGTGTCGAGCTGGGTGAGAGATTCGACAAGGGCCAGCTGCTGCTCAGGCCTGAGGGTGCCCTGCAGGACGACCACGTCGTTCGCGCTCCATTGGCGCCCCCGCGCCGCATCGGCGCGGATTGGCTCGAGCGGTACCTGCAAGCGGGTCGCCGCGGCTCGAACGCGCTGGGCGAACATGAGGTCGTCCTCGATCACAAAGAGACGCCGGGCCACGGGCCGAGGATAGCCGGTTGATCGGGAGAGGTGTCCTCTTAGGCTATCGCCAAACACCACTTGGCGTTGCTATAATCGCGCGCGGGAAACTTGGGTCAAAGGCTGAGCGGCTCGGTCCGGCGAAGACTCTGAGATCCAAAGACAAGAAAAAGGAGATTCGCCGTGACCTTGAGCGACAAGACCTTAACCTGCCGTGACTGTGGTTTGAACTTTATCTTCACCGTGGGTGAGCAGCAGTTCTATGCCGCCAAGGGGTTTCAGCACGAGCCTTCACGCTGCCCGGACTGTCGATCGATCAACCGCAACGTCCGCGGAACCGGGCGTGCGCGCGAGCTCCATGAAGTGATTTGCGCCGAGTGCGGCAAGCCGGCCCAGGTGCCGTTTACCCCCACGATGGGGCGGCCCGTCTACTGCAGCGACTGCTTCGACAAGGTGCGTTCCATCCGGCGGTAGTCCCCACCCTGCCCTCCCGAGTGGGGGAGGGGAATTTGCAGGCCTGTAACGAAAGCCGTAAGGTTCCCGGCGCAGCATTGAATTCGAGGAATGCCCTTGGCACCAGTGTGCCATCCCAAAAGGAGCTGAGCTGGTGGCGAAAGCGACGAATCCGGCCTTCCGCCTGCTCGACGATGCCGACGAGCAGCCAGGCGCCCGCGTCCGTCGAGTCGGCGGGCTGATCCTTTGGGCGGAGACGCTGGCCTTTCGCACCCGCGCCGCGAGAGAATTCATCGACGTCACGGACCAGGTCGCGGCCGTGGTTCAACGGTCCGGCGTCACCCAGGGCTGGGTATCGGTCTTCTCCAAGCACACGACGGCGACTGTCGTCTTGAACGAGAATGAACCGCTGCTGCTGGAAGACATGGGTGCGATGCTCGATCGCCTATCCGGAACAGCCGGCGCCTACGCTCACAACGATCTGAAACGCCGCACTGGTCCGATGGAACCGGACGAATGCGCCAACGGCCATGCCCATTGCCAGCACCTGCTTCTGGGCACCAGTGAGAACATCCCGGTCGCCGAGGGCAAGATGGATCTCGGTCGCTGGCAGCGGATCTTTCTGCTCGAACTCGATCGGTCCCGCGAGCGCCAGCTCGTCGTCCAGGTCTTCGGCGCCTGACGCGGTAACCTAGACCTTCAGGGGCATTTCGTCGATTGCCGCAAGGAGGTTTCCATGCACGAGAAGTTCACCTGGTACAAGCAATCGGCCTACAAGTGGAAGGGCGACGGCCTCACCGTCTACATCGATCCCTGGGGCCTGCGCAAGGGCCAGGACGAGCCCGCGGACGTGATTTTCATCACCCACGCCCATTCGGATCACTACGAGCCCGAGGACATCGAGAAAATCCGCAAGAGCGGCACCCAATTCGTTGCGCCGCGCGACGTTGCCGAGAAGCTCAAGGGCAACGTCAAAGCCGTGAAGCCTGGCGAATCGCTGGACGTCGCCGGCATCAAGTTCGAAACGGTCCCGGCCTACAACACGGCGCCCCAGCGGCTGCAGGCGCACCCCAAGAGAAACAACTGGGTCGGTTACATCATCACGCTGGACGGCAATCGCTACTGGTTTTCCGGCGACACGGATCCAAATCCCGAGATCGAGAAGATCAAGACGGATGTTGCCCTGGTGTGTATCGGCGGCGACCCGTACGTCATGAACGTGTCCGAGGCGGCGGGCCTGGTGAAGAAGATCCAGCCGCAGGTGGCGATCCCGAACCACTATGGCTACGTTGTCGGGGTGCCGTCTGATGCGGACAAGTTCGCGAAGGAAGCCGCGCCGGTCAAGGTGCACATCCTGAAGCCGGTGAACGCGTTCGAGAAAACCGAGGCGAAAACGCACTAGATCCCGACGGGACGCTTCGGGCCGTTTCCTGTCGCCGGCAAGGGAACTTCCTGGACGCATGCGCGTCTGAACTCCTGAACGTCGACTGACGGAATAGGAGGACGCTCATGATGAACAAGCTCGCGCCGGCGGCGGCGGCGACCCTCGCGCTATTCCTGACTCAGGCTCTCCCGGCCGCGGCGTGCGGCGGCCTGATCGCTCCCAACGGCGCCATCCGGCTGGAACGGGCGACCACGCTCGTCGCATGGCACGACGGGGTCGAGCACTACATGACCAGCTTCAGCTATCAGGGTTCGGCGTCCGATTTCGGCTGGATCGTCCCGCTACCGGCGGTGCCGGTGAAGGTCGAGGAGGGTGGGGATTGGACGCTTCAGCGGCTCTTCCGCGAGACGCATCCGCAGCCTCGTATTCTCGATCTGCGCTTTAGCCTGGCCCAGGCAGCCTCGTCCAACGTCGAGGTCCTTCAGCAGGTCAAGGTCCAGGCGCTCGATATCACGGTCCTGCGCGGTACTGGGCAGGGGGTGCTCGACTGGGCGAAGAGCAATAACTTTGCGATCGACGCCGAGACCCACGCCCACGTTCTCCAGTACGCCAAAGGCAGTCCGGTCTTCATGGCGGCGAAGTACAACGCGGGCCGGGCCAAAACGCAACGCTTGCTCTTCGGCGACGGCGCGCCGGTGCTGATCACCCTGAAGGTTCCGCACCCGTGGATTCCGTTCGAGGTGCTGGCCGCGGGTCAGCAGGTCCACGCCGACCTCTACCTGCTCTCCGACATGCCGGTCAACACCAGCGCATGGCGGGCATTGGTGGGCGCCTCTGGGGTTGGCACCGAGGTCGCCGGAGCGTCGGGCTTTCGGCTTGTGTCGCAGGAATACATGACAGACAGGCTCTATCGCGACCTGTCGACCGACAAGAACATGGGTTGGGTTCGCCGCGACAGTTGGCTCACGTACTTGAGCCTGGACGCACCTGATGACAAGGTCACCTACGACATGAGCATCACGCCCATGGGCGTCGTCAAAGTCGCACCCTTCGGCACGAAGCCGATGGCGATCGTCGATGGGACAAGGCCTGCCGAGGCAGCGCCGAATCTTCCGACCGCGCCGATGGGAACGTCGAATGCTCTGCTTGTGATCGCGGTCGTCGTGGGCGTCCTGACCTGGGTGTTCAAGCCGCGCCACGCATAGTCGGTTGTCTCTTGGGCCGGCGGTGTTCCCTTACCGCCGGCCTTTTTTTGACCTGTGGAAAACTTTGACAGGCAGCTGTCGCAACCGCAGTTCATGATGCGATCATGGCTGTGGCAGGCGATGCGTTAGAGGCCGCTCGCGTCCGGGCGGTGACAGCCATCGCCGATTACGGAGCCGAAATGCGCAAGGCACACGGTTCCAGGCTGGGTGAAGGGCTGATCGCTACCCGCGAGATGAAGGACCAGCTCGAAGCGGTGTTCGTCGAAGGCCTCGGGCGCTTCGACAAGTCCGGCGCATATACAAAGGATGGGGCCGCTGACCCGGTGGCCTGGGTTCGCGAAAAGTGCAAGTACTCCGGGGGAGCGGCCGCCGAACGCGTTGGCATGGCCCGGCAGCTCGACAGCCTGCCGCAGACGAGGCAAGCCTTCGCTACGGGTGAGCTTGCTTATCAGCACGCGGCCGTGATTGCGCGCACCGCTGAACACGTTGGCGCCGCAACGGTTCGCAAGGCGGAGTCAAGCTTGCTGCGAATGGCGGAGACGATGGACCCTGGTCAGTTCACCGGTGTCGCCAAGAATTTCGAACATCGCGTCGATGCCGAAAGGGCTCTCGATGATGCCAACCGAGCGCATCAGCGTCGCTATCTCAACATCAGCGAGCCGCTGAACGGCATGGTCCGCCTCGACGGGCTGCTCGACGCCGAAGCCGGTGCGGTGGTGCGAAACGCTATCAACGCCACGCCGCCACCGACCAAGGACGACGACCGAACCCCGGCGCAGCGCCGCGCGGATCGTCTCGTGGAGCTTTGCCTGAGGCCCTCGAACGGATCGGCCGACGGCAGCGGATCACGCCCGCACCTGATCATCCGAGCCAGTGTTGACACGCTGGCCGGCGTGGCAGGTGCACCGGGTGGCGAGCTTGACGACGGCACAATCATCCCCGCAGAGTCCGTTCGGCGCCTGGCGTGCGATTCGGCGATCAGCCGAATCATCGCCAAGGGCGAGCGGGAAGCCGAGACCAGCCGCGCCAGCCGGACGACCCCGCCGTCGATACGGCGGGCACTTGCGGTACGAGATCGGGGATGCGTGATCGTGGGCTGTAACCGGCCAGCGCGGTGGACCGATGCCCACCACGTCGAGCATTGGACGCGTGGCGGACCGACGGTGATGTCGAACTTGATTCTGTTGTGCAAACACCATCACAGGTCGGTGCACGAAGGGGGCGCCGCGTTAAAGCAAATCGATACCGGTCGATGGCGTCTGATCCCGCCGATGCGGCGGTCTCGCTCGGCCTGACTAGATCAGGCTTCGGGACTGACCACCGTCGACGGTCCAGCAGGCGCCGCTGACCAGGCTGGCGCGGTCAGACGCGAGGAACGCGACCACGGCGGCGACTTCTTCCGGACTGCCGAAACGGCCGAGGGGCATGTCGGACCTGACGAATGCAGCGATGCCTTCGGGATCGGCTTGCTGGCGGCGTTCCCAGGAGCTGCCGGAAAACATAAGCGAACCTGGCGCGACGCTGTTCACGAGAATCTTGTCTTTCGCGAGCTCGCGGGCGAGTGACTTGGCCAGACTGATCTCGGCTGCTTTGGCCAGGTTGTAGCCGGCGCGTCCGCCGCTCTCGCGGCCATAGACGGACGCGATGAAAATAATCCGGCCGCCGCCACGGCGACGCATGTGGGGCACCGCTGCGCGTGCCGCTCGCAGACCAGCCAGAACATTCAGGTCCAGAGCTTGTGTGAACTCCTGGTCCGGAGCGTCCAGACTGGCACCGGCGCCGCCGCCGACATTGTGCACGAGAATGTCCAGGCCGCCGAAGCGGGCCGCGAGGGCGTTAATGAAGCTCTCCGTTTCGCCAGGCTTCAGGACATCGGCTGGCTGGGCAAAGACAGTGGCCGGCTGGGCAGAGGCATCGGCCGCCTTGGCAAGGGCGGGCGCGCCCTGGCCCTGTGGCTGCTGCGCGTTCTGGCCTTGTAGCTGCTGACCGGCCTCGAGGCTGCGGGCGGCCGCTTCAAGGCGCCTGGGATCTCTCGCACAGATGCCGATTCGGCAGCCTTCGGCCAGCAATGCCTGAGCAATGGCATACCCCACGCCATGGCTGCCGCCGGTGATCGCTGCGACCCGGCCCTGAAGACCGAGGTCCAAGCGCTAGCGAGCTGGGGGAGCGGGAGCGGCGGCGACGGCGGGAACCTGCTCGGCCGGCTTGCCGCGACTGACCAGGGCCTTCTCCGTCTTGGGATCAAAAAGATGTACATGCCCGGTGTCCAGTGCCACCTGGATCTGCTGGCCCGGTTGGATGTCCGCACTGCGCGGATCCATGCGGGACACGAAGGGCTTGCCACCCAGGTTGAAATACACGAAGTTCTCGCTGCCCAGATTCTCGACGACGTCGACTTTCACGGAGACCTTGGGCAGGTCGTCGCGGCCAGGAAAGCGGGAGTCTTTGAGATCCTCCGGGCGGATGCCCATGATGACTTCTTGACCGCGCTCGGCGCCTGCCTGCGACAGCAGGCTCTCGGCAACCGGGATCTTGACGCCGTCGGTCACCAGCGCGGCTTGGCCGTCGCCGCCGACTTTCATGTTCATGAAGTTCATCGCGGGGCTGCCGATGAAGCCCGCCACGAAAAGATTCACTGGGTGCTCGTAGAGCGTCGTCGGCGTGTCGAACTGCTGCACGACGCCGTAATTCAAAACCACGATGCGGTCGCCCATGGTCAAGGCCTCGGTCTGGTCGTGCGTCACATAGATAAACGTCGTCTGCAGCCGCTGATGCAGCTTGAGGATCTCAACCCGGGTTTGAACGCGCAGCTTGGCATCAAGATTCGAGAGCGGCTCGTCCATCAAAAAGACTTTGGGATTGCGCACAATGGCCCGGCCGAGCGCTGGCCACCGGAGAGTGCCTTGGGCTTGCGACTCAGTAACTGGTCGAGACCGAGAATCCTGGCGGCCTCGCGGACGCGTTTGTCGATCTCGCTTTTGGGCGTCTTGCGCAGCTTGAGGCCGAACGACAGATTGTCATAGACGGTCATATGGGGATAGAGCGCATACGACTGGAAGACCATGGCGATGTCGCGGTCCTTGGGGGCGATGTCGTTGACCACACGGTCGCCGATCAGCACTTTCCCGTCGCTGATCTCTTCCAGGCCGGCCAGCATCCGCAACGCCGTCGACTTGCCCGACCCTGAGGGGCCGACCAGCACGACGAACTCTTTGTCCTTGATCTCGGCGTTCATGTCGGTAATGACGACGTTCCCGGGGTAGCGCTTGTAAACGTGCTCGTAAGTAACGCTGGCCATAAGGCGAGTTTAGGGGCGAATTCAAAGACGGTCAAGGGAGGGCGTCTACGAACGCCTGTTTGGAGTGGTCGTATACGCGTCCAGAATTCCGATAGAAAGGCTAGACGGCCGCGTTATATCACTGATATTTTCTAATTGGGAAGGGTCGAAACCTCGACAGCGCAGCTCAGGGGAGCGCGCCCAACCTACCCAGGATGTTGATCACACGTGGCAACCGACTCAGAGTCAGTACTTCCATCCGTCACCCCCTCCCCGGCCCTCTCCACAAGGGGGAGGGAGACAGCGCCGAATGGCCATACGCGGGGCCTGGTCTTCGACTTCGACGGCACGCTGGTTGACAGCTATCCCCTGATCGAAGCGGCGTTCGCCCACGTCATGCGCGAGCACCGGCTGGAGGAGACGGCTCGCGAGTTATTTCGTCAAAGCCGCGGCCTGCCGCTGCCCGAGCAAATGAAGCTCGTCGCGCCGGATGCGTGGGAAGATCTCGTGGCGACGTATCGCTCGTTTGACGCCGGGCTGGGTCATGCTCGGGTGTTCCGCGGCATACCCACCCTCGTGCGCAAGCTGCAGCAGGCCGGAATCCCGATGGGGGTCGTGTCGTGCAAGCGGCGGGCGCTGGTCGAGGCCGAGCTCGAAGCGGCCCGGCTGCGTTCTTACTTCGACGTCGTCATCGGCTTCGAGGACATCACGCCGCCCAAGCCTGCGCCGGATCCATTGCTGGCGGCGATTGCCCGCATGGGTCTGTCGCGCGCTGCCGCCATGTACGTCGGAGACAGCATGGTCGACTTGAAGACCGGACGTGCTGCCCGGGTACGGACGGTGCTCGCCGCCTGGGGATTGACGCCCGAGTTTCGGGCGGCCTTCCGCCAGCACAAACTGTGGGCGACGCGGCCGGCCGACATGCTGGCTCTCGTTCTGACGCCGCCCAACGGCAACGGGCACAAGCGGGCCGCATAAGCCAGTAAGCTGTCCGCGGGCTGGTAGCATAGCGCCCAAATTGGCGCTTGACGACGCGGCATATTTTCGAGCGATCCCCAAGGCCGAACTGCATCTGCATCTGGATGGATCCGTTCGACCAAAGACCGTCCTCGAGCTGGCCACGCAAGAGGGCGTCGCGCTGCCAACGGACGATCTCGATAAGCTGCGCGATTTTCTCGAGGCCAACGATCGGACGAGCTCGCTTGTCGAGTACATCGAGTTCTTCGAGCTGCCGATCGCCGTGCTGCAGACGGTTCCGGCGCTGGAGCGGGCCACCTACGAGCTATGTGAAGATCTCGCGCGGGACAAGGTTCGTTACGCGGAGGTTCGCTATGGCCCATGGCTCCACGTCCAGCATGGCCTGTCACTGACGGACGTCATTCGGGCAGTCCTCAGCGGCTGGACACAGGGACGTAAAGACTTTGGGCTTCAAGGCGGCGTGATTGCCACGGCATTGCGGGACATGCCACCGGCCCAGAATGTCTCTCTCGCGCAGGTGGCCGGCAGGTTTATCGATCAGGGGCTGATCGGCTTTGACCTCGCCGGCGATGAAGCCGGCCATCCGCCGATCTTGCACGAAGATGCCTTTCGCGTGGCTCGCTCGCTGGGCCTGAATATCACGATTCACGCCGGCGAGGGGGCCGGCCCCGAGAGTGTTCGCCAGGCCATCTCGATGGGCGCGCGGAGGCTTGGCCACGGTGTGCGGGCGCAGGAGGATCCAGACGTCGTCGCCATGATTCGTGAGTCCGACGTCCAGCTCGATATGGCTCCGACCAGCAACGCCCAGACCAAGGCCGTCCGCCGGCTCGAGGATCATCCGTTGAAGCGCTATTACGAGCAAGGCATAAAGACCACCATCAGCACGGACTCGCGGACGGTGTCCGACATCACGCTGACCCACGAGTACGAGATCGCCGTCAGCGTACTTGGCTGCACGCGGGACCAGGTTTGGGCAATGAATCTGCAGGCCCTCGACGGCGGGTTCGCCGAACAGGCCGGCCGCCGTCGCCTGCGTCAGGAATTCATCGATGCTGATGCGGCGCTCCGACGCTCGGGGACTTAAATTCCGGGCGGGATGGCGCTGGGCGGCGTGATCGCGCCGCTCCGGATCTTTGCCCGGATCTCCAGAACCTGATTGATAATTTCCTGTGGCACCACGCTGCTCGGCGTACTGAAGCCGGTCGCGTCGTCCGCAATCGAAAGCACGTCCTTCCCGGACTTGAACTGGCGCGACTGGATTCTTCGAATCAGAATCTGAACGGCTTTGTCGACGCGTTCGAGGGCCGTCGTAATCACGGCGGGGCTGGCATATGCCATGTCGTTGCCTGACCCAATCGCGTAGGCACCGGCGTCATAGGCCGCATCGATATAGCCGGAGGCACAGCGGCCGGTGACTTCGAACAGGATATCCGCCCCGGCCGAAATCTGATTGATGCCCAGCTGCTTGCAGAACGCCGCGTCCTGTGAATCCGAGTACGTGACTTTGAACTGGGCGTTCACATCAATCGATCGGGCGCCCGCGATGTAGCCGGCAATGAACGCATCGACGTTCGGTCCGTGGTTCGATCCGAGGATGCCCAGCACGTTGTGGCTGGCGCTGCCGACTTTGTTTTTCTCCAGGTAGCCGGCCAGCGAACCGACCAGGTAACCCGGCTCTTGCTCGTTGAACAGCACGCTTTCGACGTTCGTGAGATCAGCGGCCTGGCCGTTATCGTCGACCGGTACGCCGTCAATCAGCGCAAAGTGCTGGCCGGGATATTGCTGCGCCGCCCGCCAGACGGCGCTCGCCATGTCGGACGAAATGGCGATGACGACTGACGGTCGGGCCGCGGCGCACCGACCAAGGCTCGCGACGTAGTACGACGCCGACGGCGAGGGGACGACCTGAACCGCGGCACCGGTTTGGTGGGCACCGTCGACGGCCAGCCGATTGAACGTGTGGGGCACCAGCCCTTCGGCATTGGTCGCCAGGCAGACATGCAGGCTCGAATCGCGCGCCGTGCCTTGCCCGCCGCAAGCCCCAAGGATCCCGACGACCACGAGCGCCAGGCAGAGCCGGTTCGAGGCCTTAGTTCTGAGCCACCGTGTCTGACACGGTGACGGAGCCGGATTTGATCTTCTTCGTCATATCCTGCAATGCTGAAAGCACGTTCGAAGGCAAGGCTATGTTACCGGGGGCATAACCGACCCCGTCATTTGCCAGGCCAAACATCTTGATCCCGTCCTTGAAATTATTGTTCTTGACGTCGGTGATTACCGCGAATGTGGCGACGTCGACCCGCTTGACGGCACTGGCAATCACCGATTTGTCGATGGCTTTCTCATCGGTGTCGACGCCAATGCTCCAGACGCCGTCCTTTCCGGCTTGCGTCAGCACGCCGGTGCCGCAGTTACCTGCGGCCTGAAAGAGAATGTCAGCTCCTTGCGAGATCTGGCCTTCGGCAATCCCTGCGCACTTCGAGGGATCAGAGAAGCTGTCCGAGTAGGCGTTCAAGGTCTTAACGGCGGGATCCACCTGCTTCGCTGCCCACTGGTATCCCGCGATGTAATGGTCGATTACGGAGACCTTGATGCTGCCCACAGAGCCGATCGTGTGTTGCTTCTTCACCCCGGCGTTGTTTCTCTCCAGAACACCAGCAATGGTTCCCACCAATGCGCCTGCGTCCTGCTCCCTGAAAAGCAATCCCACGACGTTGGCGTGCTGGAGGTCCTTGCCTGTGGAATCGGTACCGACCCCGTCAATGATCGCGAAGTGAATATTGGGGTACTGACCGGAAACGCTGCCGATGGCCTGTCCCATCCGGAAATTGACGGCAATCACCAGTTCATAGCCGCGGGTTGCGTAGTACGTCAAATTGGGGACGTAGTCACTGTCGTCGTGCGACTCGGTCACGTCGCCCTGGACGCCAAGCGTGCCCTGGCAGGTCAGCGCTGAACATACGTTGCCGCTGGATGCGGCTCTCGCGAGGCCGATGGCTGCGAGATGATTGAAACCCTTGTCATCAAGGCCAGCCTTGTCCGTCACGAGGCCGACTTTGATGGGCTTCTGCGTGCTCTGGGGGGCCGCGCTGGCGCAGGCGGAGACTACCAGCGTGAACAGCAGCGACACCGGAAGGATAAGAAAACGTGGCCTCGTGGTCGACCGGCTGTTTGAGTGCACGTTGAGACCCGCGATGTCCGAGGGATTGTAACACCAAAATGCTAAGCATCCGGCAGGTATCCTGCAATCCTCGGCGAGCCGCCACAGAGTTTTGCCAGGAGCCGCCCGAAGCGCCGCCGGGCTAGGCGCGCGCCTCCTTCTCGTAAGGGACGCCATCGGCGGCTGGCGGGATGGAGCGCCCGACGACGCCGGCAAGAATCACGATGGTGAGTAAATACGGCAGGGCCGCATACCAGAAACTCGGGATGCCGTTCATCAGGTTGCCAAGCTCGCCCGACGGCGGCCGCACGTGAACGACAACCCCAAGCGCCGTGGCGGTGCCGAAGAGCAGCGCCCCGCCAAATGCGCCAATAGGCGTCCAGCGGCCGAAGATCATGGCGGCCAGGGCGATGAAACCGCGCCCCCCGGTCATGCCATTCTGGAATGATCCGGTCGACTCCAGTGTCAGATAGGCACCGGCGAGCCCCGCCAGCGCGCAGCCAGAAATCACGTTCAGATAGCGCAGGCGAAAGACGTTGATGCCGACGGTATCGGCAGCCTTCGGATGCTCGCCGACGGCGCGCGTCCGCAGTCCCCAGCGCGAGCGAAACAGCAGGATCTGCAGCGCAATGACAATAAATATCACGCTCATGGCGATTGGCCCCTGGTTGAAGAACATGCGAATAATTGGTCCGACCAGCGGCAGGCCAGTGAGCGCGTGGGGCACCGACAGGGGCGTGATCACCCCCGCCCCACCCTTGCCGGACGGCGTGATGATCAGGCGATTTAGATATCCCGTGACGCCAAAGGCCGCAATATTGATGATGGTGCCGGCGATGATCTGGTCGGCCCGCACCGTCACGGCGAGCCAGGCATGGAACAGCCCGACAAGAGCGCCTGTGGCGACCGCCGCGATGATCCCCAGGACGATGGCCCGACCCGATCCAATCGAATCGTGCAAGGCGAAGCCGACCAGGTAGCCGGTGAACGCCGACACCAGCATGATGCCTTCGATGCCGATGTTGACGACTCCGCTGCGTTCGCCAATGACGCCACACAGAGCCCCAAGCGCCAGCGGCGTTGCGAGCGCGAGGATGATCGGCAGCAGGTCCGGGAGTACGGTGAACAGGTAGACGACCAGGTCGAGTGGAAGTCTCAGGATCTCCATCAGGGCGCCACCTGTTCGCCCCAGGTTCGGGTGACGGTCTGAACGTCCTCGGTGACGATGCGGGCGGCGCGGATTCGGAAGACGCGCTTCACGATGAACTCGGCGGCCAGGAACAAGATAATCAGCGCCTGAATGATGTCGATGACCTCAACGGGGACCGACGTATTGATCTGCATCAAGGGCGCCCCGGCGCGAAAGGCGCCGAATAGCAGCGCGGCGAAAAGAATGCCGACTGGATTCGACCGCCCCAGGAGAGCGACGGCAATCGAGTCAAATCCAACCGACGCCGTGATGCCCGGAGCGTAGAAGCCGATCACGCCCAGCATCTGGATGCTGCCGGCCAGGCCGCCCAGGAGGCCGCTCAAGGCCATCGTGAGTGGCACGATAAACAGCGGCCGCATTCCAGCATAGCGCGCCGCGTTCGGGTTCTGGCCGACTGTCCGGATCTCAAAGCCAATCGTGCTTCGCTCCAGTAGCCATCGAACGGCAAAGATGGCCAGGAGGCCGAGCAGGATGCCCAGATGCAGGTTCCTGCCCAGCAACACCGGAAGGTGCGCATTGCCAACGTCTCCCGTCCGTGGAAACGAGAAGCCTTTGGCCCGGACGAGGTCGTTGACGGCCCAGGTCAGCAGAAGCCCGGCCGTGCTATTGAGCATGATGGTGGTCACGACCTCGTGCGCGCCGGTGCGGGCCTTGAGATAGCCGGGAATGAAGCCGTAGGCTGCCCCGGCCAGCCCGCCGCCGAGCAGCGCCAGGGGCATGCCGACGATAGTCGGCGCCGAGGCAAGCGAAGCGCCGATCACGGCCGCGGTAAAGGCCCCCACCAGAAATTGCCCGGCGACCCCGATGTTGAAGAGCCCGGCCTTGAAGCCAAGGCCCACGGCGAGGCCGCCGAACATCAGCGGCGCGGCGGCGACCAGTGTATTTGCCAGCGCGTTTTCGTTGCCGAACGCGCCAATCAGGAGATTCTGATAGGCATCCAGGGGCAGGGTGAGCTGGAAGCCCTGCCCGGTGGCAAGGCTCGAGGCGATGATGACCGCGGCCGCGACGGCCAGCGCGAGCGCGATCGATAGCAAGGGCAGCGACATGTATCGCCACAGGGTGGAGGCCCCGCGGTTGGCGCGAACGAGCGCGGCGTTAGGCACTGGACCGCGCTTCACCGGTGGCCATCAGCAGCCCGATCTGTTCTCGCTGGGCCTCAGCGGCAGCGAAGGTCGCGACCAGACGTCCGCGATACATCACGGCGACACGGTCAGAGAGCTCGAGCACCTCATCGAGATCGGCTGAAATCAGCAGGACCGCCACGCCGGCGTCGCGCATCGCGATCACCTGCTTGTGGATGAACTCGATGCTGCCGATGTCGAGCCCGCGGGTAGGCTGGTCGAGAATCAGCAGCTTGAGATTCTCTCGGAACTCCCGCGCGACGATCACTTTTTGCTGATTGCCACCTGAGAGCGTCGACGTACGGCTCGTCGGCGATGGCGTGCGAATATCGAATTTCTCGATCAGCCGACGGGCGAAGCCCTCGATGGCGCCCTCGTTGCGCACCACGCGCGCCAGGCCTCCCGCAAAGGGCCGACGGTAATAGGAGACCAGCACCAGGTTGTCGGCAACGGGAAAGCTCAACACCAGCCCGAACCGCTGCCGGTCGGCGGGAACGTACGAAACGGCGCGTTCACGGATGGCGCGGACGCGTTCGGCCGTCACATCCTGGCCCTCGAGCCGGACCCGCCCTCGACCGGCTTTGCGCAGGCCAACCAGCGTCTCGACCAGCTCGTCCTGACCGTTTCCAGCGACCCCAGCAATGCCGAGGATCTCGCCGCGGCGCACCTCCAGGTCGAGACCCTGAACGATCTCGTGGCCGCGATCGTCGCGTGCATGCAGCCCAGCGACCGTCAGGGCGACTGGCCCTGGCGTGGAGGTACCCCGGTCGACGCGGAGGGAGACGGCGCGACCGACCATCATGGCGGCCAGTTCAGCCTCGTTTGTGTCCGACGGCAGCCGCGTGCCGACGACCCGCCCCCGGCGAATGACCGTGATGCGACCGGCGATCGCCATCACCTCGTCGAGCTTGTGGCTAATAAAAATAATGCTGACCCCCTGGCGCGCAAGGCCTCGCAAGACGCCGAAGACTTCCTCAGTCTCTTGCGGCGTCAGCACGGCAGTAGGCTCATCCAGAACCAGGATTCGCGCACGGCGGTAGATGGCCTTAGCGATCTCGACGCGCTGCTGCTGGCCGACGGTGAGCGTGTCGACCCGCGCATCGGGACGGATATCGAAACCCAGCTGCTTTGCCAGCTCGCGGACCCGGCGGTGTGCCAGTCCGTCCTTGATGATGGGGCCGACGACAAGCTCCTGCCCCAGGATGATGTTCTCGGCAACCGTCAGGACAGGAACCAGCATGAAATGCTGATGCACCATGCCGATCCCGCGGGCGATGGCGTCGGCGGGATCGCGAATGATGACGGGCTCGCCGTCGATCAGGATCTCGCCGTCATCCGGACTGACAAGCCCGTAGACGATGTTCATCAGGGTCGTCTTGCCGGCGCCGTTCTCGCCGACCAGGCCGAAGACGGCGCCC
>CAZRMD010000013.1:0-28622 GCA_964601135.1 uncultured Actinomycetes bacterium | reverse complement strand
GTCCTGGAGCCGGTGGTCCGCTTCTGGCTGGCCTCCCGCCGGCGACCGGCCGTCCAGCGGGCCAGGCTGCGGGCGCTGGCCGGAGGCTACGCCGCAATCGTGCTGATCCTGCTGGTTGCCGGCTTCGCCGGGGCAGCCGTGAGCAGCCCACTCGTCTCATGGCTCTTCGAGGCGGTCGCCATCATCGCCCTCCCGCTGCTGCTCGTAGGCTTTGCCCCTCCACAATGGCTCCGCCGGCTCTGGCGCCAATCGGAAGAAGACCAGTTCCGCGACGCGATCCACGACCTCGTGCTCTTCAGCCCCGACCGCCAGACGCTGGCCAAACGGGCGGCCGAGTGGGCAATGCGGCTTGTCGGCGCAGATGGCGTCGCGATTGTGGACGCCGACGGCAAAACGCTGGCCTTGCACGGGATGCCGTTGGACGCCGCCCGTCAGCTGACTGCCCAGCTGGACGGGCAAGCCCGGGCCCAGCTGGTCCAAAGCCCCGGCTCGAGCTTGAAAGACGCCATCGTCTTGCCGCTCCCGCTCGACGCGGGGATCGGCGCGATGGTGGTGGGATCCGGTCCGTTTACACCGTTCTTCGGCACCGACGAGCTGGCCCGGCTGCGTGCCTATTCCGCCAACATCACCGCCGCGCTGGACCGCGCCCGGGTCACCGAGCGGCTGGCCGCGCTGGAGAAAGTGAAGTCACAGTTCCTGAACCTCGCCTCCCACGAATTGCGCAGCCCGTTGGGCGTGATCAATGGCTATCTGTCGATGCTCGAGCAGGGTTCCCTGGGCGAGCTCAAGGAGACCGGGTTGCACGCGATCGAAGTTCTCAAGGCGAAGGCGCTGGAGATGAACCTGCTCGTGGCGCAGATGCTGGATGCGGCGCGGCTCGAAGAGGGCCGCCTGACCCTCAAGCGAGCGCAGCTCGACCTCCGCGACATCGCGCGGGAGGCGCTATCCGTGGTTCGCCCCATGGCCAGCCCACACCACGAGCTGTCGCTCGACCTTCCGGACGAAGCGGTTCCGGTCTTCGGCGATAGCGATCGGCTGCTGACGATCGTGACCAACCTGATCGAGAACGCCATCAAGTACTCGCCGCAGGGTGGCCTGGTCCGCTGCGTGGTCTCCAATGTCCCCGGCTCAGCAACGGTGACGGTGATGGATACGGGCGTGGGTATCGCGTCGGAGGATCTGCCCCGGCTCTTCGGCCGGTTCGAACGAATTCACAATCCGCGCACCAGCCACGTCGGCGGCACCGGCCTCGGCCTCTACCTCTCCCGCGAGCTGGCCCGCCAGCACAGCGGTGACATCGAAGTGCACTCGCGGCTGGGGGTGGGGAGCACCTTCACGCTGGTACTGCCCTTGATGAAGGCAACGCCGAGAGTTCCGCCGCAAGCCGCACCCGCCGCCGTCGAGCCGGTACCCGCCGTCGTCGAGCCGCTGCCCGCCGCGCCGCGATTGCGCGTCGTGGCGGAAGACGGCGACTCAGAGTCTCAGCTGGCCTAGCCGGCGCCGAGCTGGCGCAACGTCGCCTGTATCTGGTTCAGATGGAAGCGGTCGTGGCCGGCCATCAACCGGAACATCAGATCAACGCTTTCCGGTCCGCGTTCGGCGTGAATCGCGACCCGTTGTCGCTCGACGGGCGACGTCTTCTTCCATAGCGCGATATTCGCCTTTCGCAAGGTCGTGAACAGCACGAGGAGATCGTCGGGATCGTCGTCGTTGTGCCGCAGACGATCGACCCATCGGTCCTGGTCATACCCGAGCACCGGCGGCTGATCGTGACTCAAGGCCGAGCGGTAGCGACCCGACACCACGAGCTCCGCATCGGTGATATGCCCGACCAGCTCCAGCACTGACCACTCCTGAGCCGCGGGCCGCCGCCGGAGATTCTGTCCCGCGTCGCGGAGCCGGGCGCGAAGCCTTGCTTCGGTTCCGGCCTGGACCTCGGCCGGATCGTCGGCGCCAACCAGCGAAACCAGCATCTGCTGATAGGCGCCGGCCTCCGCGATGGGATCTGGTGATGTCCGGGCGGCCATGACCGCTAGGCTCCTGGTTGGGTCGCTGGGGTGCGAATGGTTTCGTCCGCCACCAGGCGGCGGATCCGGTCAGCGACACCCGAGCTATCAAGGCCGAGCCGTTTGAGGAGCTCCACCTGCCCACCCTGCTCGATGAAGGCATCTGGAACCGCCATCGCGGTCACCGGGATTCCGAGCGGGGCCAGGACTTCGGCCACGGCGGAACCGAAGCCGCCCGTGGCGACGTTGTCTTCCAGGGTCACCACGGCTGGGTGACGGCGTGCCCAGGTTTCCAACCGCGGATCGAGCGGCTTGATGTAGCGGCAGTTGACGACCGTTGGCCCCAGCCCCTCGAGCTCGAGCAGAGCCGCGGCCTCCATCGCCACCCCAACCATCTTCCCGGTGGCCAGTAGCAGAGCCCCGCTACCCTGGCGAAGGACTTCCCACTCCCCAACCGGGAGAATCTGGGGTGGCTGGGCGTCGCTCTCCGGGACCGCAGCCTTTGGAAAACGGATGGCGAAGGGGCCATCACCCTCGCGAGCGACGGCGGTGTGCAGCAAGTCGCGGAGCTCTTGCGGGTCACTGGCCGCTGCCAGAGTCAAGCCGGGCATCGCCCGCAGGAAGGTCAGATCGAAGATGCCGTGGTGCGAGGGTCCGTCGTCGCCGGTGATGCCTGCCCGATCGAGCACGAACGTGACCGGCAGCCGGTGCAGGCAGACATCCATCATCACCTGGTCGAGCGCGCGTTGCAGAAAGGTCGAATAGATAACGACCACGGGCCGCATGCCGGCCATGGCCAACCCGGCGGCAAACGTCACGGCGTGCTGTTCCGCGATCCCGACATCGAAGAATCGGTCCGGGAATCGTTCGGCGAAGGGACCGAGCCCGGCGCTACTCCCCATCGCCGCCGTGATGGCGATCAGGCGCGGATCGGCCTCAGCCTCGCTCAGCAGCGCCTCGCCGAAGACGTCGGTGTAGGAAAGCTTGCGGCTGAGCGGCTTTGCGGTGAGGACGTCGAACGCGCTCACGCCGTGCAGGTGGTCGATCTCGTCAGCTTCGGCGGGTCCGTAGCCGTGTCCCTTGCTGGTGATCACGTGGATGACGACCGGCCCCGCCAGGCGGCTGACCTGATGAAGCGTCCGCTCGAGGTCCTCGATGTTGTGGCCATCGATGGGACCCGAGTACTTGATGCCGAGATACTCGAAGAAGGTTCGCGGCGAAACCAGTTCCTTGAGGCCTTCCTTGATGCGCCGCCCGGCTTCGATGGCCTTGTCACCCGCGGGGACCGCGCGCAAGACCCGATCCACGCGACTCTTCGTGCGGTGGTATGTGGGGTTGAGCACGGTCAGCTGCTGCGCCAGATGCTGGGCCAACCCGCCGATAGTGGGCGCGTAGGAGCGACCGTTGTCATTGACCACGATGATCACGGGGCTCTTGCGATGCCCGATGTTGTTCAGGGCCTCGTAGGCCATTCCGCCCGTCAGGGCTCCATCGCCGACCACCACGACCACCCGTCCGGGGTTCCCCTGGCGGCTGAGCGCCTCGGCCATGCCGGCCGCATAGCTGAGGCCGGTGGAGGCGTGACTGTTTTCGATGAAGTCGTGCTCGCTCTCCGTCCGATTGGGGTAGCCGCTCATGCCGCCGAGCTTCCGCAGCCGGGCGAAGCCCTCGCGTGGGCGAGTCAGGAGTTTGTGGACATAGGCCTGGTGGCCGGTATCCCAGAGGATCCGGTCGATCGGCGAGTCGAAGACGCGATGCAGGGCCAGGGTCAGCTCGACGACGCCGAGATTTGGGCCCAGGTGCCCCCCGGTCTTGGAGACCGAAGCCACCAGGAACTGCCGAATCTCTTCGGCGAGCGCCCGCAGCTCCGGTTCGCTGAGCGAGCGGAGATCGGCGGGACCGGAGATGCGGTCGAGCAGTGGCGTATTCGAGGCCTGGTCCATCCTGCGCGTTTTCGAGTCTAGCGAAGAGCCGCTGGCAGCCCGACGCACGATGAGAAACGGGTGAGCCCCCCGTTTGGTTTCAGATGGCCTTGCCCCCGGGCGGAGCCCGCACTACACTCGGCAACAGCGGGCCGAGTATCCGATCTGGCGGCCTTCCCACACCGGGGCCGCTGATTCAAGGAGGACGGGGCTTATGGAGACGCCGCTCACGCCGATGGAGTTCATGCGGCGCACCCGACGGCTGCATCCGCAGCGCGAAGCCGTGGTCGACGGCAATCTCAGGTTGAGCTACGAGCAGTTCTTCGCTCGCTGCGATCGCTGGTCGACGGCACTCCAACGCCTCGGCGTCAGGCAGGGCGACCGGGTCGCCTACATCGCCCCCAACGTCCATCAGCAGCTCGAGTCGTTTTATGCCGTCCCCCAGATCGGCGCCGTGCTGGTGCCCATCAACTTCCGGCTGTCGACCGACGATTTCGCCTACATCATCGAGCACTCTGGGGCCAGTGTCGTCTGCGCCCGCGACGAGTACCTCGAGGCGGTCGATAGCATCCGCGACCAGCTCTCTGGCGTCAAGAACTTCGTCGCCCTCACCGGCAAACGATCCGAATGGCTCGATTACGAGACGCTGCTCAATGCCAAAGCGCCCGACGTAAAACGCCCGCAGATCAGAGAGAGCGACCTGCTGACCATCAACTACACGAGCGGCACCACGGCCCGGCCGAAGGGCGTGATGATCACCCACCGGAATGCCTACATGAACGTCGTCGGGACGCTGCTCCACCTTCGCCTTGGCATCGGCGACCGATACCTGTGGACGCTGCCGATGTTCCTCGCCTACGGCTGGTCCTTCGTGTGGGTCGTCACCGCGGCAGGTGCGACACACATCTGTCTGCCCAAACCGGACCCGGCCGCCGTCTTTCGCCTGATCCGCGAGGAGCATGTGAGCTGGCTCTGCGCCGCGCCCACCGTGCTCATCGGCCTGGCTAACGCGCCTGAGGAGGTTCGGGGTGACGTTCCGCGCGGCGTTCATGTCGTTACGGCCGGGGCACCGCCCGCCGCCGCGACGATCGAGCGGCTCGAGGGTGAGCTGGGCTGGGAAGTCACGCAAGTCTACGGTCTGACGGAAACTTCGCCGTTTATCACGGTCTGCGATCCGTTGCCCGAGCATAAGGCGTTATCACCTGAGCAACGCGCCACCATCAAGGCCCGCCAGGGAGTCGAGCTGATCACCTCGGGTGAGCTATTGGTGGTCGACACGGAAACCGGCGAAGAGGTGCCCCACGATGGCCAGACCATCGGCGAGATCGTGGTGCGAGGCAACGTCGTCCTCGATGGTTACTACAACGATCCCGAGGCGACATCGAAGGCCATCAAAGACGGGTGGTTCCACTCCGGCGACGCGGCCGTCGTGCACCCGGATGGCTATGCCGAAATCCGTGACCGGATCAAGGACGTCATCATCAGCGGCGGCGAAAACATTTCATCGGTCGAAGTCGAGGGCTGCTTGCTGCGCCATCCGGCGGTTCAGGAGGTGGCCGTCGTCGGTCTTCCCCATGAGCGCTGGGGCGAGGCGCCCTGCGCCTTCGTCGTCCTGAAGCCGGGTCAGACGGCGTCCGAGGATGAACTTCGCGAGTTCGCCCGCGGGCGACTGGCGCACTTCAAGGTGCCGCAGTGGTTCAAGTTCGTCGAAGAACTTCCAAAGACCGCAACCGGAAAGATCCAGAAGTTCGTGCTGCGAGGACGCGTCCCAGCGATCGCTCGACAGTAACCGCTAGACGGTGTAGACCTCGACCTTGCCGCGCTGCACGCGCACGTTCAACGTGGGCAGCGGCGGGAGCGGCGATTCGTACTGGTCGGACGGCTGCCCATCGGTCTTGAAGGTCGCGCCGTGGCAGGGGCATTCGAACTGATTGCGGAACTTGCTGTAGTTGAGGATGCAACCCATGTGGGTGCAGACCGCCGACAATCCCTTCACGTCCTGTCCGCGGCGGATGAGAAAGCCCTCGATAGCCCCCGATCGGAAGGCGACCGGGGTGCCTTCGGGGAGGTCGGTGACGGCCTTGACGGCCTTCCAGCTTCCGTTCGTCACCAGCGCCTGACTGGGTGGAGGCGCGGACTGCTTCGACAGTCGGTCCAGACCTACGGCGGCGACCACCCCGGCCGCGATCCCGGCTGCCCCCGTGAAGAGCAGCGCTCGGCGACTGGGACGTGACGTCGGCCGGGGGCGAGCCGTCTGCTCCTGGACCGACGTCCGGATCGAACTCTGCATGCGCTCCAGGAAGTCCTTCGAGGGCAACCCAGCTCCCGGCTTGGCCGCCCGCAGCATGGCCGCGGTCTGCCGGGCCCGCAGCGCATCTTCGTCGGGCAATGGCGTGCGCGCCGGCTTGTGGTCATGCAGCAGGTCCTCGACGTACTTGTCGAGCTGTTCGGGATCGTCGTTCATGACGTCCTCCCTCGGTCGCGGCCGGCGCGGTTCAGCGCTCGGAATTGCAGGACCTTCACGTTCGTCTCGCTCAGATTCAATTCCTGGGCCGTCTCTCTCACCGAATATCCCTTGAGAAAGCGCAGCTCGAGCACCCGGCGATAGCTCTCGGGCAGCGTGGCCAGCAGCGCATCCACGCGCTGGACGGCCTCGGGGTTCTCTCGCGGCGCCGGCGGGCGGGTGACACCATCCTCGAGCTCGGCGGTGTCCTCGGCGTAATACTCCCGCCAGTGATCGGCCAGCGTGGTCTGGGCCACCCGGTAGAGCCAGCTGCGCAGCTCCGGCACAGACACGTCGCTCCGCATGCCGTTGATCGCCTTGGTGAAGACCTGGGCGGTGAGGTCCTCCGCGTCCGGACGGTTCCCGACTCGACTGTAGATGTACTGGTAGATGGCCGTGACATGTGTCTGGTAGGCCCAGGTCAGGTGCTCCTGGTTCGCGGAAGCCTCGGCACGATGGATGGACAGGACCTTACCCGGGACTTCGTACGCGGGAGCGGCAGTCGTCTCGTCCTCGTGCATCCGCTTCCGAGGTTATATACCGTCCGTGGTTACTGCGCGAGACCGCTACCGAATCAGCGCGGCCCGCAAGCGATCGAACGTCCGCCCGCCGTCACTGGACCGATAGAAGCCGGTGCCGTCGGATGTCACGGCCGTGGCGAAACCCAGCGTCGAGCTCACCAGCTGGAAGGTCCGGGTGACATGCATGTTTGGACTCAGGCGGCTATCGAGCGGGAGCTCCGTCCACGATATGCCCGCGTCGTTCGTCGTCAGCAGCGTGCTATCGCCAGTGCAGGCCCTCAGGCATCCGTACGGCAGCCAGGCGTGCACCGCGTCGGGTTGGAACTCCACCGCAGGGCCACCGTGCACGACCGCGCCCGGTGTCCAGGTCTTGCCGCCGTCGTTGGTCCGCTCGATCGCCCCGTAAAACGCGCATTGGTTTCCGTCTCCCACACACTCGCCAACCAGGGTCGCGCCGCGAGTTGGTGACGCGAACACTGGCGCCTGCACCCAGCCGGCGGTTCGGTATCCACCGCTAACGGGCAGCTCGGGTAGGGTGACGCGCTGCCAGGTCACGCCGCCGTCCCCGGTCACGTCGAGCCGCGGTGGCGCACTGGTCGGGCAGCTCAACCCGACGAAGCCGGCATCGGCCGAAATGAAGGTGAAGTCGACCCACATGCAGTCACCCTGCTGAAAACCGGGTTGAATCGACAGCCGCTGCGTGGTCTGATAGACGGTGGTCCAGCTACCGCCCCCGTCAGTAGTTCGCCATAGGACCACGTCTTCGGCCGAGTGGTCGGCACGCTGGGTTTCCGAAAGCAGCCAACCGTGTGCCCAATCGAGGAAGTGAAGGCGGCCGGCTTGCGGGAGGGGAAGTCTTGTCCAATGTGCCCCAGCATCGCGCGTCCGGTACAGGGCGGCCGGTTTCCCGGTCGGGCGGCTGACCACGATCGACGACTCGGAAGCGCCCAGGGCATCGAACCAGGTGATCGGCTCATCGAGCCCGAGTCCGGCCGGCGTCACGTCCTTGATGGTGTCGGCGCCATCGGCGGTCATGCCGACCGTACTGAGTCCCGAGGCCCAACCGCGCTTGTCGTCGATCATGTGGAGGCTGAAGACGGCGCCATGACCCCGGCCGTGTGGGGCAGCTGACGGCGAGAACGCACCGGGCAAAGGATGGGCGCAGGCAGCGATCGCCACTGCCGCGAAGGCCACCAGCGCCCGCCTGGAGCTACGGCTCACCATGATCCTGCCTGGTCAACGGCGGCAGGTGGCCAGACCTAGCGAATTGAGAAGGTTTGAGTTGGGGAATACTTTCCGATGTCAAGGCCTTGGATAACATGGGAGCTTCGCCAGCGATGGATAACGACCGGAATTACAACATTGCGATCATCGGGGGCGGCCCCGCCGGACTGACCGCCGCCCTCTACGCAGGCCGCGCCCGGGTCAAGACGGTCCTGCTGGAACGGGGTGCGCCAGGAGGCCAGCTGCTCAACACCGAGGCCATCGAGGACTATCCCGGCTTCGACCACATCACCGGGCCGGAGCTGGCCGTGCGGATGGCCGACCAGGCCGTCAAGTTCGGCGTGGAGCTCAAGACCGCCAACGTCACGGCGATCCGCCGGCACGGGGACAAGCGGGTAATCGAAACCGATGACGGCGAGTACCTAGCCGACTACGTCATCCTGACCGCGGGTGGCGAGCCCAAGAAACTCGGGATCCCGGGAGAAAGAGAGTTTCAGGGACGCGGTGTCTCGCAGTGCGCGGTATGTGACGGCGCGTTCTTCAAGGAAGAAGAGGTTGCTGTCGTGGGCGGCGGTGACGCCGCGCTGGAGGAAGGGGTCTTTCTGACCCGCTACGCCAGTAAGGTCTACATCATCCATCGGCGCGACCAGTTCCGAGCCCAGGCTATCCTGGTCGAGGCCGCTCGTAAGAACCCGAAGGTCGAGCTGATCACGAACACCGTCGTCACCGAGGTCAAAGGCGATGATGGTCAGGTGCAGGCGATCACGCTCAAGGACGTGAAGACCGGCGCAACGCGACCATTGAAGATCACCGGACTGTTCGTCTTCATCGGCTTTCAACCGAACGTCCAGTTCTTTGATCACCGGGAGCACGTCGAGCACGATCCGCTGGGATTCCTGATCACCGACACGACGATGCAGACCAGCCTCCCCGGAGTGTACGCAGCCGGCGACGTCCGCTCGCAGCTAACGCGACAGATCACCACCGCGGTTGGCGATGCGACGACGGCGGCAATCGATGCCGTCAAGAAGCTCGAGGCGAAGACGCACGAGGCCACGCCGGTCCCGGTCGACCTCTACGGGCCCACCCGGCCAGATCTCGTCGGAAGCTAACCAGCTCCGCGCATCCCCGCTGATCGCCCCGCTCATCGGGGCGCTCTTCATCGGCGCGTTCGCCCTGCGGCTGTGGGGGATCAACTTCGGCCTGCCGGCCCTCTACCGTCCGGATGAAGACGTCACAGTCGGGCGGGCCATGGGCGTTCTGCACGGGATCTTCAATCCGCACTTTGCCGACTGGCCGCATCTTTACTTCTATGTCGCGGCGGCGTGGCTGGCGCCGTTTCGCCTGGTTGGACTGGTATCGGACCAGGCGTCCGGCTATCTCGGCGTGCGCGTGCTGGACGCGCTGCTCGGCAGCCTGACGGTCGTGCTGGTCTTCGAGTTCGGCCGGCGGGCATATGGCTGGTTGGCCGGGGTGGTCGCGGCCGCGGCGCTGGCGGTCGCGTTTCTGCATGTTCGTGATAGCCATTTCGGCACTCTGGACATCCCGCTGACGCTGGCCATCACCGCCGGGCTCTATATCGCCTACCGCACGGCGGCCGCGCGCGGTTTTCGCCCTCTGCTGATCAACGGCATTTCGCTCGGAATTGCCGCCAGCCTGAAGTACAACGGGGCGTTGCTCTTTGCCGGGATCGCCGCCGCCCAAGCACTTCGAACCCGCACTGAGGAGGTCGGACTGACACGGGCGACCGGACGATTGGCCGTCATCGCCGGCATCGGCGTGGCGACCCTGGTCGTTACGTCACCGTTTCTGCTGCTCGATCCGGGGATGACCGCGCACGGTATCGGATACATCGTTCAACACCTGGGCACAGCGACGGCGCCGGCGATCGGCTGGATCGAGCTGAGTAAGGCGCTCTGGTATGGACTGGGCCCGGTCCTCATTTTGATGACGATCCTTGGAATCGTCTGGGCACTCAGACGCCGCGAGCCAGCGGACTGGATCATCGTGTCCTTCCTGATCGTCTACTTCCTCGTGATCGGCACGGGGCGTTCGGTCTTCTTCCGCTACAGCGATCCCATGATCCCGCCGTTACTCCTCCTCGGTGGCCGGGCCGTCGCCGTCCTGGCCGCTTTGATTGCGCATTCCGGGTTGCGGAAGGCGGCGCTCGGCACGGCGCTGATCCTCGTGCTGGCGCCGGCGCTGATCCATGACGTTCAGTACGACGTGCTCATCCAGCAGACGGATACGCGGACGCTGGCTTTCAATTGGCTGGCGCAGCATGTCCCGAACGGTGCGCGCGCGGCGGTTCCGTACATGGCCGGGCCGGCCCACGACCAGGCGATGATCGACAGTGGCGAGCACAGTCACGGCGCGACGGATCCGTACGTGGCCAGCTTTCTGGACAGCCGTCTCGAGACCCAGTACTCGATTCTGGAACTAACCCGCAACGACCTGCAGCTGACATCGCTCGACCCCTTTCAGCAGCAGGGCATTCACTACATCGTCATCGGTTACGAAACGCCCGGCACCGGCTGCCGTGCCGATAGTCCGCTCGAGCGGTTGCTCGCGAGCCAGGGACCTCCGCTGGCGACCTTTTCGCCGACAACCGGGTGTCCGTCCAGCGTCTTCGACCCGATCGACACCTACTATGTGCCGCTTGCCGGCTATGGCGGCTGGCTGCGCCCCGGCCCCTATATCAGGATCTATCAGATCACCGGTTGACCAATTCCTATTCGGCAACTTGGCCGAGCCGTGAAGTGCCGTTTATAGTGGAATGCGATGAACCTGATCGCTCTCATCAAGGAGCGCGCCAAGTATTACAAGTGCCTGGCCTGTTCCCAGGCGCTGGCCGATTGCGAGGTCAAGCTGATCAATGAGGCTGACGGTCACTGTACCGTCGAAGTCACCTGCGCGAAATGCGGCGTGAGCTTCGTGGCCGTGCTCCTCCTGAAGAAAGCGAAGCATCCCGATGGCTTACCCAAGGCCGCCAGCGAGGGACCAATCAGCTCCGATGAACTCCTCGACGTTCACGAGCACATGAAGTCCTTCAACGGCTCGATGAAGGAGTTGGTTCGCTGGCGTTCATCGCGCCAGCAATCTACCTAGCAAGACCACCCGCATCGCGTACGCCCTGGGCTCGCCCACGTGGGTTTGACCTAAGGTCCGGCCATACAATGATGGCGATGGTTTACCTCGATCACTCCGCAACCACGCCCCTGGATCCAGAAGTCCTGCAGGCGATGATGCCGTACCTCACCGAGGAGTTCGGCAACGCCTCGAGCGTGTATGGGCTCGGCCAGCGTGCGCGGCAGGCAATCGACCAGGCACGCGACGACGTCGCGGCCTTCTACGGCGTGGCTGCCAAAGACGTCGTCTTCACCTCCGGGGGCACCGAGGCTGACAACTTCGCCTTGCGCGGAATTGCCAGCCGCAACGCGGAGCGCGGCCGGCACATCATCATCTCGACGATCGAGCACGATGCGGTCCTGCGCTCGGCAGCGTCGTTAGCGCAGGACGGATTCGACGTGACAAAGCTCGGTGTCGACCGATACGGACTGGTCGATCTCGAGTCGTTGCGACGAGCGCTGCGCCCGGACACCATTCTCGTGAGCATCATGCATGCCAACAACGAGATCGGCACCATCGAGCCGATCCGTGAGCTGGTCCAGGTGACCAAAGAGCACAGCGATGCCTACTTCCACACCGATGCCGTGCAGTCGAGCGGGAAGATTCCAACCCGCGTTGATGAGCTCGGTGTCGATCTCCTGTCCATGTCGGCTCATAAGCTGCACGGCCCCAAAGGGGTCGGCTGTCTGATTGTTCGATCCGGCGTACGCCTCGAGCCGCAAATGCTCGGCGGCGGCCACGAGCGCAACCGGCGGGCCGGAACGGAGAATGTGGCCGGGATCGTTGGCCTCGCCAAGGCGATTGCCATTGCCCATCGCGACCTGGACAAGAACACGACCTACCTGACTGCCTTACGGGATCGGCTGATCGACGGCGTTCTGGACCGAATTCCTGGTGCCGAGCTTACCGGGCATCCAACGAAACGGCTGCCTCACCATGCAAGCTTCCTGTTCCAGGGTGTGGAGGGCGAGTCGTTGCTGCTGCAACTCGATATGGAAGGCATCGCCGCCTCGTCGGGCTCCGCCTGCACGTCCGGATCGCTGGAGGCGAGCCACGTCATCCTGGCACTCGGCTACCCGCGCGACCGCGCGCTGGGCAGCCTGCGGCTCTCGCTGGGCAAGGGAAACACCGATGCCGACGTCGATCTCGTTCTCGATCGCTTGCCGTCGATGGTGGCACGGCTACGTGCGATGGCTCCCATCTCTGCTGCCTGAGGCCACTGGTGCCCGAACGCTACTACAGCGTCGAGGAGGCGAACGGCCTCATCCCGAGACTTCAGCCGCTCCTGGAACGGGTCCGGCAAACGCAGCAAGCGCTGGCCGAGGACAAGACCCTGGCCACGGTGCGGGAGAAAGCGGCCAACAACGGCGGCGGTCTCCCCGGACGCCACCTCACCGAGCTGAGCCGAACGCTAGAACGCGATCTGCGACAGCTGCAAGAATGGGGCATCGTCCTTCGCGACCCGACCATCGGCTTGATCGATTTCCTTCACCGGCGACAGGGGGAGACGGTCTTCTTATGCTGGAAGCTTGGTGAATCGCGCGTCGAATGGTGGCACCCCGTGGACACCGGAATCGCCGGTCGTCAGCGCCTGTAGTTCGCAGCGAATCTCATATCAGCCGCTCATGCAGGCGCTCGCAACCTCGCCCTAGCTGGTGCGGAAGACGACACCGACCAGGAAGAGAAACAGCACGAAGAAGCTGATCGAGAGCCCGATGATGCCGAGCAGCCGCCCGGTCTTGGCGCGATCCTCGCCCCGATACTTGTCTGGCTGCTGACGAATGTCGCTGATTCCGTCACCTGCGAAAACAATCGCCAGGATGCCTGTGGGAATGGCGATCAGCGGCATCCAGCAGAAGATCAGGGTGATCAGCCCCCAGCTCATCGCCCGGCCCGCGTTGCGATGCTCCGGCCGAGCCGGCGATATCCCTTCTCGCTCGGCCAGCATGTCGAGCGCCGCCAGCGGGCCAGCTGAAGCCACGATGTTCGGCAGAGCAGCGCGCAGAGCACTTTCGGCCTCTTTCGCCAGGGTTTCCCGGCGGTAGCTGGGGAGCGACTCGCGCCGCGCTGCATAGGCGACCACCAGGCGGCGCAAGTTCGGATCGAGTGGGCGGGCGATCGGCGACGACGGCGCGGGCGCGGTCGCTGCAGGCGGTTCACTGCCCTCGGGCGCTGACCAGATCGACGCCACCGGAGGCGGGGTTGGCGCGGGTGCGTTCGCGGCGGTGCTGCCGAGATCGTAGAGGCTGATCCGTTCCCGGTCTCGAACGACCAGCGTCCCCGCGGCAAAATCGCCGAGCCGTTTTGCCCGGCGGTTGCTGAACATCGCGACGATCCCGACGGCATAGAGAGCGGGGAGGAAATCAACGATCCGAACCAGGTTGCGGATCACCGCCTGCCCGATCGTCAGTGGCTCGCCGTGGTCGCCGACCACACGCAACCGGACCGTGCGCTTGCCCACAGTCTGGCCGTTCCAGGCAGCCTCGCTGATCATGAAGTACCCGGCGATCAGAATGAAGCTGAGGATGAGCTCGATCAGCGCGGCCAACTCTCCCGCGTTGAAGAGCCCGGCGACCGCGGCCGCCGCGATCGTGATCACCAACTGGATGATGACGATGATCACGACGTCGATGAACTGCGCTAAGAAACGGCTGCCGATGCCGGCGATCGCATACTGGAACGCCACCCGCTCCGGCGTGGAGACGACGAGATCGTCAGACGCGTCGGGGGGCTGCATCCCCGCAGTCTAGCGCCCGGTTTTACGGACGACGTCGCAGTCCTGCGACAGCCGTGGCAATTCGGCGGCGTCAATGTCCGTCATGATGAAGAGGTGCGCGCCGACGAGTTCGTCACCCGGCGTCGGCCGGAGTGGGACCGGCTCGAAAAATTGCTCGGCCGGACGGGGATCGCCCGCACGGCCGGTCTGCGACCGACCGAGGTGCTGGCGCTCGCGGCGCTCTATCGGCGAGCAACGGCGGACCTCGCTCGGGCCAAGCGCGACTGGCCCAGCGAACCGGTTGCCGGCTATCTCAATGGCCTGGTCGCGCGCGGCCACGCCGCCGTCTACCGGCAGACGGGCAACGTCGGGGAACGGATTGCCACCTTTTACCGCCGAACGCTGCCCCAGACCTATCGCGAGGCAGCGCCGTACCTGATCGCCTCGGCATTGCTCCTCTTCGGGCCGGCGGTGATCGCGTTCATCGCCATCAGCCTCGATCCGCAGCTCGCCTACGCGTTGCTGCCGCCGCAGCTGGTCGAGACCGTTCACAACCATCAGCTGTGGACGCAGATTCCGGGTTCGGCCCGGCCGCTGATGTCGGGGTTGATCATGACGAACAACATCAGCGTCTCGATCCTGGCCTTTGCCTTCGGTGTGTTACTGGCCCTGCCCACGATCTTCGTACTGATGACCAACGGCATCCAGCTCGGTGCGGTGCTGGGGCTGACAAATGCCTACGGCATGGCCCCCGGCCTGCTGGATTTCGTCATCGGTCATGGCGTCATCGAACTCTCGGTGGTCGTCGCCGCCGGCGCATCGGGTCTGATGATGGGCTGGGCGCTCTTGCTGCCCGGGCCGTATCGACGCCGCGACTCGCTGGTGCTGGCCGCCCGCAAGGCCGTCATCATCCTGGGCGGGATGGCGCCGATGCTGGTCATCGCCGGCATCATCGAGGGAAACCTGAGCCCATCCGGCGCGCCAACCGGGGTGAAGGTCCTGGTCGGCGTTACATCAGGCGTGCTGCTGTACGGCTACCTGCTGTTCGCCGGCCGATCGGCTGCGCGACCCGAACCAGGCATGGTTTAGGGCTAGAGCAGGGCGCGCTCTTTTAGCTCGAGGTAACGCTCGACCAGCGCCGGGCTGAGCCGTCCAGCCTCGACGTCCAGGCCCAGTACGCCGCCCTGGCGCAACTGCTCGAAGCTGGACCGCCGGGCGGCGAGCAGCTCTTCGGCGGCGGCCCATTCGTAGGCGCGCGAGACCTTTGCGATGGGAGCGTCCCGGGCGGCGAGCACCTCCGGATCCGACATGGCCACCACCATCACCAGGTGGCGGCGGCTCAACCGGATGGCGTGGCCAACCAGGTCGCGGGAAGCCTCCGGGTCGATGACGTCGGTGAGCACCACGACCAGCGACCGCCGGCTGACCCGCAGGGCGAGGTGAGAGAAGGCTTCGGCGAAATCCGGCTCGGTGTACTCGGGCTTGACGTCGTAGAGCACCTTGTTGAGCTGGGTCACCTGCGCGGGCCCGCGTTGCGGCGCCACGAAGCGGCGAACGCTATCGCTGAAGATCAGCATTCCCACCCGGTCGCCCTGGCTCTGCGCCACCCACGCGAGCAGCAGCGCAGCGTTGACGGCGTGGTCGAGTTTGGTTAGCAGCCCGGCCGGGGCGGTCATCAGTCGGCCACAGTCGAGGGCGATGATCGCCTGCTGTCCACGCTCGGCCTCGACCTCCATCGTGACCGGGCTATCGCGCCGCGCCGTCGCTTTCCAGCTGATGCGCCGGATGTCGTCGCCGGGCAGGTAGTCGCGCAAGCCGGCGAATGCGGTAGTCGCACCCGGAGGACGGGCACGCCGCAGCCCGGCCATGATCCGCATCCCGCGCCGCAAGGTCAGCTCGTAGCGCCGAACCGCAAGCACGTCGGGATAGACCGCCGCGGCCTCATCCGCTTTGATACGGACCTGGCGTATCAGCCAGCCTCGTGGACGCCAGCAGCGCAGGTCAACCGGACCGAATCGATAAGGACCGCGATGCGGAGGTTCGACGGTGTACTCAACCGTCAGCACGCCATGCTGGTCGAAGCGCCCCGTCAGCACCCGCTGGTCGGGCCGCAGTTCGGCCGGCACGTGGTCGGCCACTTCCGCCGGCAGGCCGGCCGCATCGGGATTCGCGACCACCACCTGCACGGCCTGGATTTCTCCGAGTGAAAAAGGCTGGGGCAGGACACGGCCGGCTTCAAAACCGGCCTTGCCCGGCAGCCGCATGCCATCCGCAACCGCGATGCCGAGAAGCGCCGCATAGTAGGCGAGCACCAGGACCAGGAAGCCGGGATGGACCAGGATGAGCACGATGAGAAGCGTCCCGGCGAGCATGGCTGCGATGAGCCGGCGCTGCGGGATCAGCGTCAACGGGCTGACCCTAACGCGGCGGCGTCACCCGGGCGATGACGGCGTCGAGCAAGCTGTCGGCGGTCTGGCCTCCGACCTCCGCCTCCGGCCGGAGCAACAGGCGATGCCGGAATGTTGGTCGCAGCAACGATTTGACGTCATCGGGCGTCACGTAATCGCGACCATCGAATGCCGCGGCCGCCTTGGCCGCGAGAAGCAGTAATACCTCGGCCCGGGGGCTGGCCCCCAGGACGAGCTCGGCCGCCTGGCGGGTGGCGACCGCCAGCTCGATGATGTACCGGCGCAGTTTTTCCTCGACTCTGACCTTGCGCGCTTCTTCGCGACATTCCGCAATGGCCCCAGCGTCGAGCACCGGCTCGACGCCCGCCTTGGCCGGATCGCGGAGCTCGATGCCGGCGTCCCACCTGCGCAACATCTCGAGCTCCTGCTCGGGCCGGGGATACGGCATCACCGCCTTGAAGAGAAAGCGGTCCTGCTGGGCTTCTGGCAACGGGTAGGTCCCCTCATACTCGATCGGGTTCTGCGTTGCCAGCACCATGAACGGATCGGGTAACGGCTGCTGCTGGCCCTCCATGCTGACGCCGCGCTCTTCCATCGACTCCAGCAGTGCAGATTGCACCTTTGCCGGAGCGCGGTTGATCTCGTCGGCCAGCAGGATATTGGTGAACACCGGTCCCTGCCGCACCCGGAAGGACCGTGATTGCAAGTCGTAGACTGACGTCCCCACGATATCCGCTGGCATCAAGTCCGGTGTGAACTGGATGCGTCCGTACTGGAGCGACAGCAAGCGGGCGATGGTCTTGGCCAGCAGCGTTTTGCCCACCCCGGGGACCCCTTCGATCAACACGTGACCCTGGGCGACCACCGCCAGGGCGCAAAGGCGGATGGCCTCGTCTTGACCGACGATGGCCTTTTGCGCCTCGGACTTGAACCGGGCATAGAAATCGACGGCGTTCATGCGTTTTCCCCTTTTTTGTTGACGGCGGATGTCAGTGGATAGGCCAGGCGATGCAGGCGCTGGGCAAGGCCGAGGACGTCGTTTTCGGCAAAGACTCCCTGCGAGATGCTGGTCTGCACGCTCTGGAGCTCACGCGCATCCGCCGGAGCGCGTTGAGCCAGGGCATCGTTCAACTGGTTCTTGGGCGTGTCGCGTGACAGGCCGACGCGCTCGGCGACGGATCGTTGCGTCGCGGCGAGTAGGGTCTCGAGGCTCAGGGTACGGGCGCCGCTTCGATGCAGCAGGCTGCCGACCGCGGCGACATATTCGGCGCTCGAGCGATCCGTCCGGGTGCGCAGCGGGATTCTCGGGCCGAAGGCACGGCCGCGCAGGGCCAACCCGAAGACGATCACCAGGACGGCGAGTAGGAGTGCCGCACCCCATGGCGTCGTCATCCACTGGATCGTCGGCGAGGTTCCGCCGGCAACAGCGCCGTGATGATATTCATCGAAGAGGACGGATCCGCCGGACGGTGTCATCGCGATCAGGTCGGCGGCCAGGCGGCCGTTATCGGCCAGCGACAGGTAGCCATTGCACAGCACACGCGGGTCGGTCAGCGCGATCAACTGGCCCGATCCCACCGTGAGCCGCACCCCCAGAACGTCACCCGCGCCGTTCCGCAGGATGGGTACCTGGGCCGCTGTTGGCCGAAGGGCGAGGGCATCGGGGGCGCCCGATAGGGTATTGACACCGCCGAGGATCGGCGCTGCCGCGTGCGCCGAAGCGTTGACGCTGGTCGACGACCGGCGGATTCGAAACTGACGATCGAGGTCGGCATCCCCATTTTCGGCGGCGTAGACGACCACGTTGCCGGCTGCGATCCAGGAGCTGAGCTGCTGAGCCTCGCTGATCGTGTAGCCCTGGGTGTCGATGGGGGTGAAGACAAACAGCAGCGCAGGAGAGTTGGGAAGACTGAAGTCGCCCTCCACGGTTCCGGTTCCATGCCCGAGCGCCTGGGCATAGAGACGAAGCGCGGAGGTGCCGTTGCCGGCGTCGCTCAGGGAGCTGTGTTCCGGGGAGTCGTTGCTCGCGTTGCCCCGAAGGAGCACGACGATGGCAATCAGCAGGATTACCGTCCCGAAGCCGATCCAGCGACGCCGGTTCATGCCGCTACCCCGCGATAGGGCCGGGCTGCTTCGGCGGCGCGGGCGTAGAGGTCGGCATCCGCGACCCGCTGCCCATAACTCGTGTCCTCGAAGGAACGGAGCAAGGGGCGCAGGACCTCAGGGTGGTCGGCTCGTTGAAACAATTCGCGAACGGTATACGGACTCTGATCCCAGGCTCGCTCACCGCTGAGCCGGACAGCAACGCCACCGGCGAGCGCGCGGATCGCGCCCACGTAGTCTCGGGACGCCGCCAGGCGATCGGCCTCGGCGAAGAAGTCGACCGAGGGCCGCTGGCTGATGGCCAGCCTGGCCTGCCGGCCCTCGCGTCCGCGCCAATGAAGCCCGCCCCGGATCGGCCAGAGGACGATCGCCATGATCACAATCACCGCCATGATGAACCAGACCCACAGCGGGACATTCAGGTGGAGATTGCCAACCCCGAGAAAATTGAGAAAGCGGCCAATCGCATTGAGGATGGCGGTGAGGGCGCGCTCGGGGAGGCTCTGGCCCGCACCCAGTCCTGCGTAGCGGGGCATCGATAGGACGCTGTGCAGCTGCTGGGCGGCGCGCTCCGGGTCGGGGGTATCGACGCGCTGCTGCAGCGCGCTATAGAGAGCCTGAAGCCGCTGGTCAGCATCCGCGAGGTCGGGCGGAGCGGCGCGAAGATCGCGCAGAATTTCGGGCTGATCCGGGCCGGGCGCCGTTTCCAGGACTTGCAGAGCTTGCTGGATGGAGGGCGTGTCGCCGTGCTCGGCGAACTGGACGAGTGCCAGGGCTCGATGAATCGCATTTGTGTAGTCATCGACCGAACTGGCGGACGCGGCCAGCCGCGACCCGACCACGAGGAACAGCGCGGCAAACAGCGGCGCCGCCCGGCGGAACAGCGCGCTACGCGGGGGCAGGGCCCGGAGACGTCTGCTGAGCCAGCTGGTCGAGATCCAGGCCCTCTTTCCGAACCCGAAGGTCGAAGTACAGCAGAGTGATCCCGATGGGGAGAATCGGATTGATCAGGGCACCCAGTAGGGTCGTGGCCACGCTGATGACCGCCAACTGCAGGTTACCTGTACTGATTGCCGCACTCAGCAACAGGACGAAGGCGTAGAAAGCGTAGGTGATGATCGTTTGCAGGATGCCGATGACGAGCAGGATGCCAAAGCTCCTCCACCACATGCCACCGACAAGCCTCCAGCTGCGTCCGAGGCCCCGGATCGGGCCGATGTCTTCGGCCATCATCGCCGCCACGGCGAGCGACCAGCGCACGCCCAGCCAGACGCCCAGCACCAGGACGCCAATCCAAACCACGATCAGAAGCAGGCCGATGAAAAATGCGATGAACCAGGCCAGGAACATCAGGGCGACCAGTGCAATCAAGCCAAGCAGCGGGAAGTAGCGAGCCAGCGTCTCGCGAAGTACCGATCCCACACTCGCCGGCCTGCCGGTTGCGACATCGGCGACCGCCCGATACATGGCCCCCACCAGAAATGGCGAGATGACGATGGTGCCGATAACGGCCAGACCGATCAGTTGCAGGAGTTGCGTGAGTTGGTCGCTCGTCAGAGTTGGGGCAGCGCCGGGCACTCTCGGAAAGAGGTTGGAGTACGAGCCGAATGACAAGCGGTAGGTGCCGGTGATCAGGTTCCAGACCAGGCCCGGCAAGGAAACGATCAGCGAAATCCCGATCAGGAGGCTGAAGTGGTTTCGGTAGAGCCGGAACAGTTCGTCGAGGAGCTCGGGTAGCGGCATCGGCCGAAACCGGACGGGCGCCGGGCCAGATGCCACGGGCAACATGATGCCCCAAGCAGCGGTCTGTGTCTAGTTGTTTTCGCTCAGTTCGAGCAGGAGCAGCTTCCGCCGCAGGCGCAGCCGCCGCCGGTCGAGGCGCTAGAGGTCTCGCCGCCGGCCATTACGGCGAAGGTTGAAAACATCGGTTTCGTGTTCGTGCCCTCGCACTCGGGGCAGATCTGCCGCTCGTCGCGCGCCGCATAGCCGCCGAAGACTTCGAAGGTGTGACGGCAGCCCAAACACGAAAACTCGTAGATCGGCACGCCCATATTGTAAGGTTGTGGACCCGCTTCGGCGATACGCGCAGCTCCTGCTCGACTGGAATCGCTCGACCAACCTGACCGGCGCCCGGAACCTCGACCAGGTCGAGACGCTGATGGCCGGCAGTGGCGCGCTGCTGGCCGTCTCCTGGGACGGCCTCGAGCGAGTGATCGATATCGGCAGTGGCGGCGGGCTGCCCGCAATCCCGCTTGCACTGAAGCTGCCCGGCGTGCGGTTTTCGCTGCTGGAGGCGAACACCCGCAAGTGCGCGTTCCTCGAGTACGTTGCGGCGACCCTTGGATTGCCAAACGTCAGCGTGCTGGCGGGAAGGGCTGAGGAGCTGGCCCACCAGCCAGAACTTCGAGAGCAATTCCAGCGGGCAATTTCGCGAGCCGTCGCGCCACCACCCGTACTGCTGGAGCTGGCCCTGCCCTTCGTTAAACCAGGGGGAGACCTCATTGCCGAAGTCAGCACCGTCGATCCGCATCTGCTGGAGCCTGCTGCGCGCATCCTGGGGGGTGGCGCCCCGAAGCTACAGCAGCCACTGGCCGGTGGCAGCCGCCTTTTGGTGGTTTCAAAAATCGCCCCAACGCCGCCCGATTACCCGCGACGAATCGGCGTCCCCAGCCGCAAACCTCTGGCGTAACTCCCCTCTTTACAGGGCCGTTGCATGAACATGAGGTCGGCTCTCCGCCTAATTCCCCTGATGGCTATCGGCGCACTCGCGGCCTTTCTGCTGGCCGGGCCGCTCTCGTCTCTCTACAAGTCCAACGCCGTGGCGAGCCGGCCTCAAACTTCCGCCTCGCCGACCATCGATCCGCACGCGTCACCGACATCGTGTCCGGCGTCGCTGCCGATGCCAAAATCGCCCGGGAACCCGCCGGCTGCCAACAACCCGACGCTTCCCTATCCCGTGTGGGTGAACAATCCCCTGGGCGTGAACCTGCGGCCGTCGCCCAGCACGATTTATAAGCCGATTGCGACCCTGACGCAGGGGACCCAGGCGAACGCGGACCGGCAGCAATCGGACGCATCGGGCAACGTCTGGTACCACGTGACCGTCGGCAGCCAGGCTGGGTGGGTGAGCGCCGCGTACGTCGTGGTCACGCCATTGCATGCCGCCAGCGGCATCGGCTGGAGCCTGATGCTGCCGCAGGGCTACCAGGTTTCTCCCGCTTCGGATGCCTCCACGACGACGGTGACCAAAACCGGTGACGAGCTACCGTTCCTGGTGCTGCAAACCACGACCTCGAGCACACTGACCGTGCAGCTCCCGAGCGTCGTCCGAGCCGACCAGGGGCCGGTCGCCGACCATGCCGCCAGCATTGGCGTCTGGAGCTACAACCCGGTCACCGAGGAGGTGGCGCGCGTCGCCCTGGACACCTGCAAAGTCACCTCGGCATGGGCCCGCGCCGACATGGGCTGGCCATACATGACCTCGGTCTATATCCATACCAGTGGCCGGAATTACCAGTTCACCTTCTTCAGCCCCGATCCCAACAGCGTCGTCGTCAAGCAGGTCCTGGACAGCGTCGCCTTAAGCTGAGGGCTGTGAGCCGAAGCTCCACGCGCTGGGAGCGGGCCGCCGAGCAGTACGCCACCGGCGAGCACCGGTCGGGTCGAGAGCTCGAGCTCGTAGTCGAATTTGCGGCGCCCAAGGGGGATGAGCGGGTGCTCGACATCGGTGCCGGCGCCGGGCACACCGCCCTAGCCCTGGCGCCGCATGTTCGATCGGTCGTCGTCACTGATCCCGTTGACGGGATGCTGGCGGCGGCACGACGCGTGTTCGACCAAGCCGGAGTGCGCAATGCGGAGTTCATGCCAGTGACGGCGGAACACCTGCCCTTTCCGAATGCGAGCTTCGATATCGTCGCGTCACGCCTGGCGGCGCATCACTTTGATGATGTCGCGCTGGCGATGCGCGAGGTCGCGCGCGTGCTTCGACCGGGCGGCGTGTTGATCTTCGTCGATACCACCGCGCCGACCGATCCAGAAGCGGCAGGCTTTCAGGATGAGGTTGAGCGGCTGCGCGATTCCACGCACCGGCGGCTGTACACCCAGGCGGAGTGGACGAGCTTCGCGGAAGATGCCGGCCTGCGGATCGAGCGCGTGGAGGTCGTGCGCAAGGCCCACCCCTTCGAGGCCTGGCTTCAGCGCGGCGGGGAAGACGTACAGACGATGGAGCTGGTGCGCGAGCGATTCCTCCACGCACCCGAGAGCGCGGCTCGCGGCCTGGAGATCACGACCGCGAACGGGATCATCACATCCTTCACTGACAGCAAGCTGGTCTTCGCCGCACGGAAGTAGCAACGCCGGGCACAAGCCGGGCGCTGGATTAAAAGAGGTGGGTCAGCCAGGCGCGCAGTGGCTTGGGTCCCGCCGGTTCGACGTATGCAGGAAGCAGGGCCGCCACACGCTGCTGCGCCAGTTGCACGAGCGACTCGACCGAATGGCCCTGCGGTGAAATCGCGGGTCCGATGATGAGCTGCACGCGTTTTCGCAGCCAGACGTCCCTCGTCCCAGAGAGCGCAACCGGTACCACCGGCACGCCGTTATCGCTGGCCCAATGGGCGAAGCCCTTCTTGAACGGAAGCAAATGGCCTTCCCGGGCGCCGTCCGTGGTGCCCTCAGGGAAGAGCGCGACCACCCCGCCACGTTGCAGACAACGGTCCACGTGTTCGAACAGCCTGATATCGCCATGCAGCTGCTTGTTCACCGGTACGTAGCCACCCACGGCCCGGACGATCCACCACTGCAGCTTGCGGGTTCGCAGAATCGTCGTGTCGCCCAGGAAGTGCACCCGCGGCTCGCTGGGGAACGAGGCGAGGATGAGGAACGGGTCCAGCCAGGCCAGGTGGTTGGCGATGATGATGAAGTTTCCCGTTGCGGGAATATGTTCCCGCCCCGTGACCTTGATCGAGAAGATCAGGTGCAGCAGCGGCTCCGCCCAGAGCCGAACAAAGCGAAAGGCGAGCGTAGCCCTGCGGCCGACCGGGAGCAGATCGGCCGGGGGCGCCGGAACCGGTTCGCTCGCCAGCGGCTGTGACATGGCTACCTGTCAGAACGCGGCGGCCGGAGGATGGTTTCACCCGGGAATCCCCCGGATGGCCGCCTCGGCGGCGGCCCGCTCATCCCAGGGCTCCTTTCCGCGTCCGATCAAAATGCTGCGTTCGTGCCCTTTCCCCGCCAGCAGGATGGTGTCTCCGGGTTGCGCCCGCCGGACCGCGTGCGCGATCCCCTTGCGGCGGTCCTCGATGCGAGCGTACTGTTCGCCCTCTCGCCACCCAACTTCTTCCGCGCCGGCGGCAATCTCGTTGAGGATGGTCATCGCATCCTCTTCGCGCGGGTCCTCGTTGGTGAACACCGCATAGTCGCTCAGTCGCGCGGCGATCTCTCCCATCCAGGGCCGCTTTTCCCGGTCTCGCTCACCGGCGCTGCCGAAGACCGCGATCAGCTTGCCCCGGGTGATGGGTCGCAGCTCGCGCAGCACCTTCTCCAGGCTCTGGGGTGTGTGCGCGTAATCGATGATCACCGCAAAGGGTTGCCCGAGATCGACGCGCTCCATGCGGCCGCTCACGCCGCTGAAGTGCTCGAGTCCATCACGAATCTGATCGAGCGAGAGACCGATCGCCACGCCGGTGGCGGCGGCGGCCAGGGCATTGGCAACGTTCCAGCGCCCGCTTAGATTGAGCCGCAACGACAGCGGCCCCAGTGGCGTGGACGCCTCCAGCTGCAAGCCATCGGCGGTGGCATCGACCCGCTCGGCTTTGAGGTCCGCATCGAGCTGTACGCCGTAGCTGATACGGCGCGCGATTGACCGCTTGACGAGGAAGGCGTAGCTCGGATCATCGCGGTTCAGGATCGCGGTCTTGGGCACATGCTTCGGCGCGCTGGCGGCGGTCAGGTCGATTAAAGACGCCTTGGCCTCTCGATAGGCCTCGATCGTTTTGTGAAAGTCGAGGTGCTCGTGGGCGATGTTGGTGAAGACCGCGACGTCATAGTCGACGCCGACGACGCGCTGGAGCGCCAGCCCATGGGAGCTGGTCTCGATGACCACCACGCTGAGCCCGGCATCACGCATTCGCGCGAGCTGCTGCTGGATCTCGAGCGCCTCCAGGGTTGTCTGTCTCGAGTCATTGAGATCGACGTTCTCGCCAAGCCGGATCTCGACGGTGCTCATCGACCCGGCAGCCTGGCCAGTATGGAGCAGCATCTGCTGGATCATGGTGGTGACCGTGGTCTTGCCGTCGGTGCCGGTCACGCCGATGACGGTCATGCCGCGGCTGGGATGGTCGTAAAAGGTGCTGGCCATCAGTGCCAGCGCGCGACGCGAGTCGTCCACCACGACCTGCGGCCAGGCGGTCCCCACCCGACGTTCCACCACGGCGGCGACCGCACCGTCGCGCAGGGCGGTTTCGACGTAACGATGCCCATCGGTATGGGTGCCAGGTATGGCAACGAAGCAATCGCCGGCTTTCAGGCGCCGTGAGTCGTAGCAGATGCCGGTGACCTCGGGGTCCGACGGTGGCGACTCGACGACGCGAACCCCGTCGAGGAGGCGGCTTAGCTTGATGGCAGTCACGCAGAGGACATGATGCTACGCTCAGGCCGATGGCCGCCACGATGCGAGTGACGCGCATCGGCGGGCGCGACTTCCGTTGGGGATCGCGCACCTACGTGATGGGCATCGTCAACGTGACCCCCGACTCGTTCTCAGGCGATGGCCTGCTGGACGTGGAGGCCGCCGTGGCACAAGCCCGGCAGATGGAGCAGGATGGCGCGGACCTGATCGACATCGGCGGCGAGTCGACCCGGCCGGAAACCTGGTCCGGGCCCGGCCTGGCACAAACCGACGAACTGGCGCGCGTGATTCCGGTGGTCGAGGCGGTCGCCGCGGCCGTCGAGGTCCCGTTGTCGATCGATACCTATAAGGCGGCCGTCGCCGATCGCGCGCTCGCGGCCGGCGCCGCTATGGTGAACGATGTTTGGGCATTAGGCCGTGACCCGGCCATGGGCCAGACGGTTGCGAACCACGACGTCCCCGTCGTCCTGATGCACAACAAGCCGGATGGCATCTATGACGACGTCGTCCTCGATATCGCGGGCTGGTTTGGCAGCGCCATCCGCAGAGCCTACGACGCGTCAATTCCCGACGCTCACATCATCCTCGACCCCGGCATTGGTTTCGGAAAAACACGCCAGGAAAACCTCGAGATCATCCGCCGCTTGCCCGAGCTGCGCGAGCTCGGCTACCCGGTGCTGATCGGTCCGTCACGCAAATCGTTCATCGGCAAGACGCTCGACCTGCCGGTTGACGAGCGACTCGAGGGAACGGCCGCCGCCGTCGCGCTGGGGATTGCCGGAGGCGCGGATATCGTGCGCGTGCACGACGTCAAGCAGATGGTCCGCGTGGCACGGATGACCGATGCCATCGTGCGCCCGGGCCCGCCGGCCCACGCGAGCGGCGCTTCAGTGCCAGGCGAGCGTTTGAGGCGTTCGTGACGCGCGTGGTCCTGGCCTTGGGATCTAATCTCGGCGACCGGGACGCCTATCTCGCTGCCGCCCGCGAGGCACTGGAGAAGTCCGGTATCACAGTGGTCGGCGAGTCGCGGGTGGCCGAGACGGAACCGGTGGGCATCACGGATCAGCCTCGGTTTCTCAACCAGGTGGTCGAAGTCGACACGACACTCGAACCACGCGCGCTGCTGGAGCGCATCAAAAGCATCGAACAGCAGCTTGGGAGGCAGCGGCGGGAGCGCTGGGGACCGCGCGAGATCGACATCGACATCCTTCGGTACGACAACCGGACCATCGATGAGCCTGGCCTTCGCATTCCCCACCCCGAGCTCGAGAACCGACCGTTTCTTCTCGAGCTGCTCGGTGCACTCCACCCCCTCCCTGATCCTCCCCACAAGGGGGAGGGAGAGTACGGATGAACGAGCCCCTGCGGGTCGCATGGCTCGGTCACCAAAGCGGTCGCGCCGGCGATGGCTTGCTCACCTATTCGCGCGAAACGGTTGCAGGACTTCGGGCCCGCGGCGTGAAGGTGTTCTTCGTCCATCACGGCGCTCTGGCGGCCGCCACCGACGACAGCCTCACCCTTCGCTCGTTGACCGGCAGCCATCGGTACACGATCTCGTCGCCGCGGACCAAGCGCTTGATCACCGAGCTGCTCCGGCGCGAGCGTGTCGAGCTGGTACATGTGTCGCTGAGCTTTTCGACCCTGATCGACTTCGGCTTACCAGAGCTCTGTCACGAGCTCGGCGTGCCGGTGGTCGCAACGTTCCACGTCCCCTATGATTCCCGCTTTTCGCTCTGGCAGGGGATCAGCACGGCGCTCTACCGACTGTACGCGCAATCGCTGGCCAGCTTCGACCGGGTGGTCATCTTCTCGGAACAGCAGAAGAGCCTGCTGGAGCATTACGGCGTCCCGGCGGTCAACGTCGTGGTGATTCCGAACGGCGTCGACACCGAGAAGTACGTGCCGGGAGCGTCCGATTTCAAAGACAGCGTCGAGGCCGGCACGCTGGTCGGCTACCTCGGGCGGGTCGACCCGGAGAAAAATGTCGACGTCCTGGTGCGCGCCTTCCAGGATGTCGACGCGTCAGACGATGTCAAGTTGGTCGTCATCGGCGGCGGCAGCGAGCGGCGTCGCCTGGAACGCCGCTACGGAAGTGCCCGCGTGATTTTCACTGGGCCGGTCCTCGAGGAGGTCACACGGATCGCCATGCTCCAGGCGATGGACATCTTCGTCTTGCCATCGCTGGTCGAAGGGCTGTCGCTGTCGCTGCTGGAAGCCATGGCCTGTGGGGTGGCCCCGGTCGCGACCGACGTCGGCTCCGATGGTGACGCCTTGCGCGGCGCCGGCATGCTGGTCGATCCCAAAGACCTCGACGGCCAGCTGCGACTGGCACTTCGGACGCTGCTCGATTTCCCCGAATTTCGTACCGAGCTCGGCCGGCGGGCCCGTGCCCGTGCTGTGGAACGCTACAGCCTCTCCGACAACCTCGATCGCCTGCTCGCCCTGTACCGCGAGCTTCGTCCCGCCGCCGGCGCCGCCGCGTCCTGACGCCGCAGGGAGCCCGGCTTTACGACGTTGGCCTGGATAGGCCTACAAATGATGCCGGGAGACCGTTTAACCGAACAGCAGACTTCCCGAGTCCACCCGGCACGACCCTGGACCCTGCGAGCCATCGGGCTGGCAGTCGCGTTGGTCGCCCTCATTCCGCCTATCGGCGTCGTCCTGTCGGGCTGGTGGCTGATCCAGAGCCAGGGCACGCTTACGCCAGCCGCCGCCCAGTAGCGCAACGCTGCGCCCTGCGTCACCGACAGGGTCGTCCCCTGTTACACCATCGAAGCGGGACAGCTGCACTCGCTCTCCCAGAGCCAGGCCAGGTGCGGCCACACCGATCAGCTGACCGTTGCACTTGCCGATGGCTGGCATATTGTGTACATCCCCGTCTATTGCTTCGCGCGTCCGCGTCCTACGGGGACGGGTCCGGCCGGCTGACGGTGAAGCGTTATGGCGGACAGATCACTGCGGTGCAGTCGAGCGATGGACGTTGGATCGAGTCCAGCGACAGCCCGGCGATCTTCTCAACACCGGCTCAACGGGTTTCTCCGGTCATCTTCGGGCTACTGGGTCCGTGGCTCGTGATCACCATCTTCGCGCTGCTGCGCCATCCGCGAGCCATCAAAGACGTTTTTCGCTTGCTGCAAGGTCGGCTGCCCGAGCCGCGCTCGAAGGCAGCGTAGCGCGACTCAGACCAGCTTGCCGGCGCTGGTGAAGCGGTAGCCGATTCCTGGCACCGCCAGGATGAAGAAGGGATGCGAGGGATCCTGCTCGATCTTTCGGCGCAGATTGCGGATATGGACGTCGATCACCCGAGTCTCGATTGGATACTCATAACCCCACACGTGGTTGAGGATCTTCTCTCGCGAGAGCACCTTGCCGGCATTCGATGCCAGGAAGGCGAGCAAATCGAACTCCGTGTGCGTCAGCAACACTTCGCTGGAATCGTGGAAGACGCGGCGCTCGTTGAGGTCG
>CAZRMD010000012.1:2679-29015 GCA_964601135.1 uncultured Actinomycetes bacterium | reverse complement strand
GATCGAGTTCATACCGTTGTAGTAGAGGGCGGTAAAGAGGATCCCCTCCAGGCTGCCCTTGGGGTTTGCCGAATAGACGCCTTCGAGGCCATTGACGTAGCTGGTCCACGACTAATCGGTCGAACCCAGGGGAACCGGTGACCCGCCAGCAAGGCCGTCGAGAGGCTTTCCAACCGTGAAGGACGTCGGATCCATCACCGAGGAGCCGCCGAGCATGTGGGTCTTGAGATTGCCACCGCGGTTGGAGTACTCCTTTTCCACCGCAACGGTGTCGGTGCCACCGGTCAGCAACAGGAACCCATCGATGTTGCTGGGCAACTGCGCCACCGCGGAGGCCCAGTCAGTGGTGCCGAGTGGAATCCAAATACGCTTGGTGATCTTTCCGCCGGCTGGGCAGAACTCGCCAATGAACCCCGCAGCCTGGGTCCATGGATAGGAGTAGTCCTCTCCAAGGATGGCAACGTTCTTCCATTTGAGGGTGTTGGCGGCGTACTTTCCGAGCCCCGCCATCCACTGGGCGCCATCCCCACCGAACCGGAAGAAGTTGGGCGCCTTCACGCTCAACGTGGTCTGCTGGGCGCCCGAGGTCCCGTTGACGAACGTCTTGTTCGGTACCTGCTTGGCATAATTCGCCAGCGCAATGCCCTCGTCTCCCGACAGCGGGCCGAGCAAGATATCGACCCCCACGTTCTGAACAAGGCGGCGCGCTTCAGCCAGGGCCTTGTCCGGCGAAGCGTCGGTGCAGCCGAATGAGATCTGGATCGGATGCCCGGAAACTGACGCTCCGGAGACGCCGCTTTGCGGCTGGGTGCCGTCGGCTTTGCCGCCAGCGTTCTGGATGAGCGCATATTTGGCGCCTGAGAACGACTCCTGCTCGAAGGCCGCGAACGGCCCACCGCAGGTGGTCATGATTCCTATCTTGATCGCCTGGCTTGTCCCCGTCGAAGTCGACGTTCCACACGCGGCGCCCAGCAGTCCCAGCCCCACGACCACTGCCCAGGCGACCCCCCGACGTCCCGAATGCACGACAGTCATAGATGCCTTCCTCCTTAGTCGGATCCTCGCTCACAAGCGCCGGCCGCGATTCGGACGGCTACCAGGTGCTGGGCCGAATTCTGCGAGGATTATGCAATCAGCGAGAGGGGTCGTCAACCGGGAACAACACTCCTGCCGTGACAAAAACCGTCGTGCTGGTCGGGGCGCTGGACACGAAGGGCGCCGAGTTCGCGTTTGTCCGGGAACGCATCCAGGCTACCGGTTTGCAGGTTCTCACCGTCGATTTCGGTGTCCTCGGGGAGCCCGCCTTCAAGCCCGACATCGGTCGGGCCGAGGTGGCGACGTTGGGCGGAGGAGACCTCGCGCGGCTCCGCTCCGGACCTCATAAGGACGAGGCAATGGCAACAATGGCGACCGGGTTGACGATCGTCGTTCGGCGGCTCTATCAGGAGGGCAGGCTGGCCGGAATCCTTGGGATGGGCGGCAGCGGCGGGACATCGATTGCCACTGCAGCGATGAGGGCGCTGCCGGTCGGCGTCCCGAAGTTGATGGTCTCGACCGTGGCCGCAGGCGACGTTTCGCCCTACGCGGGGACCAAAGACATCACGTTCATGCCTTCGGTGCTCGACGTCGCCGGCTTGAACCGCATCAGCCGCCAGATTTATGTCAACGCGGCCGGCGCGATCGCCGGGATGGTGGCCGCGGCCCGGCCAATGGAATCTGTCGGCCGACCCCTGGTCGCCGCGACCATGTTTGGCAACACGACCGCCGCCGTGGACCGAGCCCGGAGCCGGCTCGAGTCGGCGGGATTCGAGGTGCTGGTCTTCCACGCCACCGGGGTCGGCGGACGGACGATGGAGGATCTGGTGAGAGACGGCCAGGTCCAGGCCGTGCTCGACCTGACCACCACCGAGCTGGCCGACGAGGTGTGCGGCGGGGTGATGAGCGCGGGACCGAACCGCGGTCACGTCGCGCCCGAGGCCGGCCTGCCAGTCGTGTTCGCACCCGGTTGCGTCGACATGGCGAACTTCGGTGCGCCGGATAGCGTGCCTGAGCGCTATCAGGGACGGCGGCTGTACCAGTGGAACCCCAACGTCACGCTGCTGCGGACGAACGCGGCCGAGAACGCCCAGATCGGGGAGATGCTCGCGCGAGCAGCCAACGCGGCAAAAGGCGCGATCGCGATGCTGTGGCCGCGTTCAGGGTTTTCGATGCTCGACAGTCCGGGCGGGGAGTTCTGGGATCCCGAAGCGGACCAGGCCTGCTACTTGGCTGTCCGTGCGCAGCTGAAGCCGTTGATTCCATTCATCGAGGTTGACGCCAACATCAACGACCCGAAGTTTGCCGACCTCGCGGCGGATACGCTCATGAGCATGATGACCTCCTCCCGGACCCTCCCCACAAGGGGGACGGAGATTCAGGCCAGGTAGCGATCGCGATGGCGCTCGGACGTGATGAAATCCTGGAGCGCCTACTCAGACAGCTGGAGGCGGGCAAGCCGATCGTCGGCTGCGGGGCGGGCACCGGCATCTCGGCGAAGTTCGCCGAGGCGGGCGGCGCCGACCTGATCATCATCTATAACTCTGGCCGCTACCGGATGGCCGGGCGCGGCTCCCTGGCGGGCATGATGGCCTATGGCGACGCCAATGCCATCGTCGTCGAGATGGCCGCCGAGGTCTTGCCCGTGGTCGCGAACACACCAGTGCTCGCGGGTGTGAACGGGACTGACCCGTTCCGCTTGATGCGGGTCTTCCTCAACCAGTTGGCAGAACTTGGATTCTCCGGTGTCCAGAACTTTCCGACCGTCGGGCTCATCGATGGCACGTTTCGGGCCAACCTCGAAGCCACCGGGATGGGATACGACAAAGAAGTCCACATGATCCGCCTGGCTCACGAGCTGGGCCTTTTCACGGCGCCCTACGTCTTTGACGCCGAACAGGCGATCGACATGGCACAGGCAGGTGCCGACATCCTGGTCGCGCATGTCGGCCTCACTACCGCCGGCAGCATCGGCGCCGGCGTCGCGCTCAGCCTTGACGAGGCCGTCGAGCGTGTCCGAGTGATTGCCCGGGCCGGGCACGAGACGCGCCGCGACATCCTCATTCTCTGTCATGGAGGTCCATTCGACGAGCCAGCCGCGGTGGCCGACGGACTGGCGAGGCTACCGGGCGTGGCTGGCTTCTTCGGCGCCTCCAGCATCGAGCGGCTGCCCACCGAGCGCGCGATCCGCGGCCAGGTCGAAGAATTCAAAGGCTTGAAGCTCGCCGATCGGGTTCCGCGATAACCTAGCCGGCAGTGCCCATGATCAGCAAGCTCTTCAGCCTCAAGGAGCGCGTCGCCCTCATCCCCGGAGGCGGTGGCGGCATCGGGTCGGCGCTCGCCGAAGCCCTTGGAGCGGCCGGCGCATCGATTGTTATCGCCAGTCGAAACAAGGAGCACGCCCAGGCGGCTGCGGACAGGGCCAACGCAGCCGGAGCCACAGCCCTCGCCATCGCCGCCGACGTGACGCAGCGAGGAGAGTGCCAACGCGTCGTCGCCGACATCATCCAGCGGTTTGGGAGGCTCGACATCATCATCAACGCCGTCGGTGGCGGCGCGGGCAACGCCCTGCACCCCGCCGAGGACTACCCCGAGGAGGATTGGGACTGGATATTCGACCTGAACCTGAAGAGCACGGTGTTGGCAACCCAGGCCGCGGTCCGAGCGATGATCGCCGGAGGACGGGGTGGACGGGTGCTCAATATCTCGTCGGTGCGGGGTCAGCTCGGGATCAACGCTGGGTACTCGGCTTACGTGGCGGCCAAGGGTGCCGTCAACTCGCTGACCCGGCAGTGGGCGACGGAATGGGCCAAGCACCGGATCACGGTCAACGCCATCGCGCCGACCTTTGTCGATACGCCCCAGGTCGCCAGTCTGCTGGCGGACAAGGCCTTCAAACAGCGGCTCGAGGATCGGATTCCCCTGCACCGCATCGGGGGAACGCAGGACCTGATCGGCCCGACGCTATTCTTCTGCTCGGAGGCATCGGCGTACGTGACCGGCCAAATCCTCGCCATCGACGGCGGACTGACCGCCACCCAATAGCCCTACGCCAATCATGGAACAGATCACCGCCAACGTCTTCACGGAAACGAAGTTGCGGGGATGCAACCCCAGCTTCGTCATGACATCCGACGGCGTGGTGGTCATCGATACGCCACAGCTCCCTACCAAGGCCGTCGCGATGCGGAAGCTGGCCGAATCGCGAGGCCCAATCCGATACGTGATCAACACCGAGCATCACGTCGACCACATCTTCGGCAACTACTACTTCAAGGGTGCCGGCCGGGTCGTTCACCACCAGGGTGTCTACGACCGTTTCATGGTCGCCTTCCCGGATCTCGATCCATTCGCCTACGCCAAGGAAGCAATCCCCACCGACGACCCCGAGGGTGAGGCGATCTTTCCCGACCGCGAGACGTACGAGCGCCATCCGAACAAGGGCACCATCGTGTTCACCGGCGACCTGACACTTCGGGTCGGGAATCACACGTTTCAGCTCCTGCATACGCCCGGCCACACCCCAGGCCAGGTCGCCGTTTACGTGCCCGAGGAGCGTGTAGTGTTTACCGGCGACACGGTCTTCAACGATTGCCAGACCTGGCTCATGACTTCGGACGTTCCCCAGTGGCTAGACGCCCTGGAGCGGATCCGCGCGCTCGATGTTGATCACCTGGTTCCCGGGCACGGGCCGGTGACGACGACGAAATATCTCGACACCCAGCGATCGGTGTTGCTCGACTGGACCACCGCGGTGGCGGATGCGATCGCCAAGGGATGGACACGCGATGAGACCATCGCCCGTGTCAACTTCGCCGACCGCTACCCGGTCGACATCGGCCAGGGCTACATGATGAACCACATCCAGACTAAGAACGCGGCGTCGCTCTACGACAAGCTGACTGCCGGGGCAAAGGCAGTCAATCGGCAGCCGGCGGCTGCCGCCGCCCCCCGTTAGGCGCGACCGGCTGCGCTTTCCTGGGCGCGTTTGCGCCCCGCGAGCTGGATCAGAGTTTCATGGAACTCGAACCAGACGCCGTGATAGCTGTCGACCAGTGGCGAGGCCATGAATCGCGGGTCGGAGCGCGCGGACTGAAGGGCCTTCTGCAGGCGGCTGACGTAGCCACGGACGCTGGTGGGGGCGCCCGTCAGAGAGTTCACCCAGGCAGTGGTGTCGCGGTGCAGGTCGGCCAGCCTGGCCATCACCCTGGCGTCGTAGATCCGATCCGTGTGGTCGTTCGGCACATGCGTGCCGCCCAGATCCCGGAGCTGCCAGGCGGTGATCGTCTCTTTCATGCGCTGGTCCAGCTCGTGAAAGGCCTCGAGGGCGGCGGTGGCATTCTTTACTCCCCACTGGTCGCGGTCTTCGGCAAACAGCTTGCGGCCCCTGGTCTTGCCCTCTTTGGTAAGCCTGATTGCGCCGGACACGCGCTCCGCCTGGCCACTGCGAACGAGTTGATCGACGACGGGCTTTACCTCGGTAGGATCTGAAAGGAGCGCGGAGCCAAGTGCGTCGAGGGGAGCGGAACCCTTGATGGCCAGGACTCGAACGATGCTGTCCGCCACGGCGTCCCTTGCCTTTGTCATCTCGCGTCTCCTGCAGTCGATCAGTATGGCATCGCGGCCTCGCGTCATCACACAGGAGACAATGGATGCGCGCATTGACGAATCATTCACGGTTGCACGTCGCACACACCGCTGACCTGAGCCGCCAGGAGCTGGCAGCGGCCCGTGGGCTCATCTTCGAGGCCTTTGGCGACGCCACCGACGAAGACTGGGAGCATTGCCTCGGCGGAATCCATGCCATCATCTGGGAAGGCGACGGAATTATTGCGCACGGATCTGTAATTCAGCGCCGGATCATCTACAAGGGCCGGGCGCTGCGCACCGGCTATGTCGAGGGCGTCGCGGTGCGGAGGGACCATCACCGACAGGGCTTCGGTGGGACGGTGATGGCGGAGCTTGAACGCGTGATCAGGGCGGCCTATGAGCTTGGCGGACTCGGCGCGAGTGATGAGGGAGTTCCTTTCTATGTCGCGCGGGGCTGGCAGCGATCGGCCGGACGTACATTCGCGCTTACGCCCGAAGGCATGATCCGGACGCCGGATGACGACGACGGGATCTTCGTCCTCCCGGTTTCGGGCGCGCTAGACCTTGCCGCGGATCTGATTTGCGACTTTAGACACGGCGAGCTCTGGTGAGTTCACTCCACACACGCTCCGGCGTGAGCGGCAAGTCGTGGATCACGACGCCGGTCGCCTCCGCCACTGCTGAGGCGATCGCCGGGGCCGTGGGCATCAGCCCGCCCTCACCCGCGCCCTTGGCGCCATAGGGCCCCGGCCCATCGCCGTTCTCGACGATCAGCGAGCTCATCTTTAAGGGAAGGTCTTTGCTGGTTGGAATTCGGTAGTCGAGCGCACCCAGGTTCTGGATCCGGCCACGCTCGTCGAGGATGATGTGCTCCATCAGGGTGTGGCCGAGGCCCATCACCGCCGCACCCTCATCCTGCATCTCCACCTGCTGCGGGTTGAGCGCCTTGCCGACATCGGCGACCGTGACGTGGTTGACGAGCAGGATGTTGCCCGTCTCCTGGTCAACCTCGACCTCTGATGCGGTGCAGCTGAACTCGTAGAAGGACGCACTGCCACCCAACGGATGCTCTTCGTGGTGCTCGCTCCGCATCGAGCCGACTCCGATCACCTCTCCCCGCACGAGCCCGAACCGGGCCTCCAGAATGGCGCGCAGGTCCTCGCCCTTCGCCCGGTCGGCGGCCATGTCTTTGAGCTGAGCCTTGATGTCCTGGCACGCACAGCGGACGGCCTGGCCCATGAACACGGTCGAGCGGCTGGCCGAGGTCTGCAAATCGAACGGCACCACGGACGTGTCCCCCATGACGATGCGAACCCAATCGATGGGAATTCCAAGTTCGTTGGCCGCGATCTGCGCCAGGACGGTGCGCGCGCCCTGCCCCATGTCGGATGTGCCGGCAAGTACGGTCGCGCTCGCGTCCCAGTGCAGCCGGACGATCGCATAGGACGCGCCGGTGGTCGCCGACGCCTTGATGGCGACCGCCAGTCCGCGGCCGCGATCGGGGGCGAGCGGCGTCTTCCAGCCGATGGCGTCGGCCGCCTTGCGAACCGATTCGGCCCAGTCCCCATCGGCCGGCGTGTCATGCGGCACAAAGGTCTCCCCCTTGCGCGCGAGGTTCCGCAGCCGAATTTCCACCCGGTCCAGCCCGAGCTGCCGGGCTGCTGCGTCCATCTGGGACTCGTGCGCCCAGGACACCTGAGGCGTCCCAAAGCCGCGAAATGCTGTGCTGGGCGTGGTGTGCGAGAAGAGCGCTCGCACGATCATGCGCGCGTTCGGCACCCGGTATGGACCGCAGGCAAGGTAGTTGCTCTTGGCGATGACGCGCTCCGCGATGTCGGCGTAGGCCCCCATCAGGAAGTTGCTCTCGATGTCGCAGAACACGATGGTGCCATCGCGTGTGAAGCCCGTCCGCGACCGGATCTCGCAGGACGTGCGCCGCACCTCCTGGAAGGTCTCCTCGAGCGACAACACTAGCCGGACTGGTTGTCCGATTCGAAGTGCGAGAAATGCGACCAGCGGCTCGTATTTTGGATGCTGCTTGCCGCCGAAGGCGCCGCCCGAGTCTGGGGCGATGACACGGACGCTCGACAGTGGCAGCTTCAGGACCCGGGCGATGATGCGCTGCATCTGAAATGGGTTCTGGGTTGGCGTCCAAAGCGCAACACCCTTGCCCTCTGGTGCAGCGATGAAACCATGCGGCTCGATGGCGAAATGCGTAACCATCGGAAAGCTGTAGAGGTTCTCAATTACCGCATCGGCACGCGCCTGATCGACATCGCCCCAGCCGTAATGCCAGACCCGCAGAGTGTTGCTGCCGCTCAATTGCTCGCCAGGTCGCAATTCGGGATCCTGAACCAGCGGCGACGACGGATCTAGGGCCTGGGCAACGGTGAAGACTCCGGGCAACTCCTCGTAGTCCACCCGCACCATCGCGGCCGCCGCCTCCGCGACGTCTTTGCTCTCGGCGACGACGGCAGCCACCGGTTGTCCGTGATACTTGGTCTCGCCGACCGCCAGGAGGGGCCGGTCCTCGTAGACGGGTCCATAGCGCGGCATCGGCTTTGGCACGTCCTCGGCGGTGAGGATGCAGCGAACGCCATCAACCGATTTGGCCGCTCCGGTGTCGATGAAGCGGATGCGCGCGCGGGCGCAGTCCAGGCGCACGAGCTTCACATGGAGCATGTTCTCGAGCTGCAGGTCGGCCACAAACTTCTGTTCACCCGTGACGCGCGCCTGTCCTCCCAGGCGACGCTCCGAAACGCCGATGAGGCCACTCACCGGTCAGCCTGGCTTGCCTGCATGACCGCCTCACAGATCTGCTCGTAGCCGCCACAGCGGCACAGGTTTCCCGAAAGCGCCTCTCGGATATCCGCCATCGTTGGGTGTGGGTTGCGACGGAGAAGGTGATGCGCCGCCATCACCTGGCCAGGGATGCAAAAGCCGCACTGCACCGCGCCCGCTGCCAAAAAGGCGTCCTGTAGCGGGCTCAGCCGGCCGGCCATCGTCAGACCCTCGATAGTCGTGACCGCCGCGCCGTCGGCCTCGGCGGCGAGCACCAGGCAGGAATTGACCGAGCGATCGCCGACCAGGACGGTGCACGCCCCACACTCGCCGACGTCGCAGCATTCCTTGGTGCCGGTGAGGTGCAGATGGTCGCGAAGAAGATCGAGCAGTGTCGTGGTGGCGGGGACGTCGAACGCATGGCTCGCGCCGTTCACGGTGAGATGGATCATCGACGATTGCCGGCGAACCGTTGGATCGCAGTCCTGAGAGTGCGCCGGCTCATGACCAGGAGCATAGCCAGCCGGTAGTCGCGGCTCCCCCGGACGTCGGAGATCGGACTCGCCTTCGTCAGCAGCTGGCGCAGGACCTGGTCTTTCGCATTGTCGCCCGCATCCGGATCCGCGAGCGTCCCGCTCTCATCGGTGACAAGAAATGGCCGCGGACCCACGGCGCCATAGGCGAAGTGGGCTCGTCCGGCGGCCGTGACCATGCAACACAGGTTGACGGTGGCGAGGTCCACGCCGCGCCGCCGGGTGACGCGGGCGAACGAAGTGCCCTGCGGCTCGTTCGGTGTTGGGAGGTCGATCGAGGTGACAACCTCGCCAGGACCGAGTGCCGTCCTCCGCGGCCCCATGATGAACTGGTCGAGCGGAACGCGGCGAGTGCCACCCGCGGCAGCAAGGTTGACATCAGCTCCGTAGACGAGGAGCGCTGGAGGCGTGTCCGCAGCGGGCGAGGCCCGGCAGATGTTTCCCGCCAGGGTGGCTCGATTGCGGATCGCGATCGATCCCACGGTGGCCGCCGCCTCGGCCAGCGCCCGAAATCGAGAGCGAATCCGGTCGTCACCCTCGATGTCCGTCATCACCGCCGTCGCACTGATCCGGATGCGACCGTCGATTTCGGTGATGGTGGGCGGCAGCTCCGCGACACGCTTGACATCGATCACCATCGCCGGCATCTGCGTCCGGTTTCGGAGATCGACCACGAGATCGGTTCCACCCGCCAGCACGGCGGTCTCGCTACCGCGCTCCCCCAGCAGCGCGAGCATTTGGGCCAGAGTCTGTGGCCGGGTATAGGCGAAGGGATGCATCCGCGGTTAGAGGACTTTGTCGACCTCGTCCATCAGGACCTGCGGCGTGGCGGCCCGGATGAAGTAGTAGGGCCGCTCACAGAAGCGCGCGACGAAGGCGGCCCGCTGGCGCCGCCGAGCCTCGGTGTCGACGATGGGCATCGGCCATTCCGGCGCCAGCAGCTCGTTGAGCAGGAAGTAGTTCTGCAACGAGTGCAGCGTCTGAAACTGCCGCTCGAAGGGGATCATCGGGTTGACGCTCGGTTCGAAATTGCCATCGATGGCGGGCACGATGACGATGTCGACGACGCTTGGGTTGGAATAGATCTCCCAGGCCGGCAAGCCACCGAAGAATTTCTCGACGCCTCCGGCCGGCGCGGCTTTATCGGCCCGCTCAGTCCCCTCGGCACGCTTCTTCAAATAGACGTCCTTGGAGCCCATCACCGCCCGACCGGCTTCGTCGACGATGGTCGTCTCGGTCGAGACCAGAAGTCCGCCCCGGCGGCAGGCCTCGATCTGGCCCATGCTCTTGCCGTGGTTCGATTCGCCACCAAGGAACAGGATGGTCCTATCTCGATAGCGGACCGCCGATGCATGGAAGGGATGAAGGCCAAGCGCCTCGAGCCGCAGGGCGAGCATCGCCACGGCGACCTTTTGGAGGGGACCGGCCGGCCAGGGGCCATTGAAGGTGACTGCGTGGCCATCGTAGGCGACCGACCTGTGGGCGCTCGGGTTCCAGATGATGTCCGGCTGATTCAGGGTCACTTCCGAGGATGGATCGACATCGGCCAACCGGTAGTTGAGGAAGTTCAGATCCTCGAGGATCCGGTCGCGCGGCTCTCCGCCCAGGTAATCGACCCGCAGGCGTGCGGGTCCGACGACGAATTCCTCCGTAAGAAGGGTGGCCGCCATCCTAACTTCGCCGGGAGGGTGAGGGCGATACCTGTGGTCTCGCGGCTGATAGCGCATCCGATCCAACGCGGTCGGTGGCCTGCGCGCCCGCCCGCAGGATCTCGACCATGCCGGTCGAGCCATCGACGCGGATTCGGTCGCCGGTCTTGATCTGACGCGTGGCGGTCGAGGTGCCGACCACGGCCGGGATGCCAAACTCGCGCGACAGGACAGCTGGATGAGAAGTCAACCCACCCGCGTCGGTGACCAGGCCGACCATCTTGGTGAAGAGCACCACCCAGGCCGGGTTCGTCATCTGGCAAACGACGATGTCGCCCTGTCGCACCTCATCGAACTGCGTAGCGGTGAGAATCACGCGGGCAACGCCCTCGACGATGCCTGGCGAGCCGGCGACGCCGTTGATCTGTCCCGCGACGGTCGACGGCTTGCGATAGAACTTGTCGGGAAATCCCCAGTTGCCCCAGTAGGGCACCGCCAGCTGCGATGGCGTGACGGTCCCGATCCAATCGGGGGGATGGAAGCGGTAGGCCGCAGTCCGCTCCTGGCGGCGGCGCGCCACGATGTCCTGGGCGTCGATCGCGGTGGGATCACCCATGAAGGTGCGGAGCTCGTTGTAGCGAAGAAAGAGCACGTCGTCGGCCTGCTCGAGGCGGCCCATTTCGACGAGTTTGTGGCCGATGGCGATCAGCACCAGGCGCAGGTGGGCATTCGCTCCCTGGTCGATATAGAAGTGGTGATCGGGCGTGAGGGGCGCCATCTGCAGGTTGATGGCATTGACCCGTGCCAGCTCGTCGCGCGCCTTGCCGCTCAGGCCCTGGAGCAGCTCCTGCGTGGCGGCGTCGATATCGGCTTTTACGGCGGCGATCGTCTTGGGATAGTCGTAGTCCGTCTCGATGTAACCACGGACCAACTCGATGACCGGCTCGACCTGCTCGCGAACGGTCGGAAAAATGAATTCGTGACTCCAGACAGAGTGGTAGCCGTATTCGCGTTGATAGGGGACGATTCCTTCGACGAGAAATCGATTGCCTCTATCCGTGCCTTCGAGGGCCTCAAGGATGTCCGCGGCTGTTTCGCCCTTGAAGGCGGTCGCCAGCTCGGGATCGGCTTTCGCCTCTTCTTTCAATTGCCACAGCGCCTTGATGGAGTCCCAGTTGCGGTCACTCGCCGAATTCTGCAGCCGGCCGAGCAAGACGTCGTCCACCTTGCCGCGCGCCTTCTCCATGGCCGCCCGCAGGTTGAGGGTGGCCGAGAACTGGGAGAAGTTGAGCATCCAGTGGATCTTCCAGTGGCGGTCGTGCATGTCGATGGCGTCCTCGAGGAGGACGGCGAGCTGCATCAGGCTCAGCTGATCGGCGTGATCGAGCTGGCCCTCGATATAGGCGAAGTTCCGAAGCATCTCGGGAACGAGACGATCTCGCCACCAGCCGGCGAAGTGCTGGCCATAGATGGGCAGGACGGCATCGGCATAGCCACCGATCTTCGCCGCGTAGCTCGGATCACGAGGGACGCGTGCCGCATAGCGAGCTCCATACTCGCTGTCCTCCACATTGAACTCGGAATCGGCAGGGATGATCGCGGTGTAGAGATATCCGTTCACTGGCTTGGCTAGCCAGTCGCAGGCGAAGGGCGTGCCAAACCGACGGAACATGTGATCACAGGTCAGCCACCAGCCGCCGATGTCGGCGAACATCGGGCTCAGTGGATGGGGGCAGTGCAGGTCGTCGAAGACCCAGAAGAGCTGCTTCTCAGCCTCCGAGTCCCACGTGACCGGGAACTGTTCATTGCCCAGGAACTGACCGAGAATTTCTTCCTTCGGTTGCGCCACGTCCTCCTCCAATCGCGCGTGATCGTCACGCAGCGTGAGGTAATCTTAATCTCCACACAGAGGCCGGCATGGCTGTTCCACGAGTGTCCGTAACGCCGAAAACTCCGCTGCAGCAGATGACGCAGACCACGCCAACCAAGCTGTGGAATGACTCTGCTTCGGTGGAAGAACTGACCTATTCCATCGAACAGGGAGCCGTCGGGGCCACCTGCAACCCGGTGATCGCCGTAACCATCCTCAAGAAAGACCTCGAGAGCTGGCGCCCGCGGATTCAGAGTCTGCTGCGTGAACGGCCGACCGCAACTGAAGATGAAATTGGCTGGCGGCTGATCGAAGAGCTGTCCATCAAGGCGGCCGAGCTGCTCGAACCAATCTTTGTGTCGGAGCACGGACGGAATGGCCGGCTCTCAATCCAGACGGATCCCCGCTTTTATCGGAACACCGGGCGGATCCTAGAGCAGGCCGCGTCTTTCAATGAACTCGCGCCAAACATGATCGTGAAGATCCCAGTGACGCGGGCGGGCATCCCGGCAATCGAAGAGGCAACTTTTCGCGGCATCTCGATCAATGCCACGGTTTGCTTCTCACTCCCGCAGTGCCTCGCCGTCGCTGAGGCTGTCGAACGCGGCCTGCAACGCCGGGAACACGAGGGCGAAGACATTTCCTCCATGGGACCGGTCTGCACCATCATGGTCGGCCGCCTCGATGACTGGCTGAAAGTTCGGCTCGAGAAGGAGGGGATTTCCGTCGACCCCGGCTACCTGGAGTGGGCGGGGGTGGCCGTCTTCAAGAAGACCTACGGCATCTTCCGCGAACGCGGTTACCGCATCCGGCTGCTTTCGGCCGCCTTCCGCAACCACATGCACTGGAGTGAACTGATCGGCGCGGATGCCGTGATCTCACCGCCGTATAGCTGGCAGAAGCGCTTCAATGCCAGCGACGTCGAGGTTAAGTCGCGGATCGCCGATCCAGTCGAGCCCAAGATAGTGGATTCATTACAGGCCCACTTTCCGGATTTCCGCCGGGCCTATACCGAAGGGGGAATCAACATCGACGAGTTCGACAAGTTCGGCCCGACCATACGCACCCTGCGCCAGTTCATCGCGGCCTGCGACGACCTCGCTGTCCTCGTCCGCGACGTCATGCTGCCGAACCCTGATATCGGCTGAGCACTCAGGGGTCAGGCCTTACGCCATTTCTAGGGCCGAAGACCTGAAACGTCGAAGCGCCAGCGGGTTGGGTGAATGCTGCCGACGCTTTCGGCCTTGTCCATCCCCTCGAGACCTGGCAGCCCGTAAACGGTTGTTGGCGAGAGCTTGAAAGCTGCGTACGGCTGAGGCCCCGCTGTGGGGGCATTAGGGCCGAACAGTTCGCCGCCCCGGACTTCCAGAGGCCACCCCATTTTTGCCCGGTAATGTTCAGCCACACTCGTCAGCTCAGCGCTCGACGAGACCGGTCGCGCCTCACCTTCAATGACAATGTCGAGTGACGGAAGTACTCGGCTGCCACAACTAATCACGCAATGGGGATTCTGCGCGAGGTTTCTTGCGTTGCGTGTGTTCTTGCCGCTGATGAAATAGAAAGCGTCGTCAACCCAGAGACCAATCAGGGGCATGACGTGCGGCCGGCCATCTGGCCTCACGGTGGAGAGCCAATAAGTCTGCGCTTGTTGCGGATTCTCCAGGCGGTCTTGTGCCTCCTTCCACGGCGTGGGGTTGGCATCGGCCATTGCCTGCGCAACCGGATTTGCGGTTGTGACTTCGGCGCCAACTTCTGTAGCTGATTCTCTGTCCATTTCTCGAGTCTAAAACCAAGCTTGTTCCACGGCTTCAAAGTCAGATAGACTAACCCCCCGCAAATGAGGCGAACCGTCGTTTTGCTGGCCCTGGTGCTGGTGGCGCTCGTCGCGGGTACCCTGGCGGTGCTGGCGTCGCCCACCCTCAAGCCGGCATCGAGCCGGCCCACACCGGCGCCACTCTTTGTCATCGAGAACCCAGCGCCAACGCCCACGTCGTCACCGACGCCGACGGCGACGGTCGCCGCGGCAACTCCCGGCGGCGAGGTCACCTTCGCCATGCCGGTCTACTACCAAACCCACGGCCTGGACTGTGAAACGGCGGCCCTGCAGATGGCGCTGGCGGCGCTCGGCCATTACTACACGCAGGATCAGCTGATCGCGATGCAGCCCAAGCCCGACACCCGTCAGCCGGTCATGGGCACGGTCAACGGACACAAGACGGTCCTGCAATGGGGCGATCCCTACGTCAGTTTCGTGGGAAATATCGATGGCTCCGACCTGGCTCCCACAGGATATGGTGTTTATTACCCCCCGCTGGTCCCTGTTGCCAAGGCAGCGGGGGCGACCCAGTCTTACGGGCGTGAAGGATTTCGAGCGTCAGAGATCTACGCGGCGGTCGCGGCCGGACATCCAGTGATGGTCTGGGTTGAAACGGGCTGGGAGAACGCCCGCGCGGCTGGATACACCGGGGTTTGGACGTCGTGGCCGGATACGGGAAGTAAGAAAATCAACTACTCGCTCATCGAGCACGTTGTCACGTTGAGCGGGGTGTCAGCGACCCAGATTCGGGTCAACGATCCCTGGCGAAGTGGCAGCCAGTACTGGTTCGGCAAGGCCGCCTTCGAGAGCTCCTGGGCCGACTTCAACAACATGGCGATCGTCCTGCAGTAAGGGCTGCTCGGTCGCCGACCCCTGGACGTCGGCTTGCGTCCGGACGGGTAAGCCAACCAGCTTGATGAAGCCGACTGCGGCCTCGTGATCGAACTGATCGCCAGCTGAGTACGTCGCCAGATCCGGGCGATAGAGCGAGAACGGTGACGATCGGCCGGCCACCTGGGCGTTTCCCTTGTGCAGCTTGAGCTTGACGGTGCCCTTCACCATCGCCTGGGTGCTGGCGACATAGCTGTCGAGATCGCGGCGGTGCGCCGTGAACCATTTGCCCTGATAGACCAGCCGGGCATATTCCTGAGCGACGTACGCCTTGAAGCGGGCGGCCTCGGCGTCGAGGACGAGTTCCTCCAGCGCGCGGTGCGCCTGGTGCAGGATCACGGCCGCGGGCGCCTCGTAGACTTCGCGCGATTTGATGCCCACGAAGCGGTCCTCGACCATATCGATCCGGCCAACGCCGTGTTCCCCCCCGATACGGTTGAGTTCGCTGACCAGCGCAACACCGTCGAGCGGGCGGCCGTCAAGCGCTGTGGGAACTCCGTGCTCGAAGTCGAGTTCGAGAACCTGGGCACTGGCGGGGGCGTTGTCCACCGAAGAGGTCCAGAAAAAGGCCTCCTCGGGGGGCATGAGGAGTGCATCTTCCAGGACGCCAGCTTCGATGGACCGCCCCCAAAGATTCTCATCGATACTGTACGGCGACTCGGGCTTGACTTCAATCTCGAGATCGTGGTTTCGGGCGTAGACGATCTCCTGCTCGCGGGTCATCGACATGCCGTCTCGGAGCGGCGCCAGCACGCGCAGCTTCGGATCCAGGGCGCCCACCGCGATGTCGAAGCGCACCTGGTCGTTGCCTTTGCCCGTCGAGCCATGTGCCACCCAGGTCGCCCCTTCGCGCCTGGCCACCTCGACCAGCAGCTGGGCGATGAGCGGACGGCCGAGGGCAGTCGCCAATGGGTACTGACCCTGGTAGAGTGCGCCGGCTTTGAGCGCCGGCCAGCAGAAGCGATCGACGAACGGCTTGCGGGCGTCCAGGACGTACGAGCGAGTCGCGCCCGCAGTCAGTGCGCGTTGGCGAATCGCCGGCAGGTTGGGCTGGCTGCCAAGATCGATCGTGAGCGCGATCACCTCGAAGCCGCGGCTCTCGGTCAGCCATTTGACGGCGACGGTGGTATCCAGGCCGCCCGAGTAGGCGAGGACGATTTTCTCGGCCATTCAGTCCTCCGGTTGCACGTAGGCGCCGAGGCGAGCCAGCCGCTGTGCCAGTCCGCCATACGCGCGGGGTTGAAGCCCGAGGGCGACGAAGATCGTGTCATCGCCGGCCACCGTGCCGACGACCTCCGGCCAGCCGGCGCCGTCGATCGCCGACGCCAGGGAACTGGCGGAGCCCGGCGTCGTCGTCAGGACCGCGATTCCCTGGCCACGGCGGACGGTCAGCGGTAGATCGCGCAAGAGGCGGCGCAGCCGATCCTCCCGGCCGGCCGACGAGGCGGCACCGAGTCCGTCGCTGCCCTTGAGGTAGTGGCCCTCGGGTCCGGCAACGCGGATCAGACCGAGCTCAGCAATATCGCGCGAGACTGTGGCCTGGGTGGTTGGAATACCAGCGCGCTGCAGGCGATCGACCAGCTCTTCCTGGGTCCCGACCGGGTGCTTGGCGATGATCGAGAGGATCGCCTCCTGCCGCTTACGCTTGGACATTTGCCAGCGCCTCCTTGACCCGGACCGGCGCGGTACCGCCGAACACGTCTCGCGATTTCAACGCACCCTCAAGCGTCAAATACTCAGCGACATCAGCTTGGAACAGGGGCGAGAGCTGCTGCAACTCCGCCAGGCTGAAGGACTCCAGCCCGCGCCGGCCGGCAATCGCCGCCGCCACCATCTTGCCCACCAGCCGATGGGCATCGCGGAACGGCATGCCCTTTCGCGAAAGATAGTCGGCCAGCTCGGTGGCGAGCGTGTAGCCGCTGATGGCCGCCGATCGCATGGCCTCGACGTCAAACCGCAAGCCCTCCACGAGCCGTGCCGTTACCTGCAGGCAACCGACGGTCGTGTCGACCGCGTCGAACAGCGCTTCCTTGTCTTCCTGGAGATCGCGGTTGTAGGCGAGCGGCAGTCCCTTCAGGACCATGAACAGGTTCACGAGATCGCCCGTGACCCGTCCACTCTTAGCACGCACCAGCTCCGCGGCGCAGGGATTCTTTTTGTTCGGCATCATCGAGCTGCCACTGGCGAGCGCATCGGGGAGTGACGCGAACGCAAACTCGGCGCTGGTCCACAGCACGATCTCCCCACAGAGCCGCGAGAGGTGGACCATCCCAATGCTGCACGCAGCAATCAACTCGATAACGAAGTCCCGATCGGCAACGGCGTCGAGCGAGTTCGCCGAGGCGGCGCTGAACCCGAGGTCGTGGGCAAGCGCCTGACGATCGATCGGGAAACCGCTGCCCGCGAGCGCGCCGGCCCCCAGGGGCGAGACATCCGCCCGCTTCAAGGCATCCGCGATACGGCCACGGTCGCGCTGCAGCATTTCGACGTAGGCAAGCAGATGATGGGCGAGCAGTACCGGCTGAGCCCGCTGCGTGTGGGTGTAGCCGGGCATGACGGTGTCGGCGTGCTCCTTGGCGCGAGCGATCAGCGCTGACTGGAGGTCTTGTATGGCTGCCTCCAGCTGCACGCCGGCCTTCTTTACGTAGAGCCGGACGTCGACCGCAACCTGGTCGTTGCGGCTCCGACCGGTGTGCAGCTTGCCGCCCAGAGGGCCTAACTTCGTGCGAAGGCGCTCCTCCACCAGCATGTGAATGTCTTCCGGCCCCCCTCCCTGACCCTCCCCCGCGAGCGGAGGAGGGATATTTGAAAATTCGCTCTCTATGTCAGTCAGGGCTGCGTCGATTTGTGCCTGCTCCGCGGGCGTCAGGACACCGGCGCCGACCAGCGCCTTGGCATAAGCACGACTGCCCGCAATGTCCTCCCGGAAGAGCCGGCGATCGACCGCCAACGAGCGCGTGAAGCGGTCGATCTGCGGGTCCGGCTCTTCACCAAACCGCCCGCCCCAGGGTTGCTCGCTCAGTTCGAGACCTTGGCCATCCGCTTGGCCAGCACCTCCCAGGGCAGGCCGGCGATTTGGGCCGCCGGACCGCACAGTTGCTGGTTGAAGCTGCGGCTCTGCAACCCCCGGATCTCCGGGAAGAACAGCGACTGGTTGCTCTGGCGGGTGTCAATGTCGATCGAGCCGTGGAAGAGCGTCGCGGTCTCGGTCCCACTCAGATGGGCCTGCGTGGTCTGGATGAACGCATCCAGGGCTTCCTTCAGCGGGCTGAACCATGCCCCGTGGTAGACGAGGTAGCCCCACTTCTGGTCGACGACGGCCTTGAATTCGAGCTCTTCCTTCGTCAGGCAGAACTGCTCCAGGTCGTGGTGCAGCTTGAGCAGCACCGTCGCCGCCGGCGCCTCATAGAGCTCCCGCGACTTCAGGCCCATGATGCCGTCCTCGAAGATGTCGATCTTGCCGATGCCGTGGCTGCCGGCGATCTCGTTGAGTTTGGAGACGATCTGCGGCAGTGGCTGCTCGACACCATCGAGTGCCACCGGGACGCCGTGATCGAAGGTCACAGAAATCTGCGTCGGGGTGGCCTTCGTCTTTGCCGGCACCTTCCACCACAGCCAGGCGTTTTCCGGGATCGGCTGGTTCAGGCCAATCGCACCGGAGGCCAGACTGCGGCACCACATCGTCTTGTCGTCGCCGCCCTGCATCACCTCGGTGATCGGGATGCCGAGCTCTTTTGACAGCCCTTCTTCCTCGCCCCGGGTCAGGTCGAAATCGCGCACAGGCACGAGCACGTCCAGCTGCGGGGCGAACAGCTTGAAGACGTTGTGCATCCGGTACTGGTCGTTGCCCTTGCCGCTACTGCCCTCCATGATCGCGTCGCAGCCGAGCTTGAGGGCCAGCGAGGCGATCTTCGAAGCGATTAGCTGACGGGTCATCGACGTCGAGACCGGATACCCCCCATAGTTGGAGTTGGCCTGGATGGCCTTCGAAAGCCAGAGGTTGGCGAACTCCTCCTTGGCGTCGACCACCATCGGCGTGATGCCCAGCACCTTGGCCTTCTGGATGGCGGCGTCCATCTCGTCCTGGCCCTGGCCGACATCGACGGTGATGGGGAAGAGCTCCTCGACGTGATATTTCTCTTTCGCCAATACGGCACATAGCGATGAGTCGAGCCCTCCCGAGTAGGCGAGAGCGACTTTCTTCGCCGTCTTGACCGGCGTCGCCTCGATCTTGTCTAGTAGCTTGCTCTTTACTGCCAGCATGTGCAGCCTCCTGCGTGAGATGATTCAGCGCATAAGTATACGGGGGTGTGTATAATTACGCAAGTTCCTGTGATCGGCATCCTGTGCGGCCGTGTCCGATTCGAAGAGAAGACGCTGTTCGAGGCCCTGCGCCATCGAGGGATCACCTTCGAACGGCTGGACGAGGATCGCGTCCAGTTCGCGATCGGCGGTGACGTGCCGGCGGTCGACGTCGTGCTCGACCGCTCGATCCACCATGGCCGATCGCTCTATGCCACGACGCTGCTGAATGCGGCCGGCGTGCCGACGGTGAACAGCGGCCATGTGGCCCAGATTTGCGGGGATAAGATCCTGACCTCGAGCACACTCGCCGCAGCCGGCCTGCCGGTGCCGAAGACCGTGATCGCCTTCACCCCGGAATCCGCCCTGGAGGCGATCGAGGAGATGGGCTACCCGGTGGTGCTCAAGCCCATGGTTGGCTCATGGGGCCGGCTGCTGGCCAAGATCAACGATCGGGATGCGGCGGAGGCCATCCTCGAGCACAAAGACATACTCGGCTCGTATCAGCACGGGATCTTCTATATCCAGGAATTCGTGCGCAAGCCGCAGCGCGACATCCGCGCCATCGTGGTTGGTAACCAGACGATCGGCGCAATTTATCGCAGCTCGGAGCACTGGATCACGAACACGGCCCGCAGCGGACAGGCATCCCCCTGCCCGGTGACGCCAGAAATTCACCAGCTCTGTCAGGACGCTGCGGCCGCAGTTGGCGGTGGCTTCCTCGCCATCGACCTCCTCGAACATCAAGACGGCCTTCTGGTCAACGAGATCAACTACACGCCGGAGTTCCACGGCTTTGCGAGCGCAACCGGGATTCCAGTGGCAGAGCTCGTGATCGATTACCTGCTGCAGGTCCATGAAGCCCGAGCTGTCGCTTGACAGCCGGCCCCGATGCCCGTTATGGTTGCCACCAACAAGTCAATAACGAAAGGCGTCGATGAGGGAGAGTACGCGGACGCTGGGACGACAGAGAATCTCCGGCAGCTGAGAAGGAGAGTCCAGGGCACCGCCGAAAAAGGCCTCGGAGCCGCAGGTCGAAAAGGGATCGCCCTTAGTAGGCTGAGCCGGCCGGCCCCCGTGATCGGGCTGGAGTCTTCAGGCGCGATCGCCGCGGACTCGCAAAGGCTGGCCTCGCGAGAGGTCGGCGAAGTCGGGTGGTACCACGAGAGAAGGCCTCTCGTCCCGGGGGACGAAGGCTTTTTATTTTTCGGAGGTGCCATGACCATCAGAGCGTTTCGAATCATCGAGTCGACGCTCCGCGAGGGCGAGCAGTTTGCGCTGGCCCACTTCACCCCGTCGCAGAAGATCGCGATCGCCCAGGCGCTCGACGACTTTGGCGTCGAATATCTCGAGCTGACATCGCCCTGCGCCTCGCCGCAGTCCGAGGCCGACCTGCGGGCAATCGCGGCACTGCCCCTGCGGGCGAAAGTCCTGACCCACGTGCGCTGCCACCTGGATGACGCACGCGTGGCGGTCGAGACCGGCGCCGATGGTATCGACGTGCTATTCGGCACGTCGTCGGCGATGCGAGCGTTTTCCCATGGCAAGACGGTCGACGAGATCATCGAGACCGGCACCGAGGTCGTGCGCTACATCCAGGCTCAGGGTCTCGAAGTCCGCTTCAGCAGTGAAGACTCATTCCGATCGGAGCCGCGCGACTTGCTGCGCGTCTACCAGGCAATCGACCGGCTGCACCCGCAACGGGTTGGCCTGGCCGACACCGTCGGGATCGCAACTCCGAGCCAGGTCTTCGAGCTGGTCTCGATGGTGCGCAAGGCCGTCGACTGCGACATCGAGTTCCACGCCCACAACGACACCGGTTGCGCCATAGCCAATGCCTTCGCCGCCCTGGAGGCCGGCGCCACCCACATCGACACCACGGTGCTGGGTATCGGCGAGCGTAACGGGATCGTGCCACTCAGCGGCATGATCGCCCGCCTCCTCAGTGTGCGCCCCGACCTCGTCGCCCAGTACCGCCTCGAGCTCCTGCCCGACCTCGACCGCATGGTGGCCGACATGGTCGGGATCCAGGTCCCGTTCAACGCCTCCTTGACCAGCGACACGGCGTTCCATCACAAGGCGGGGATGCACACGAACGCGGTGCTTCGGGATCCATCGAGCTACGAGATCTTCGATCCGGCCCGCTTCGGGCGCGAGCGAACGGTGATGACCGGCCATCGACTGACGGGTCGGCATGCCATCGCCCATCGCGCCTCGACGCTCGGCTTGACGCTGAGCGATGCCGAGTTGCGCGTCGTGACGGCCGAGGTCAAGCGGCGCGCCGATGCGGGCCCACTGAGCACGGATGAGCTCGATGATCTCCTCCGGGGCTCGGTGCCGGCGTAAGGAGAAAGCAATGGGAACACTGACCGAAGAGATCTTTTCCCGACGGCTCGGCCGGACGGTCAAGGCCGGCGAGATCGTGGTGGCGCCGGTCGATTATGCGATGGCGCACGACGTCACCGGACCGCTCGCCATCGAGGCGTTCCGCCAGCTCGAGGCGCCACTCTGGGATCCGGATCGGGTGATCTTCGTCTTTGACCACATCCTGCCGGCAAACACGGTGGCTGCCGCCGGTCTACACCGACAGGTTCGTGAGTTCGCCGCCGAGTTCGGCGTCAAACATGTCTTCCAGGAAGGCATTTGCCATCAGCTGATGGTGGAGAAGGGTTTCATCCGACCCGGTGGCATCGTGGTCGGGGCCGACTCGCACAGCACAACGTACGGGGCCCTGGGCTGCTTTTCGGCCGGCTTTGGATCGACCGACATCGCCGTGACGTTTGCCACCGGCCGCACCTGGTTTCGGGTGCCGGAGACGATCCGCATCAACCTGCGCGGCGCGCTCCCTCCCGGCGTGTTTCCAAAGGACCTGGCTTTGCAGGTCATCCGCCGGCTGGGCGCCGAAGGCGCGAACTACCTGGCCGTCGAGTGGGGAGGTGAGGCAGTCGAAGCCATGAGCGTGGACGATCGCCTCACTCTCGCCAACCTGACCGTCGACTTCGGCGGCAAGGCGGGATTGTGCGAGCCCGATGAACATACGCGCGAATACCTCGGCGACGCAGAGGTCGCCGACCTGCATCCGGTCCGGCCTGAGTATCGCCAGGTGCTGGAGGTCGATGCCGAGACCCTCGAGCCGCAGATCGCCTGCCCACCGCAGATCGACAACGTCAAGGACCTGAGCGACGTCGAAGGCACCCACCTCGACGAGGTCTTCGTCGGTAGCTGCACCAATGGGCGCATCGAGGACCTGGCGATCGTCGCCGGGTATTTCGAAGGCCGGCAAGTGCATCCGGAGACGCGGACGATCGTCGTCCCCGCGTCGAAGCAGGTTTACATGGAAGCGCTCGCGCGTGGCTACATCCAGACCTTCATGGAGGCGGGCGCGCTGGTGATGAATGCCGGCTGCGGGCCATGCCTGGGCCGGCAGCACGGCGTGCTCGGCCCCGGTGAGCGAGCGTTGTCGACAAGCAACCGAAACTACGCCGGGCGGATGGGAAGTCCGCAAGCCGAGATCTATCTCGCCAATCCGGCCGTGGCAGCGGCATCAGCATTGGCTGGCGCGATCGCCGATCCGCGGAGGCTCAACTGATGGCACGGGTTTTCAAGTTCGGCGACGCGATCTCGACCGACGCGATCATTCCCGGCCGGTACAACGTCACCACGGATGCCGCGGCGCTCGGGAAGGCATGTTTCATCGAGGCCCGCCCGGATTTCGCGACGAGCGTGCAGCAGGGCGACATCATCGTTGCCGGCCGAAATTTCGGCTGCGGCAGCTCGCGTGAGCATGCACCCATGGCGATCAAAGCCGCCGGCGTGAAGGCGGTGATCGCCAGGAGCTTCGCCCGGATCTTCTATCGAAACGCCATCAACATCGGGTTGCCCGTAATCCAGTGCGATGCGCTCTTCGATGCGGTCCAGGACGGTGACCCGATCTCCGTCGACATCCGATCCGGCCGCATTGACGTCAATGGCAAGATGTTCACAGGGGAAACACCCGGCCCCGTGGCCGTCGCCATCATGGAGGCCGGGACGCTGATCGATCTGATCAAAACTCGCGGCTGGGCCGCGATCGAGGAGGTGTCGTGATGTCGACCGTTCTGACCGCGAAGTGTCCCGAATGCGGGGGCGACGTCAACCTGGCGCAGGATGTCGAGCGGGGAGAGATCGTGCCCTGCGGCGACTGCGGAGCGGAGCTCGAGGTGGCGGAGCGCGATCCCGTCGAGCTCAAGCTTGCACCCGAAGAAGAAGAGGACTGGGGCGAGTAAGTGAAGATCGGCGTCCTCTGCTCGCGCATCCGGGCGGAAGAGAAGCTCCTCTTCGAGAGCTTTTCGCAACGTGGCCTGGAATTTGAGAAGCTCGACGATCGCGAGCTGGTGTTCGAGATCGGCGCCGAGCCGCCACGCTACGACGTCGTACTCGAGCGCTGCTTGCACCATTCGCGCGCGCTCTACGCCCTTCGCATTCTCAATCAATGGGGCGTGCCGACCGTCAACAGCTACGAGGTGGCGCTGACCTGCGGCGACAAGATCAACACCACGACGGCCCTTGCGGCAGCGGGGGTGCCAAGTCCTCGGACGCTGATCGCGTTCACTCCCGAATCCGCGCTGCAAGCGATTGAGACGCTTGGCTATCCCGTCGTCCTGAAGCCAGCGGTCGGATCGTGGGGCCGGCTGCTTGCGAAGATCTCCGACCGCGAGGCGGCGGAGGCGCTGCTCGAGCACAAGGAGACCCTCGGGTCCTACCAGCACGCGATCTTCTACGTCCAGGAGTACGTCAACAAGCCCTCGCGCGACATCCGGAGCTTTGTGGTCGGTGACGAGACGATCTGCGCCATCTATCGCGAGTCATCACACTGGATCACGAACACGGCCCGCGGCGGGCAGGCGCGCAATTGCCCGGTCACCCCTGAGATCGACCGCCTCTCGAGCGCGGCCGCCCGCGCTGTAGGCGGCGGTGTGCTGGCCGTCGACCTGCTGGAGCACCCGGATGGCATGCTCGTCAGCGAGGTCAACTACACAATGGAATTCCGGAACAGCATCGACACAACCGGTGTCGACATTCCCGGCCGGATCGTCGACTACGTCCTCCGGGTTGGCGAGCTGGAGGCCGTGCCGGCGTGATCACGGCCCTGCGCAACGACACCGAGCCGATGACGGAATCAGGGATCGAGCTGCTCGAGGAGATGCTCGGCATCCCCAGCCCATCGACGCAGGAACGGCCGCTGGGCCAGTGGCTCGTGTCGCGGTTGCGCGGCATGGGTTTCGCGGCGCGACGCGACGAGGTGGGCAATGTCATCGCCTACTGGGGGTCTGGCCCAAAAGAGGTCATGCTGCTCGGCCATATGGACACGGTGCCTGGCTTCATCCCGGTGCGTCGCGAGGGCGATCGGCTCTTCGGCCGCGGTGCGGTCGATGCCAAGGGGCCGCTGGCAGCGGCGATCACCGCAGTCGCCCGGCAGCCCGTCGGCACCGGCTGGCGTCTGACGATCGTGGGCGCGGTTGAAGAGGAGGGCAGCTCGCGCGGTGCGCGACATCTGGTGAGCCGCCGCGCCCCGGATCAGCTCGTGATCCTCGAACCGAGCGGCTGGGACGCCATCACGCTCGGATACAAGGGCAGCCTTCGCCTTCGCTATCGGCTCGCGATCCCCATGGGACATGGGGCCGGTCCAAACGAGAGTGCCGGGGATAAGGCCATCGCCTTCGTTCGACGGGTCCAGGATCACGCCGCGCAGCTACCCCCTGCCCGACCCTCCCCACAAGGGGGAGGGAGTAATCGAGAGTCGACGTTCGAGCGGCTCGATGTCCGGGTGTTGCGGTTTCACGCCGATCACGATGGATTTCACGACACGGCGGCGATGACGCTCGGCTTCCGCCTGCCTCCGGATTTCGACGTGGCGTCGTTCCAGCAGGAGCTCGAGACCTGGTCGGATGGCGCACAGCTGCGCTTCGACTACGCCGATGCTGCGGTTCGGGCGGAAAAGAACACCCCGGTCGTACGCGCCTTTCTTAAAGGCATCCGCGATGCCGGCGGTACGCCACGGTTCAAAATGAAGACAGGAACCTCGGACATGAATATCCTGGCACCGGTATGGGGCTGTCCAGCCCTGGCGTATGGCCCCGGCGACTCCAAGCTCGACCACACGCCCGACGAGGCGATCGACCTAGATGAATTTCGGCGTGGCGTCGACGTGCTCAGCTCGGCGCTTCAACAGCTCACCCGATGAAAGCGGCCATTGTCGGCGGCGCCGGTTACGCCGGCGGCGAGCTCCTTCGCCTCCTCCTCTCGCATCCCGAGATCGAGGTCACGCAAGTGACCTCAGAGCGGCTGGGCGGGAAGTTCGTTCACAGCGTGCACCCGCATCTGCGACGCCGCACCGACCTGAAATTCCAATCGCGCGCTTCGCTCCAGCCGGTTGACGTCCTCTTCCTGGCCTTGCCGCACGGCGAGACCAGCCGCGAGATCGATCGCTTGCAAACGCTGGCACCCACGATCATCGACCTGTCGGCCGACTTCCGCCTGCGCAATCGCAGCGAGTACCCGGTCTGGTACGGCTGGGAGCACCCCTGTCCGAAGCTGCTCGATGATTTCGTCTACGCCCTTCCCGAACTCCATCGCGAGCAGATCCGGACAGCAGACAGGCTCGCTGCCGGCGGGTGCCTGGCCACGACCGCAATCCTCGGGCTCTACCCGCTAACGCGCGCCGGGGTGATCGACGGTTCGATGCCGATCGTGATCGAGGGCAAGACCGGATCATCTGCCGGCGGGGCTGAGGCGGGACCGGCATCGCATCATCCGCACCGGAGTGGCGAGATGCGCTCTTTCGCTCCGACGTCGCACCGGCACACAGCAGAGATCATCCAGGAGCTGGG
>CAZRMD010000012.1:0-2579 GCA_964601135.1 uncultured Actinomycetes bacterium | reverse complement strand
GCTCTTTCGCTCCGACGTCGCACCGGCACACAGCAGAGATCATCCAGGAGCTGGGCCTGACCTCGCCGAATGGTCACGGCCCGCAGGTCGCGTTCTCCGCCACCGCGGTCGAGGCCGTGCGCGGCATTCTGGTCACGGCGCATGTCTATCTCAATGACGACCTGGCGGAGAAAGATCTCTGGAAGATCTATCGCACCGCCTATGCCGATGAACCGTTCATGCGCATTGTTAAGGAGTCGCAGGGCATCCATCGCTACCCCAATCCAAAGATCCTCTCGGGCACCAACTACTGCGACGTCGGGTTCGAGCGTGACCCGCACTCGCGGCGAGTCGTGGTCATGAGCGCCCTCGACAACCTGATGAAGGGCGCGGCGGGCCAGGCGGTGCAGGCGCTCAACGTGCGATTCGGCTGGCACGAGCGGACCGGCCTGGATTTCCCCGGTCTCTACCCGATCTGAGCTGTGCTCGTCATCAAAATCGGCGGTAGCGTCACCGACCTCGACCCGTTGCTTGAGGACGTTGCGGCGTGCAAAGAACCCCTCGTCCTGGTGCATGGGGCTAACAAGGAGCTAAATGATCTCTCCACGAGGCTCGGGCATCCGCCGCGCATGGTCACCTCCGAACGCGGCGAGGTCAGCCGCTTTACCGATGCTAGGACGATGGATCATTTCCTGATGGCCTACGCGGGCAAGCAGAACAAACGGATCGTCGAGCGCCTCCGAGCCTTCGGCGCGAATGCTGTCGGCCTCACGGCCATGGATGGCGGAGTCGCCATCGGACGACGCAAACCCGACATTCGAATCAAGGAAGGCGAAAAGATCAAAGTCCTGCATGGTGACCACAGCGGCACGATCGAGCGGATCGACCCGCGCTTGCTGCAGTTGCTGCTCGACTCGGGATACCTTCCGGTGCTCACGCCGCCAGCAGTAACCCAGGACGGCGTGGCCATCAACGTCGATGGCGACCGGCTGGCCATGGAAATCGCCACGGCGCTGAACGTGGAGCGACTGCTGATCTTCGCCAATACGCCGGGGTTTATGCGGGACGTCAACGACGAGGCGAGCGTGATCCCGCTCATTCATCTCGATGAGGTCGATCGCGTGGCCGAGTACGGCAAAGGGCGGGCTCGCGTCAAACTGCTGGCGGCAGCCCAGGCGATTCGGCGAGGCATCCAGGCGGTCGGGCTGCTCGACGGACGCGGTGAGCATCCCCTTACGCGCGCCTTCGAGGGCGCCGGCACCTGGGTGACCGCGTGAAAGTCGAGACCCGGCTTCAGCAAATCCCGCTGCATGCGGACCGAGGCATCAGCCTGGTTCGGGGCGAGGGCTCCTACCTCTGGGACGATCGCGGACGCCGCTATCTGGACATGATGACGAACTACGGCGTTAACCTACTCGGCCACTGCCATCCGCAGGTCACCGAAGCCATCACGAAACAGGCGTCGCAACTCACGAACGCCCATCAAAGTTTCGATACACCGGCGCGCCAAGAGTTCGTCGACACGCTGGCCGGCTTTCTGCCACCATCCCTCAGCCGGATGTCATTCGCAAACTCAGGCGCGGAAGCCATCGAGGCAGCGCTGAAGTATGCGAGGGTTGCTACGGGTCGGATCGGCATCATCGCCACGCACCGCGCCTACCACGGCCGCACTTTTGGGGCGTTAGCGGCGACCGCCGACGCCAAGTACCGGGATCCGTTCATGCCGATGCTCGAAGGTGTGCGTCACATTCCGTTCGACAACCTCTCCGCGCTTGATGAGGCGATTGATGATTCGATCGCTGCCGTGATCATCGAGCCCATCCAGGGCGAAGGCGGGATCCGCGTTCCCGCCGACGGCTACCTCAAAGCCATCCGTGAACGCTGCGATGCGCACCGCACGCTGTTGATCGCCGATGAGATCCAGACCGGCTTTCGCACCGGCAGTCCCTTCGCTTTTACGCGGGAAGGCATCGTCCCTGACATCCTGTGCCTTTCGAAGTCGATTGCCAACGGCCTGCCGATCGGAGTCACGATCGTGACCGAAGCGATCAACGACCGTATCCCGAAGGGCAGCCATGGCAGCACCTTCGCCGGCAACCCGCTGGTGTGCGCCGCCGGCGCGGCGACGCTACGGGTGTTGGCGGACGATTCGCTGCACGCGCATGCGGCCGCCGCCGGGAGACGCTTCAAGCAACAAGTGCGCGACCTCAACCTGCCGCTGGTTCGCGAGGTGCGCGGCCGTGGATTGATGCTGGCGGTCGAGCTCAAGAAGCCGGTAACGCCGGTGATCAAGTCGATGCAGGATCACGGAGTCCTCGTGCTGCCAGCGGGCGGAACCGTCATTCGGTTCCTGCCGTCGATACTCATCGATAACAACAAACTTGATGAGGGCGTCGCAATCTTGCACGACGTTATTCGTCGGTTCAGTTGAGTCAGACTCCGCTGCATCCTCAGTCAGGAAATTAGACGCTACCTCGGTTATTCGTCGCACATGGCCGTCGACCTAAGGTCAAGCTTCATCTGTTGTTGAAATTGCCTGAAGGGCAGTTCCTCTCCAGGAGCGGTTCATCGCCTCCGCGATCTCACAGAAGATCCGCTTG
>CAZRMD010000011.1:22952-31871 GCA_964601135.1 uncultured Actinomycetes bacterium | reverse complement strand
GCTACGAGTGCACTAATAAGAAGTGGTAATGCTTATGTCTGGCGACCCCGAGCGGATTCGAACCGCCGATCTCCTCCGTGACAGGGAGGCATGTTAGACCGCTACACCACGGGGCCGCGGATGCCCAGTATATATAGGATGCGCCGGGCTAGGCCCGAATGAGCGGCTCCTCTTTCCCGATCACAAACCGCTCGATCACCTGCGATACGCCAGCATCCTGAATCGATCCAGTGACGTATTTGGCGACCGCCTTCAGGGCATCCGGAGCGTTGCCCATGGCAACGCCGAAACCAGCCCAGCTCACCATATCTTCGTCGTTGAGGTTGTCGCCGATGGCACAGACCTCCCCCTGAGGAACCCCAAGGCGATCCGCAACCATCGCGAGGGCTCGGGCCTTCGAGACCTGCAGGTCGACGACCTCCACGAACCAATCGAGCGAGCGGGTCACTCGCGCCGATCCCTGCATCCAGGCAGCGAGCTCGGCCATCCGTGCGGGCACCTCGCTTGGATCCAGGTCGACCAGCACCATCTTGGTGGCCTCCTGATGAACCCATTTCGAGAGCGGACCGACCACCTCATACGGAACTAGGGCGACGCGGGCGTAGAGATCGGCCTCGGGCCGCGCCCGTGCCGTATAGACGACCTCTTCGACATAGGCGTTGACGTGCCAGTCTTTGGGCTCGGCGAGGGCGAGTACGCGCTGCTGCAGATCGACGCTGAGCTCGCAGCGATACCAGACCTCGCCGCTGGCGATCTCCCGGACGACTGCCCCCTGGTAATTGATGATCGGACCCTTCAGCCCAAGCGGCTGCGCATAGCGCAGCGAGGACTTGAACATTCGTCCGGTTGCGAGCACGACCGTGACCCCGGCCGCGGCGGCCGACTTGACGGCGGCGATGTCGCGCGGGTCCATTTGAAGCTGGTGGTTGACGAGGGTGCCATCAAGGTCGATGGCCAGCAGTCGTATGCTCACTTAGCGGCGAACGGCGAGCGCGTCCGGATTGACCAGGTTGGGTGGCCTTTGGCCCTCGACGGCTGCGATCAAATTGCGGGCCGCAGTCTCAGCCATCGCGGCGCGCGCGGTGACCGTCGCGCTCCCTAGATGCGGTAGCAGGACCGCATTCCAGCAATCAGTGAGACCGGGTTCGGTCTTGGGCTCGTGCTCGTAGACGTCGAGGCCGGCGCCTTTGATCCAGCCTTCCTTCAGGGCCCGCACGAGCGCCTTTTCGTCCACGATGGGACCGCGAGCGGCGTTGATCAGGTAGTGCTGGGGCCCCATCAGTTTCAGCTCGCGCTCGCCAATCAAATGCCGGGTCTGGTCGTTGAGATCGGCGTGGATGGTCACGAAGTCGGCTTGGCGCAGGAGGTCGTCGAGCGGAAGGAACTGCGCGCGCAGTTGTGACTCCAGGTCCGGACTTGCACGCTGGGCGTCGGTATAGAGGATCGACATGTTGAATCCCAGCCCGCGACGAGCGACGGCCTGGCCGATGCGGCCAAAGCCGATGATGCCGAGCACCCGTCCGTAGACGTCGCTGCCCAGCAGCAGGTCAGCCTTCCATCCCTTGAACTTCCCGTCTCGGAGAAATTTGTCCGCTTCGACGACACGTCGGGCAACCGCCAGCAAGAGCGCGAAGGCCAGGTCGGCGGTCGCCTCCGTGAGAACTCCGGGCGTATTGGTCACCAGCACGCCGCGGCGGGTTGCTGCCGCGACGTCGACGTTGTTGAACCCCACCGCATAGTTGGCCACGACGCGTAGGTGTGGCGCCGCGCTCATGATCTCGTCCGTGATGGGAACGTTGACCATCCCGATGATGCCGACCGGATCAGCCTGGGCGATGTGCCGCTTCAGCGTGTCGGCCGGCATCCCCTCCGCCTCCATCATCGTGACCTCGAACCGTTCGCGAAGCATGTCGATTCCGGGCGAGGGCAGGGGCAGGGTGACGAATACGCGGCTCATAGCGGACGCTTGACGCGCAGATCGAGGAGCATGACTTCCATCGCCAGCCGAGGATTGACATTCTGATCGATCAGCAACTGGGTCCGCTGCGCCGCCGCCAGTGACGCGCGCACGTGATCGGCGGGTACCCGCGCGAGCCAGGCCTCGAGCGCTGCCCGGCGATCGGCTGGCATTGGATTCGTGATCCCCGCCTGTTGCAGCATTGCGTCCCGCAAGAATGCCGTGAACCCCCGCAAGGCATCCGATGCCACGACCCGCATTTCCGCCTGCGGCCCCTGGCCGAAGCGCGCCGCATAGGTCAGGACGCCATCGACGTCCTCGAACGGAAGGCTGGCGAGTGCCTGGGCCCAACGATCCATACGCTCGACCCACTCCCGGTCAGCCATTGCTCGGACAGCCCACCCCGGACGGCCGTACGCGAGACTTGCAAGGGTTTCCGCCTCCTCGGGGCTCACCTGGCGACTAGCGATGAAACCGCTCAGCGCAGGCCGGCCGATTGGCGACATGCCGATGACCTGGCAGCGGGAAAGGCATGTCGGCAGCAAATGATCGGGGTAGGCGGTCGTCAACACCAGCACGGTGTTGGGCGGCGGCTCCTCGAGGGTCTTCAGCAAACAGTTCTGCGCCGCTTCGGTCATCCGCTCCGCGTTGGCGAGCAACGCCACTCTGGACGACGCAACAAACGGCTTGAGGCTGAGGAACTGCTGCAGCGATTGATCGTGCGCCTGCGCGCCGCGCTCGGGATGGAACCGGATTTCGTCGATGCTGATGGCGTCGGTCCGGTCATCCTCCCAGTAATCCGGGTGGATTTCGAGTCGGGACGGCTGTCCCTCGCCCAGCAACAGTTCCTCGGCCAGCGCCCGCACCAGCGCCGCCTTCCCGATTCCCTCTTCGCCTGTCAGACAGTAGGCGTGCGCCAGCCGCCCCACCCGCAAATGTGCCTGCAAGATGCCGATGGCACGCTCGTGCCCAGCGATCCGCGCAAAACCGCGCGCAACTGGGGCAGTGGCTCCTGAGGCGCGACGAGTTCGCGTAGCTGGCATCTCGCCCACCTTAACAACTCTTTCCTTGACGCTGTCGTGAGGGCACTCCTAATCTGTAGGCGTTTCCGACAGCGAAGCTGTCATCTTTTGTCGATCGGTCGCCGCCCACGTCACGCTCTACGTCAAAGCCCATGGATGCGGAACACACCGAAAAACAAGACAAGATCAGGGAGCTGCAGGCCGTGATCGCCAAGGCCAGGAACGGCATCAACGAATGCCGCTACAAGACCGACTGCGAATTCGCGCGCGCCTGTCCCGCAACCTGCTGAGTTAAAAGCAACCCCCTCCCCTACCCTGCCCACAAGGGGGATGGAGAGATTTTCGTCCTCCCGACAAGGGGGTGGGAGAAAATTTGGTCTTCCCGACAAGGGGAAGGGAGAGAATCTCGTGCTCCCCAAGGGGGACGGGAACATGCCATGCAAGACCAGCGATTGACGCCTGCTATAATCCATAAAGCTTTCTTTATATGGCATCTTCTGCACTGCTCACCAATCCGTCATTGCGGGAGTTCCGCGCCCACTATCAGGCGCTGGCCAGCGTCACCCGGCTGCGCATCCTGCAGTTCCTGGCCGGCATCCCGGAGATCAGCGTCCTCGAGCTGGCCGAGGCGATCGGCATCAGTCAGCCGCGCTTGAGCTGGCACCTGCGGATGCTGCGACGTGGCCATCTGGTGCGTGCCCACCGGGTGGGACGAACCGTCTATTACTCACTAAATCGCGAGGGCGTCAACGCCTTTCATCGAGAACTGACGAGCCTGATGGCGCCGCGACCGCGGGTTCGGGCGCTGCAACACGAATGGAGCGAGGTGTAAGGAGCGATGGCAACTAAGAACGGAAGCGGACACAACGGACGAGCGGCTCGAACAACCGCCCTGCGAAGCGATTCGAGGTCGCGGCGCAAGGTGCGGGTCGCGATCATTGGCGTGGGGAACTGCGCCTCATCGCTGGTACAGGGCATCGAGTACTACCGCAACGCCAGGCCGGGTGATTCGATCCCGGGCTTGATGCATGTCGATCTGGGCGGCTACCACATCCGGGACATCGAATTCTCGGCCGCCTTTGACATCGACAAGGAAAAGGTCGGCAAGGACCTTTCGGAGGCCATCTTCTCCGGCCACAACAACACGGTCAAATTCGCAGAGGTACCTCATCTCGGCGTCAAAGTCGAGCGGGGCATGACCCACGACGGGCTGGGCAAATATCTCTCGGAGATCATCACCAAGGCCCCCGGTCCGACCGCCGACATCGTCGGCATCCTCAAGCAGACCAAGACAGACGTCGTCGTCAACTATCTCCCGGTCGGCAGCGAGGAGGCCGTCAAGTGGTACGCCGAGCAGGTGCTCGATGCCGGCTGCGCCTTCGTCAACTGCATGCCCGTCTTCCTTGCCCGAGAGCCGTATTGGCGCGGCCGATTCGAGAAGGCCGGAGTCCCGATCATCGGCGATGACATCAAGTCCCAGGTTGGGGCGACCATCGTGCACCGCATTCTCACCAGGTTGTTCGAGGATCGCGGTGTCAAACTCGAGCGGACCTACCAGCTGAACTTCGGCGGCAACACCGACTTCCTCAACATGCTGGAGCGTGAGCGCCTCACCTCGAAGAAGATCTCGAAGACCAACAGCGTCAAGTCACAAATGAAGGCGGACATCGGGGCCGACAACATCCATATCGGTCCGTCCGATTATGTACCCTGGCTGGGCGATCGCAAGTGGGCCTACATCCGCCTGGAAGGCCGCTCCTTCGGCGATGTGCCACTGAACGTGGAACTCAAGCTCGAAGTCTGGGATTCGCCGAACTCGGCCGGCGTGGTCATCGACGCGATTCGGTGCTGCAAGCTGGGCCTCGACCGAAAACTCGGTGGTGCGCTCGACGCGCCGTCGTCCTACTTCATGAAGTCGCCGCCCCAGCAATACACTGATGGTGTCGCCCACCAGCTCACCGAGGCCTTCATCGCCGGAACCACGGTCGATGGCGAACAACCAGCCACCGCCCAGCCGGCGGCCCGGCAGGAGACCGCTCGCCGCCGATGATCCTGCCTCGGCTGTTCAGGCTGGGGAACTGGGTCACACGAGTGCTGCCGCCCGGGGTCCGTTACCCCCTGGCGGCACTCACCGGACGCTGCGTCTTTTTCGTCATGCCACGGCGGCGGCGGATTGCCTTCGAGAACTTCGCCCAGGTGCTGGGGCGTCCCTCGGATGATCCACTGGTGAGGCGGACGGCGCGGCACGCCTTCGGCAACTACTTCAAGATGTTCGCCGACTTCATGCTGATGGACACGCTGAAGCCCGAGCAAATCCGGCGCATGGTGCGGCCCGAGGGACGCGAGCGGCTCGACAAGGCGCTGGCCGAGGGCAAGGGCGCGATCGTCGTCACGGCGCACGTCTCAAACTGGGACATCCTGGCCGCAGCCTCGGCCGTCTACGGCTATCCGATCAGCGCAGTGACCAACGAGTTGCCGAGCGGCGGCCTCAACGAGCTCGTCATCTCCTCGCGCGAGCGCATCGGCATGAAGATGATCCGGCTTGGGCCCGGCAGCCTGCGTCAGATCCTCAAGGCGCTGGCGCGGAATGAATTGGTTGCGCTGGCCAGCGACCTGTACAGTGGTGAGCGTGGCGTGCGAGTGCCATTCTTCAACCGGCCGGCGCTCTTTCCGTCCGGTCCCGCCGCCATCGCCTTGAAGACTGGTGCCCCAATTCTCCCGGTCTGGGCCCGTCGCCAACCAGACAACAATCTGTACATCGCCGAGATCGAAGACCCCATCGAGGTCAGCCGCACCGGTGACATGACCCGCGACATCCAGGTGACCACCGAGCGGATCGTGCAATTTTTCGAGCGCATCATCCGGCGCGAACCCGACCAGTGGCTCGTCTTCCTCCCGGTATGGCGCACCGATGAGATCGCGCAGCCTTCCGGAACACCAATGCAGACCGTGCTGGATCCAATGTCTCAAACGCTCGGTTGGCACGTTCCGCGCCCCTCGCGTGGAGCGACGCCCCGGTGATCACCTACGTCGGGTTCCGGGTTATCGAGGCCGTGATCGCTCGCCTACCCCGACGGTTCGCGTATGCCCTGGGTGTGATCGCCAGCACGCTTGCCTTCCCCTTGCTGGGGCGGCAGCGCCGGGCGCTCGAGTCGAACCTGCAGCACGTCTTCCCCGAGATGCCGTCGCCGGTGGTTCGCAAGCTGGCCTGGCGCAATTGGCTCAACTACTGCAAGGCCTGGATCGACTTCTTCAAGATCCCGCGCATGGACAAGCGACGACTGGGTACGCTCCTTACCCCAATCGGCGTGGAGTATCTCGACCAGGCGATCGCCGCCGGCCGCGGCGTCATCGTCGTCGCCCCCCACATGGGGTCGTGGGAACTTGCGGCGGCCAGTTGGGCGGCCTCCTTCGGCGAGATCGGCATCATGGTGGAGCAGATCGAGCCCCGGCGCCTGTTCGAGCACGTCTCGGCATTGCGCTCCCGGATGAAGATCCGGGTCATCCCGCTAAGCCGCACCGGGGCCCGCGACATCATCCGCATGCTCAAGGACCGTCACCTGGTGGTCCTGGCCATGGATCGCGACATCCTGAATACCGGACAACGATTCCGGTTCTTCGGACAGCCCGCCTCGTTCCCGACCGGGCCGGTGGAGATCGCCCTCAAGACTGGCGCCCCGCTGTTGCCCGCGTTCTGCATCCGCGACCGTCATGATGCCTACGTGGCGATCGGCGAGCCGCCCCTCTTTGTCACCCCGAGTGAAGATCACCGAGCCGACGTTCGAAGTGCCATGGAAGAGATCCTGGCCACGTTTGAACGGTATATAAAGAGGTATCCGGACCAGTGGCACGTGCTGGAGCCGATCTGGCCGGAACAGCCCGTCGTCCCGGCCGTCACGATTCCGTCACCGCCGGCGCAAGCCGCTGTGGGCGATTAAGGAGGATTGCGTGGGCAAAGCCGACTTCCACATGCACACGTCCCTGAACGATGGGACGGCCACCGTTCGCGAGGTTCTGAATTACGTCCGAGACCGCACCGACCTGGACGTCATTGCCATCACCGACCACGACCGCCTCACTGGCAGTTACCAGGCCATGGAGCTGGCCAACGAATATCCCTTCGAGATCCTGATCGGCTCGGAAATCACGACGCTGCACGGGCATCTGCTCGCGCTGTTCATTGAAAAGCCGATCCCGATGTGGCGTCCGCTCGACTGGACGATCGGAAAGATCCATGAGCAAGGCGGCCTGGCGATTGCGGTGCATCCGTTCTCCATGCTCACCCGCAGCATCGGTTACCGCTCCTTCGACGGCATCATGAAACACCCGTCGGCGGAGATCTACTTCGACGCCGTGGAAACGTTCAATCCCTCGGTGGCCGGCCGCACCTGCGCCGCCAAGATCGACCGGCTGAACAAGACGCGCTTTCATTTGCCCGAAGTCGGCTGCTCCGATAGCCATCACCTGGAGGGGATCGGCACCGGCTACACGACCTTTCCCGGCAAGACCGCTCAGGATATGAAGAAAGCGATCATGGCCGCCCAGACCAGGGCGCATGGCGAGTACTGGGACTTCCTGACCCACCGCCGGATCGCCCAGCTAAAGTTTCAGCGCATCGGCCGGAACTGGGCGCGCATGGGCCGCTCGGCCGTGCGCGCGTTCTCCCGGGGATAGCGCCAGATCAGGGGAAGGAGGGACAGCGGGACGAGGCCATGAAGATCGGCATGATCTCGGCGTATGACTACGCGCATCCGGGCGGCGTCAGCGAGCATGTCCGTTATCTCGCCGCCGGGCTGAGGCGGCGCGGCCACGACGTCACGGTGCTGGCTCCCTGCTCGGACCGCGAATTCTGCGAGCGCGAGACCGATTTCATCCGGGTGGGGCGCCCTTTCCCAATCCCCATGCACGGCTCGGTGGCCCGGATCACCGTCAGTCTTCATCTCACAAATCGCATCAAGCATTACGTGCGGGACAGCGGATTCGACGTGATCCATTACCACGAACCGCTGATGCCCGTACTGCCGCTCACCGGGCTGCGGTTTTCGCGGACGGTCAACGTCGGGACGTTCCATGCCTTCGCCCGCTCGAACGTGGGCTACTACTACGGCAAACCCCTACTCAAGCGCTACGTCCGCAAGCTGCACGTCCGGATCGCCGTGTCCAACCCGGCCCGAGAGTTTGTCCGGCATTACTTCCCCGGCGACTACCGGGTGATCCCCAACGGCATCGACACTCGTCGTTTTCTGAACCAGGCACCTTACGCCGAGCTGCGCGATGGGATGTGCAATCTCCTCTTCGTTGGGCGGCTCGAGTATCGCAAAGGTCTCGGCTATCTGCTGCGTGCCTTCGCGACAGTCAAGCCGCAATATCCCAACCTTCGCCTGATCATCGTTGGCGATGGCCCCCTACGCCGTTGGTATGGCAACTTCATCAGTCGCAAACAACTCGAGGACGTCATCATGGCCGGTTATGTGCCGGCCAGCGAGCTTCCCCGCTATTACGCGAGCGCCGACATCTTCTGTTCGCCGGCCACCGGCGATGAGAGCTTCGGGATCGTCCTGCTGGAAGCGATGGCTTCTGGCAAACCAATCGTGGCTACCAGCATCGATGGCTTCCGCGAGGTCGTAACCCACGGCCGAGAGGGCCTGCTGGTCGAGCGCAAGAGCCGGCGCCAACTCGCCTATGCGTTGCAGACGCTGATCAGCAACCCGAGCCTCCGCCAGCAAATGGGCGAGGCCGGAATGGTCACGGCGCAACAGTATGACTGGGAACGCGTGATCGACCGCGTGACCGACGTCTACCAGCAGGCCATCGATTCATCCCAGCCCGCGCCGTCCGTGCGGCTGGAGCCCAGCTTGAGTCCGCGCTGATGTTTACCCAGAAATTCCAGGCCTGGGTGCGGCACTGGGCGGAGCGGGCCGTCGGTGTGTTTCGCGACTC
>CAZRMD010000011.1:0-22942 GCA_964601135.1 uncultured Actinomycetes bacterium | reverse complement strand
CCCTGTTCGGCCTGTTCATCACCGCGGTCGGCGCCCTGCTGGTCGCCGCCGGCCAATTGTTGCTCGGCGGGCTCGTGCTGGCATTCGCCGGCTTCTTTGACATCTTCGACGGAGCCCTGGCCCGCGCCGCCGGAAAGGTCTACCGCTACGGCGCCTTCCTGGATTCGACCGTCGACCGCTACTCGGAAGGCGTGGTCTACCTCGGCATCCTGATCTACTTTCTCGATCGCCATGACGGCTGGCGCCCGATCGTCGTGCTGGTTGCGCTGGCCGGTTCGTTTCTGGTCAGCTATGTGCGGGCCCGCGCACAGAGCCTGGGCTTCACCTGTGACGTCGGCATTCTCGCGCGGCCAGAGCGGGTGGTCATCATTGTGGCCGGCCTGCTGCTCGAAGCGATGGGTCTCAAGATCAGCGGCGCAACCCCGCTGACCGTGGCGCTCGTCATCCTGGCGATCGGCACGAACTTCACCGCCGTGCAACGGGTTTGGGTGGTCTGGCAGCAAAATCGTTCTGAGCTTCGCGCCGTCCGCGGACCAGCAGCCGCGACGGTTGATGAACCAGCTGCGACGCAGCAGCCAGTCCGGGCGGCCATGCGGCGATTCTTCGAAAACCTGGGCAAGACCTAAGCGGGCGAAAGCCCGGCGAGCTGAAGCGCGCTAGTCAAAGACGAAATCGCGGCCGGCAGAAGCCGGCTTAAAACGACTGCGTTATCATGTCGGCGTGCAGGTGGCGATTTACGCCGATCGCGATCCGGGCGGGAAGAAGCTCATCGCGACCCTGCAACGTCGGCTGAAGAACGAAGAGATCCGCGCCTGGCAGGTGCAGAAGAAGGCACCGCTCACCCTGGTCCACTCGGGTGACCGCTACACAAAGATCCGGGTGACGTTTGTTCCGGCTGGTACGCCGAGCTTCCGCCGAGCCGCCAACGCCGGCATGCTCGGCGCCTTTCGCAACCCGGAACCAACGCTGCTAGCCACTATCTCCGATGGGCCATCATCCGACCGCGTGCTGGGATTCCTCGTTGGCATGCTGACCCGCCACGCCGAGCCGCTCGGGGTGTCCGGCGTCGGCATTCCCTTGGGTTAAGCAGGCTCGCGCCGCTAGCTCGTTTCGGTCTCGGTCGCCACGCCGCCGCGCAAGCCGAACAAGTGCTTCTGCCAGGCCAGGTAGATGACGATGGCGATGTTGATCAGCAGAATGCTGATCCGGATGGGCGTTTGCCGCCGCACCACCTCCATGATTTCGAATGGGATGCCGAGGCACCCGGCGATCACGGTGAGATATTCGGCCCAGCGGCGCCGGCGGGCCAGGCCAATCGCCTCGGTCAGCTCCAGGGCACCGAACAGCAGGGCACCAATCCCGAGCAGCACCACCGTTCGCGGCGAGAATTCTCCCAGGGGCTTGAGCACCGCCGAGAGCATCCTCGGAATCAGCCGCCGTTCCGGGTTGACGTTGAGTTCCGCCACCCAACCGCGGATCAGCTGAACAAGGCGCCGGCTGTTGCTGAGAAGCCCCAGGCCCAGCAGGAAGACCAGGCTGCCGCGGACCGCCCGCTCGATGATGATCAAACGCACGATGGTGTCGACCGGTTGAGTCTCGCGACCGAGTTCGCGCTTGACCTTCTGCCAGAAGGTCATCGCGGAAGGGCCTCGAGCAAGCGGTCGAGGTCCGCGTCGTGGTTGTAGTAGTGCGGTGACACGCGAAGAAAATCGCCTCGTAAGGAGATCACCACGCCCGCATCCCTGAGCCGGCTGTGCAGCTCGGCGGGCACGATGCGGGGATGGCGGAAGGACACAATACCGGAACGTTCGGTGGGAGCGTGGGGTTTCAGCAGGAGCTCGTAGCCCAGGCGCCCCAGTTCGGTTCGCAGCCGATCCGCGAGCCGCAGGACCTCCTGCTCGACGGCCACCGGGCCGGCGCGCAGCAGCAGGTTGACGGCGGCCCCCATCCCCAGGATCCCGGGATAATTCGGTGACGCCTCTTCGAGGCGGCGGGCGTCGGGCTTCAGGGTCAGGTCGTAGGTGAAGTACTCGTTGTCATGAACGACGCTGTCGACACCCACGATCGGCGGGGACAACCGCTCCAGCATCCGTGGCCCAACGTACGCGAAGCCGGCGCCGATCGGACCCAGCAGCCACTTCTGGGCGCCGGCGCAAAAGAAATCGACCGGACCATCGGATAGGTCGATGTGCATCGCGCCGGCGGCCTGGATGCCGTCGACAACGATGAGCGTGTCCTTCCCACGCAGCGCAGCGCGTAGGGCGCCTAGATCGATCCGAAAGCCATTCCAGAATTGGACGGCACTGACGGTCAGCACGCGGGTGCGCTGGTCGCACATCGCCGCCATGGCCGGAAGATCGATGCGGCCGTCATCGGTTCGATGCAGCCGCAGCTCGACCCCTTTGCGCTGCAGGTTCATCCATGGATAGATGTTGGCCGGGAACTCGCGATCAACGCCGACAATGTTGTCTCCCTCGTGCCAATCGAGCCCGGCGGCGACCAGTCCCAACCCGGTTGTGGTGTTCTTGATGAAGGCAATCGAATCTGGCTTGGCGGAGACGAGCTCGGCGATCCGAGCGCGGACCTGCGTTCTGAGCCGTTCCCAGTGCGCCAGCTCGAATGGCTCTTCGCTCTGGCGCCCGAGGAACACCTCCATCGTGGACCGGACCGGCGTCGCCAGCGGCGCGATGCCGGCGTGGTCAAGGTAGGCATAGCGTCGCGCGATCGGAAACAGGTCGCGCATCTCTGCAGGCGACAGTGGCATTCCCTCGGCACACTACACTAGGAACGTTGGCCCAGGCAGCCACCATCGACGTCACAGACTTTGACCAGGTCGACATGCGCGTCGGTCGCGTGATCGAGGCAGAGGCCTTTCCCGAAGCCCGCAAGCCTGCCTATAAGCTTCGAATCGACTTTGGACCACTGGGCGTCCGCCGATCCAGCGCTCAGCTCACCGTCCACTACCGAGCCCAGGACCTGATTGGCAAGCTGGTGGTCGCCGTGACAAACTTTCCGCCGCGTCAGATCGGCCCGCTGCGCTCAGAGGTCCTGGTGTTGGGCGTACCGGACGCCGATGGCGCAGTCGTGCTGCTCGAGCCCACTAAGACAGTGCCGCTGGGAGGTCGGGTCTTTTGACACGTCGAGCGCAACCGCCCTACCTGGTGAGCGAGTGGCGGGATCAGGCAACCGGCGCGCGCGGCTGGTTCGTCATCGACCGCCTGGTTGGCGACATGTGCTCCGGCGGCATCCGGATGCGCCCGGGCGTTTCGGTCGATGAAGTCACCGACCTGGCGCGCACCATGTCGCACAAGATGGCCGTCCTCGACATTCCTTACGGCGGCGCCAAATCAGGGATCGACTACGACCCTGCCGCGGCCGACGCACCCGCCGTCCTGCTGGCCTTCATCGAGGCGATCCGTCCGTTCATCGCGGAGCGCTACGCCACCGGTGCCGACCTCGGCACCCACGAAGATGACATCATCGCCGCCTGCCAGCATGTGGGACTGACGCACCCGCTGCAGGCAGGCTTCAAGGCCGACGGGATCGCCGGTCTCAGCCGCATCAAGCAAGGCCTGGCGCTGACCAGCGAGGGCACGCCGATCACCGAACTCATCGCCGGTTACGGCGTCGCGGAATGCACGATGGAAGCAGCCGACGTCATCGGCCTGCCATTGAAGGGCGCAACCCTCGCCCTGCAGGGCTTCGGCAATGTGGGCGGGGCGGCTGCCCGCTATCTAGATCGAGCCGGTGTCCGCCTGGTGGCGGTCGCCGATATCGAGGGGGCGATCGTCGACGAAGCCGGCCTCGATGTGCGACAGCTGCTGGCGATCCGCGACCGCTTCGGGCGCATCGACCGCAACCGGCTCCCGGCCAGGGCTCGTATCGCCGCCGAGCCCGCGTGGCTGGAGCAGGCCGTCGACATCATCATCCCGGCAGCCATCGGCAACGCGATTCGCGCGGACAACCAGGCCGGCATCGAGTGCCGCCTGGTGGTTGAGGCCGCCAACAACCCGATCACCGATATCGCAGAAGCCGAGCTCGAGCGCCGATCGATTACCATCGTCCCCGACTTTGTCGCCAACGCGGCGGCCGCATTCCTCTTTTGCGGCTTGCTGGAAAAGCGGCTCGAGCCGAACCTGGACTCGGTCTTCACGGTCACTAGCCGGCAACTGCGCAGCACCACCCGCGAGCTACTCCAGCGGTCTCGACAGCAGCGGATCTCGAGCCGGCGGGCCGCCGAAGAGATCGCCGAGGGGAGACTGGGAGCGCGCCGGGCGCCTTAGGTTTTTCGGGCGGCGTGGCGGCGCATCATGCAGTCGTCCATCACCACGTCCAGCCCGGCCGCGCGGGCTCGCTTCGCCGCCGCCTCATCGACGACGCCGTCCTGCAGCCACACGGCCCGCGCCTTGATGGCGATGGCGTCATCGACGATGGCTCCAACAAACTCCGAGCGGCGGAAGACGTCAACGACATCGACGGTCTCGTGGATATCGCGCAACGTCGGGTAGGCCGGTTCACCCAGCACCTCAGTGACGTTGGGGTTGACGGGAATGATGCGGTACCCGGCTCGCTGCAGATAGCGCGCAACCCCGTAGCTCGGGCGGTAGGGATTGGGACTAAGGCCGACGACCGCAATGGTCCTGGCGGTATCAAAGATGCGATCGATCGAATCAGATTCGGACATCGATAATTCGAACTCGCAACGCCTCTCTAGAATTCCACAGATGGCGCCGTCCACGGGTCTGCCACCTGTCCCGGCGGAGATCGTCGACGCGTTCCGCGCCGTGGCCCCGACGGTCGAAACGTTCGCCCGCAGGCACGACCTGCTGATCGAGCGGTATCGGCGGGGCAAACCGGCCTGGGAGCTCCGGTTTGCCCGGCAGCTCGGTGGGGAAGCGGCGCTCACGATCAGCTACCGGGAGCGCACCGGTCACGTCCTCGATATCAGCGTCACGTGGTGGGTCGACGATCGCAGCCAACAGACCCGCCGGTTACGATCCGAGAAAGTCGCCGTCTATGACCGGCGTGCCGCGCCATCGCTGCTGCGGGATCAGCTCGAGGCCGCGCTGGCCACGGTCGATCGCTGGACCATCGATGATCTCGGACCGCCACATGGTCCATTCAAGGCCTGGACGGCGGAACCCACCGGCCCGGCGCTGGCGATGCGCTGATGCCGTCCAGCAGCGAGCCGTCTCCCGAAGACGAGCTGTGGCTGGCGTTTGGAAAGGCGATCGGCTTCACCGCCGCAGCCATGTTCCTGCTGGTCGGCGGCGGAATTCTTCTCATCGCCCTGGCGGCCGCCTTCTTTAACTTCGTCTACGGCCATTAGCGAAGTCGCTGCGCCGCATCCGGCGATGGTGGGTCCACCACGTCCGGGTGGAGGATGCCGGCCAGGATCTCGACGCTGTCGACCAGCCTGGGCCCCGGCCGGCTGAAATAGGCGTTGCCGTCGACCGCCCATACCTCGGCGCCCTTGACACCCAGCCGTCCACTTGCTCGGCGCATCTCTTCCAGGCTGCGCTCGAGGCTGAAGCCGCAGGCCATCACCACGACCACCTCCGGCCGCTGACTCGCCACCGCCGCGAAATCAACCGGGTGCGCGGGCTGCCCGGGCGTACCGAGCAGATCCCTGCCGCCGGCAAGCTCGACCAGCTGCGGCGTCCAGTGGCCGCAGTTGTAGGGCGGATCGACCCACTCGAGACAGATGGTTTGGCGGCGTGGCCGCGCGGCAATTCGCTGGCATAGCACAGCGATTCGATTCCGCAGCCCGGCGACAACCGACGCGGCCCGGTGTTCGCGATCGGTCAAGCGGCCGACGACCCGAATGGTCTCGAAGACATCCTCCAGCGTTTCGGGCTCCAGCGAGACCAACTGGGTTTGGCCTTCGAGCCGACGTACGGCTCGTTCGACGATCGGATACGAGACAGCGCAGACCTCGCAGAGTTCCTGGGTCAGGATGAGATCGGGAGATAGCTCGTGCAGCCGGTCGCTGTCCAGGCTGTAGATGCTGCTGCCCTGATGGACAAGCTGCCGGATATGACGGTCGATGTCGCCACTCGTGCCCCCGCCGGGAAGCACACTGGCAGTCAGCACCGGCTTGGTTCGCACGGCGGGCGGGTAGTCGCATTCGTGCGTAATGCCGACCAGCTCGTCCTCGAGGCCGAGGGCGCAGACGATCTCGGTGGCACTGGGCAAGAGGGAAACGATGCGCATGCTCAGGCAGCAGGCACGAACGGGTTGAGGAGCATTTCCTCCTCGATGCTCGTTTTGGGTCCGTGCCCAGGGTAGACCACGGTCTTGCGTGGCAGCGCGTAGAGGACGTTGCGGATGGAGAAGACGATCTTCGTCGTGTTGCCCCCAGGCAGATCGGTGCGGCCAATGCCTCGCTGAAACAGTGTGTCGCCGGTAAAGCAATCGAGGCCGAGCACGAAGGTGACCGAGCCCTCGGTGTGACCCGGCGTATGCAACACCGTGAGGCGAAGATCCTGGAATGGCAACACCATTCCGTGCGCCAGCGGGACGTCGATGGTAAATCGATCAAAACCCGCCGGGATAAATGGCTGCTGCGCGAAGTGGCTCCAGTCGAGGATGGTCTGGTCATCGGGATGCATGGCGATCGGCGCTCCCGTTTCCTCGTGCAACCCGGGAACGCCGGCCACGTGGTCGATGTGCCCGTGGGTAACCAGGATGCGCTCGGTCGTCAACCCCTCCTGGCGAAGCTGCGCCTGCACCCGAGCCAGCTGCAAGCCCGGATCGATGACCAGTGCAGCCTTCGTGTCACGGCGGCGGATGATGAAGCAGTTTTCGGCGAACAGGTCGTCGGCGAACGCCATGACCGCGAGCTTCTCGCGGAGTGCCTCCGCCGGCGTCACGCCATCGCCGCTTCGATCGGCGCCGGTGTCAGAAGCTGCGGACCGGCATCGGTGATCAGCACCATCTCCTCGAGGCGCACACCGCCCCAATTCGGAATGTAAATGCCGGGCTCGTTCGTAATCACCATGCCTGTCTGGAGCGGCGTCTGATCGCTGGATGAGAGATACGGACGCTCGTGCACCAGCAGGCCGATGCCGTGCCCGAGGCCGTGGCCGAATGCATGCGCTTCATTGGCCAGCACTTCGCGAGCCCGCCGGTCCACCGCATCGGCCGTCACCCCCGGCCGCATCAATGCCATCGATTCGGTCTGGGCCAGGCGAACGGCCTCGATCACCCTTTTCTGCTCAGCCGTTGGCTCGCCGAGCACGATGGTGCGCGTGCTATCGCTGTTGTAGCCGCCGGCGCGGGCGCCGAAGTCGATCACCACCATGTCGCCGGACTCGAGGACGCGGTCGGACGCCCGGCCGTGTGGCAGGGCGCCGCGCTCTCCACCCGCGACGATGGTCTCGAACGACGGACCATCGGCGCCCAGCTCCACGAATGTCTGCTCCAGGAGGAAGGCCACGTCGCGGTCGCGCATCCCGGGCCGGATCGACGGCCGCACCCGATCGAACGCGCGCGCGGCGATGCCGGCCACCTGCGAGAGCAGCTCGATTTCCTGCGGGCTCTTGATCATGCGCAGGTCTTCGACGACGCCCGTGGTCGCCACGAGGGACACCTCAGCCCCGACCTCGAGGCGCAGGCGTTCGAACTGGTCGACAGTGAGGTGCTGCGCTTCGATCCCTGCTCGTCGCATACCGCGCGCCTTGATCTGCTCGGCGAGCAAGGTCAAGAGACCCTGTGAGGCTCGGACGCGAACCAGTTCGAAGCCCGGCGACTCCTCCTCCATCTGCAGCCAGTAGCGGCTGTCACCCAGAATGTCCGCGGTCTCCCGGCCAATCACGAGATAGCCGAGCGACCCACTGAACCCGGCCAGGTAGCGAACGTTCTGGGGCGCCGTGACGACGAGCCCGTCGAGCTCGAGGTCGATCAGGCGGCGGCGAACCAGATCAACGCGTCGCCGCGATTCGTCGGCCCGCATCAGCGGATGCCTTCCGGCCGGCCAGACCCCAGCGAGCTCAGCGGTTCCGTGGCAAGTTCCGCCAGCTCGCCCAGCAGCGTGATGGCATCCTCAACAGGGGCGGCCCAGTAGACAGCGACCGCTCCCCAGATGGCACCGCGCTGCGCCATTGGCGTCGCCGCCAGCGCGCCCTCCGGCGGCGTGGCGCCATGGAGCAGGTGCTGCGACCAGCGGCTGCGCGCCAGGTTCGCAATCGCAACCGGCCTCTCGCTGTATAGCGTCCACTCGAGCAGCGCCTCAAGGACCGGCGCCAGCTCCTCGATGCGATTGGGGCGGCCGGGCAGCGCAAAGCTGTCCTTATTCCAGCGACCCTCGGCGTCCTCGAACACGACCATGCCGCCGGCGGCGTCGCTCATCTGCAGCGACCTGCTGAGGAGCAAATTCGCGGCCACCTCGCGCACGTGCAAGGTCTGCACACCAGTCTCGGATGAGCGCGGCGGCGCCAAGCTCTCCATCCTGGAGCTAAGTCTATTGAGTGGCGCGGCGGGAACGAAGGAAATCCCGGAGCAGGGCCAGCACGAACACGACCACGCCGATCCGGATGGCCGCATCCGCGAAATTGAAGTTCGTCGGCCACAGATGGACTTCGATGAAGTCGGTGACGGCGCCGAGCCGGACTCGGTCGATGACGTTGCTGATCGCGCCCCCCGCGATGGCGCCCAGCGCACCAGCGCCGACTGCTCCTCCGGCCTGGCCTCGAAGCAGCACCATGGCTACGGCGACGACCACCAGGAGAGAGGCGACGCCGATCAGCTGGTTATGCCCGCTGAACAGGCCGAGGGTTGCCCCAGTGTTGCTGGCCAGGCGGTACCAGAGCCAACCGCGGATAACGGTTGTCTGGCGCCCGGGGGCGAGGGTGGCCTGCGCCCACGCCTTACTCGTCTGGTCGATCACGACGACCAGCGCGGCGACGGCAACCGCAAGCACGAGATGACGACGGCGGGACATGCCTGCCGGCCATGCTAATGGGACCGCTCTGGTGGAGGATCGTCCGTTCCGCGGAGGGAAGTGCGGGTTAGTGCTTCGGCGTCGGCTTCGCGGAGTTGCCCTTGCCCTGCGCGTTGGAACCACCGTTCCCGGTGGATGGAGACGTAGCCGCCTGCAGCGCCGCGGCGGCCCGCGCCCGCGCGGTGGCGATGGCGTTTTCGGCCGTGGGGTTGGTCACCTGGCCCTGCAGATCGGCCAGCTGGCGATCGTGCGTGCTGATCGCCTGTTGCAGACGGCTCTGCATGTCGGCGGCGAGCGCGGGATCAATCTGCCTTTCGGTGCTGACCAGCTGCGACGCCTCGGCAAGCTGCTCATCGAGGCCATTGAGCGCGTGGTCGGCCAGGTCGATCCGATGCCGCGCGATCATCGCCTCGGCCTCGGCCAGCCGCGTGCGCGCCAATTCGAGGTGGTACGCGAGTCGATCTGAGGGGCTGAATGCCAGGAGTCCTCGGGCCTGTTCGAGCACGCCCTTGACCGGATAGAACGGCGAGTCAGGCAGGCTATCGGCTGAAGCGGCCACCGTCCCGGCGACAAGCAAGACCCCGACCGCGACCGCGGCGAGCACCAATCGACGGACCGAATGGGTGCGCGAGCGCACCGCCGGCGAGTGTTCGACCGACGCCAGCACCAGGTTCCAGCCGCGGATCTTTGCCGCGGGGGACGGCATCACCGGATCGACCGCCCGCAGACGCTCGCCCAGCGCCGCCAGCCGCTCGCCTTCCGGCATCAATTGACGGCCCTCCCCTGCAGCGCCCGCTCCAGGGAGCCGAGCGCTCGATGCTGCAGCGCCTGCACGGCGCCCACGGACTTGCCGATGATCTCGGCGACCTGGGCGGCGGTCAGGTCCTGGAAGAAGCGGAGGATCAGGACCTGCTGCTGCTCGTCGGTGAGTTCCCGCAGCGCCTCGCGCAGCTCCTCATTGGAAAGCCGCTCCAGCGCCAGGTCTGACGGGTCGGCGCTCTGCGGCAGGGCGGCGCCGTCGAGCGACACCAGGGTGACCCTGCCGCGCCGGCGGTAGTGATCGATGGTCGCGTTGTGCGCGATCCGGTACAGCCAGGAGGAGAATCCGACCCCCTGGTCCTGGAAAAGATCGAGACGCGTCAGGCTACGGGTCATGGTATCGATGGCTAGATCCTCCGCGTCCTCGACCCGGCCGATGCGAGCGTAGACATAGTTGTAGATGCGGTCGAAATACCGCTCGTAGAGGGTGCGGGCTGCGTCCTGGTCGCCACGACGCACCCGTTCGATGAGGAGGCGATCGTCATCGGACGCCTCCCGGGCAACTGCGCGCACTGGCAGTCATTATCGAGGCTCCCCGGCGCAGACGGCCATCGAGAGTATGTGACGTTGTTCACCATGGGCCATCCTCTAATACGCGTGATCGCCCGGACGCCATATGCAGGCGGCCAACTTGCTGTTACCGGTCCGTTACCAACCTGTCCTCAGGTTGTGACCTCGACCTGACCCGGCTCGCCGCTGACGAGCTCGCCGATCTGGGCGGCCTCGACGCGGCGCTCCGACAGCGCCGCCAGCAGTGCCGGGAGCTGGTCTGGGGCTGCGGCCATCAGCAATCCTCCCGAGGTCTGGGCATCGCTGAGCACGGTCTGGCGCGCTGGCGCCACGGAAGGGGACCAGCGGACCCGCGATGACAGGAAGCGCTCATTGTTGCGCGTACCTCCCGGGACCTCGCCGGCATCGGCCAGCGCTTCCGCGCCCGGCAGTACCGGAACGGCGCGGGCATGGATGGCGGCGGCCACCCCCGAGGCTCTGGCGAGGTAGTGCAGATGGCCGAGCAGACCGAAGCCCGTGATATCGGTGGCGGCATGAACGCCCGCGACGGTCATGGCGTCCGCGGCGTCGCGATTGAGCCGCAGCATGCTGTCCACGGCGGCGCGGACCGAAGCTTCGGGCGCAACCCCGTGCTTGATCGCCGTGGCGATGATCCCGGTTCCCAGCGGTTTGGTCAGGACCAGCTGATCGCCGGCGCGGCCGCCACGATTGCGCACCACCCGGTCGGGATGCACCGTACCGATGACGGCCAGCCCGTATTTGGGTTCGTGGTCGTCGACGCTGTGCCCGCCCAGAATGTCGATGCCGGCCTCGCGAACTTTGTCGCTCCCACCGCGCAGCATGTCGGCCAGCACCTGGGGCGGTAGTTCCTTGACGGGAAAGGCGACCAGGTTGACCGCCAACAGCGGCGTGGCGCCCATGGCATAGATATCACTCAGGGCATTCGCGGCGGCAATCGCGCCGAAGGTGTACGGATCGTCGACCAGCGGCGTGAAGAAATCCGTCGTCACGACCAGGGCAAGGTCCGGCCGCAGGCGGTAGACCGCCGCATCATCGCCGGTCTCCAACCCAACCAGGACGTCCGGGTTGACGAGCGGGGCGGGCAAGTGGCTCAAAACTTGAGCCAGGTCCTCAGGACCGATCTTGCAGGCTCAACCCGCGCCGTGCGACCACTGCGTGAGCCGCACTTTCTCCAGCGTGCTCATGCCTGCAACGATACACATGGGGAATCCCCATGAACCCCTGACAATCTTGAGTCACGACCTGCTAGCGTCACACCTGTGGAACTGACGTTTCTCGGCACCGGTGCCGCCTTCGCGCCGCATGCCTACAACGCCAGCATCCTCCTCGATCGCGTCATCCTGCTCGATGCCGGGGCCCCGCTAACCGTGCACCTGCCGAAAGCCGGCGTCTCCCTCGACGCGCCCCGCTCCGTGCTCCTCAGCCATTTCCACGCCGACCATACCTTCGGCATCGCCTGGCTGATGCTCGGCCGCGTTCTCGAAAACGAAAACACGCCGTCGTTGACCGTCTACGGTCCGTCCGGGACCACCGATTACCTCCGCCGGCTGCTCGACTTTGCCTGGGGTGAAGAGATGCGAGAGCTGTCCTGGAAGCGGCTGCAGCTGTCGGTCCATGAGCTCCAGGGTGGTGACGTCTTCGAAGTTGAAGGCAGCCGCGCCACCGCCTATCCCATGCAGCACTCCCGCCGGCTCAATTGCCTCGGTTTCAGCATCGAGCGCGATGGTGTCCGGCTCGGCTACTCCGGCGACGCGATGATGTCACCGGCGCTGGAGGAGCTGGTTGCGGCGTCCGACCACGTCATCATCGAGATGACCTACGACCAGGAGCCCGGCCCGATCCACCTGGCGCGTCGCGACGTCGAGGGCCTGATTCAGCGGCATCCGCAGACGCGGTTCATCATCACCCATCGCTCCTCCAACGGCGAGGTTAGCGGCGCGGTGACGGCTCGCGATTTCTTGACGTTACAGCTTCCTCTTCGCTGACGACCCGACCATTGCGCAGCGCGTCCCGCCAGGCCCTGGCGACGAGCCCGGCGTATCTGCGGCGCACCCGGATCCAGGCGGTCTTGGCCTCAGCGAGCTCATCAGGACGCAGCTCCCCACGGCGGAAGCTGGCGCGCGTATAGAGCTCGGCCAGCCGTCGCAGCTCGGGGTCGAGGTCCGGGACGGCGCCAGCCAGCCGCCCACCGAACTCCTGCGGCGTATCCCCTGTACGACGCCTGACCTTCAAACGATTGCCCAGGAAGAGGAGCCGTCGCCACATGCGCGGCAGGTCGTTGACACCAAGCAGCCAGCGCATCGCAAAGAGCAGTGCCAGGATGACGAGCAGGAGCAAGCCACCAACGACCGTCAGCAATGGCCGCACAAGATCGGGAAACGGCGTGCTGACAAGGCCGCCGCTGGCATCGGTGTTCGGCTCGCGCAGGTTCGGGCGCGGCCTCGCGCTCGAATCGGTGGCCGACACCGGCGGGAGATTGAGCTGCGCTCGGGTGAGCGGCCGGGTGATCGGGCCGTTGACGCCGTCCGGGGTCGGCTCGAACGGAATCCAGCCGTAGCCCGGGAAATAGACCTCCACCCAGCTGTGGGCATCGAGCGCGTTCACGGTGTATTGATGGGTCTTCTCATCGAAAGTCCCGAGGCCGAAGCCACTCATCTGGCGGCTCGGAATCCCCAGCGTCCGCAGCATGACGTTCATCGCCGTCGAGAAATCCTGGCAGAACCCCTTTTTTGAGTTGAACAGGAAGTAGTCCAGCGGCCGGACTCCGGCGGGCGCTGGTGGCGGCGTGAGCGTGTAGGTAAATCGACCCTTGGCGATGAACCAGGACTCGATCGCTTTGGCCTGGTCGTACGGAGTTCTCGCGCCGGCGGCATCGACGATCTGGCGGGCAAGATTGGCGATGTCGGTGTCGCGGGTCACTGAGTAGCCCGGCGCGATCCGTCCGCCATAGTAGAGCGTGACGTAGGGCGCCACCCAGCTCGGGTAATTGGTGCCGGCGCTCTCCAGGTCCGCGACGTCCACGTTGGGAATGGCTTCGCTCACGGTATAGCTGTAGCCTGGCTGCAGCGACCGGGCCAGCCGAATCCGGTCGATGGTATCGAAGCTTGCGGTCTCGGTGTTATCCCCCGGCACGTTGACCAGGGAAGGGATCGGACCGGGACCAGGGGCGGGCCGCGACGTCATGATGCCGCGAATGGTTGTCGGTTGATTGCGGACGGTGGTCAGCTCGCCGGCGCTGAACACCGTGCCCCTGGTGTTCTGGAGCGGGACGACGACGCGGAAGGTGTTCTGCAAGAGCACCACGCGCTGGGGATCCGCCGGCAAGTCATCGCGTGGGATGTTCGCCCCGGCGGCGAGCAGGGGTTGCTGCCGCACCGGCACTTCGGCGGTGCTGGGCAGCTCATACCATTCGATGCCGTTCCAACCCGCCAACGCGATCCCGCGCCAATACGGGTACAGGGTCGGCGTGTCGCCACTGACGACCATCACGACCTCCGACTTCGCCTTGAGCTGGGAGCCCGGACGGACCAGCTCGCTATACCCGATGGAGCCGATCGAGCCACCCGATGAGCCACTACTGCCGATCCCGAATGGATGGAAGTTGTCGCTGTGCAATGAGCCCGGCAAGAAGGCGGCGCTGATATCGGTATTGCTCAAGGGTGGGAGGAGCAAGAAGGCCACGGCCAGGATGGCGACAGTGGCCTCGACGCCGATCTCACCAAAGCTCCAGCCTGTGTCGGCGGCGCGCGGCAGGCGCCGCTTCCGCCAGCCCTCTTTGAGCGCGACGAAGTTGATGCGCAGCAGCAGCGCCGCAGTGGCCGCCAGCCAGACCAGCGTGAAGAAGGTGAGGCTGATGCTGGTGTCGTTGATGATCTCGACGGCCAGGATGGTGCCGGTCGGAAGCAAGGCCACCAGCCCGTTGCGCCGCCGGAACACCCACCAACTGGTCCAGAGCCCGGCAAGCAGGAACATCAGCACCAGGGACATCAGTAAGACGGCATTGGTCTGGCCGGTCAGGTCGAGGTCGAGCAACCACTTGCGAAGCGCGCTCAGGTCTCCCCGGGTCGCCAGCGGCGATGGATTGAACAGCAGCACACTCACGGCCAGGGCCGGCAGCGACAGCAGAAGGTAGCCCAGGCGGCTGACGCCGGCGGTTGCGAACAGCCAGCCCAACACGGTTGCCAGCGCCATGGCCGGCACCAGTTTGCCGTCGGTCTGTGGAACCCAGGCCGACCGCTCGACGGTCGACGCCACGGCCCACCCCATCACGAGGACGATGCCAAGCAGCGCCCAGCTATCCCGGACGTCGAAGCTCGCCATCACCCGACGGCCGCGCCATACGCGCAGGATGACCCGTCCGTCGTCGTACTGCGGACGGACGAAGCCGCTGCCCCAAGCAGCGCCGAGAGCGGCTACTAGCAAAAGCAGGATCGTGCCAGGATTAAACAGCGGCAACTCGGCGCTCCGTTGCGGGCTCGAGGTCGTCGGGCCCATGGATCAGCCACCAGTTCAGCGCCTGGCGCCACCGGCCCACACTGGCCAGCGAAGGCTGGCTCCCGCCAAAGCCGTGGGGATCGAGGTAGATCACCAGACTGCGATGACCGCGGACGCCGAGGTCCAGCAATGCCTGCAGCCAGCGCTCATCCCCGGACGGAGTGATGACGATCAAGCCGCCGCGGTGTTTCCACTGGTGGCGCTGTGAGGTGAGCAGGGTGGCCAGCGACACCGACCCATCGGCCTGCGCCAAGGTGTAATGCTCGAGGAGCTTTTTTCGCTGCTGATCGCCACGCGCGGCCTCGATCACGCTCAACTGGCTGTCGTTGCTGACCAGTCCGATGGCGCTGCCTCGGCGCAGGCCTGCATCGGTGATCGAAGCCGCCATGCTCATCGCGTACTCCAGCGTCGACTCGGGCGCCTCACCCGCGTGCGCCGATGCCTGCAGGTCGAGCACGATCCAGGCGTCACCGCCCTCGCGGGTCTCGAAGCTGCGGCTCATCAACCGCGCCAGCCGCGCGGACGAGGCCCAGTGAATCCGCTTGACGCTGTCGGTGGGGACGTACTCGCGGATGGTCGTGGCGTTTGGCGGGATGTCGAGCACCCGGCCCCGAAGCTGCTCGTCGCCGGCGTTGCTCGGCGCGAGGGCGTCCAGCGCCCCGACCGGGCGGACCACCGGATAGACGACCACCGACCGGCTCCCCGGGATCCGGAGCGTTCTGGGGAAGAGTCCAAACGGGTCGCCGTAACGGAGCTCGATCGGTCCGAAGGTAAACAGGCCGCGCTGCTTGAAGCGTCCGCGGGCGGTCCAGCGGCGACTGCGGCGGCCCTTGAGGCTGAACACCCGGCCGGGGTTGTAGGTCGGAATATTCGAAAAATCGGTGAGCTCGACCAATGGCACCGGAATCCACGATCGGTTGTTGACCGTGAAATGCTCTTCGAACGTGTCGCCCACCTGGTACTGGCCCTCCGGACTGGTGCGCTCCACGGCCAGGTTGTCGGCAGCCAGCCGGCTCCACAGATAACTGACCACAAAGAGCAGGACGAGCGCATAAAAGAGGCTGTAGGCCAGCCGGATGCCGGTGATGTAGGCAAAGAACAGCAGCAGCGCGAGCGCCGTGATCAACGGCAGGCGCGGCAGGCGCACGGGTTGGACCCCTAGCTCGCTGCCCGGCGCCCGAAGCGGGAGACCACGGTAGGGGGTGGAACCGGCTCCGTCTCCAGGATCTGGCTCAGCACCTTTACGGGCGTCAGGCCGCGCAGCTCGGCGTTGGCCTTCAGGATCAGGCGGTGTGCCAGCACCGGCTGCGCCAGGGACTTGACGTCGTCCGGGGTGACGAAGTCGCGCCCTTCCACCGCCGCCCTCGCCTGGGCCGTCCGAAAGAGGCCCAGCGAACCACGCGAGCTCGCCCCCAGGCCGATGTCGGCGTGAGACCGAGTGCGGTGGGTGACGCGGGCGATGTAGTCCTTCAACTGCTCGTCGACATAGATCTCTTGCACCGCGCGCTGGGCGGCGAGCAGCTCGTCCGCGGAGGCCACCGGTTCCAGTTGTTCCATGGGCGAATCACGCTGGAACCGATCGAGGACCTGGACTTCGTGAGCCACGTCCAGATAGCCGAGGTTGACCCGCATCAGGAAGCGGTCGACCTGCGCCTCCGGCAGCGGGAAGGTACCGGCGAACTCCACCGGGTTCTGGGTCGCGAGCACCAGGAAGGGCTCGGGCAGGCGATACGTGGTTCCATCCACCGTGACCTGCCGCTCTTCCATCGCTTCCAGCAGCGCCGACTGCGTCTTGGGCGTGGCGCGGTTGATCTCATCGGAGAGCAGCACCTGGGTGAAGACCGGTCCCTGGCGAAACTCGAACTGTTGGGTGGATGGGCTGTAAATGTTCACGCCGGTGACATCGGATGGCAAGAGGTCAGGCGTGAATTGAAGCCGCTCGAAGGTGCAGCCGAGGGAGCGGGCGAGCGATTTCGCCAGCATGGTCTTCCCCACGCCGGGCACGTCCTCGATCAAGATGTGGCCCCGGCTGAGAAGCGCGATCACGCAGAGCTCGATCTCCGCCTCTTTCCCGACGAGCACGCGACTGACGTTCTGCACGATCCGCGAACCGAGCGCTTCAACCGAGCCGTTCTCCATCTGCATGGCTACTTCCTTTTCAATGATCCGGTTCCACTGATTGACCAACGAGCTTGTCGACCACTTCGTTACCGGGGAGGGTTCCGCCGGACAGCCCCGGCGAGCAGGCCGCCGATCGTCCCTCCGCCGAGCACGATCACGTCATCGATAACCAGGCCCAGCGTGTCCAGCCCGGCAGATCCAAACCGTCCGAGCGGGCCCAGCGAGTTGGCCAGCTCCTCGACGACGATGAAGCCAACCGCCACGATCACGCCGTTCCACACCGCGCCCGTTGGCGGGCCGATCGTCCCCGCCAGCGCGCCACCCACGACCAGCGCGACAAAGGTCAGCAGGCCCTGGGCAAGAACAGCTGGCCGCTGCGACCCGAAGAAGATCGTTCCGCCAATCAGCTGAACGGCAACGGCGAGCACCAGCCCGACGCCCGCGGCGAACCAGTCGACTCTCCGTCCATCACCAGCCTGAGACCTCGCCATGGACGCCGCCTAAGTTTGCCAGATGGGGAGGGAGCTCAGAGCCACCCGACGGCGTGGAGCAAGCCGGCCAGAACCGGCGCGACGACCAACGCAGGCAGAAAGTTGGCAACCTTGATGGCTTTCAGCTCAAGCAAGCCCAATCCGATCGCGAGCACCGCAACGCCGCCTGCCGCCGTCAGCTCGGCGGTCTCGAGCTCCGAGAGGCCGGCATGGATGAAGAAGGCAATCAGGGTCAACGTCCCCTGGACGACCAACACGCTGCCGGCCGAGAGATAGACGCCCCACCCCAGGGTCGCGGCGAAGACCATCGACGTCACACCGTCGAGGGTCGACTTGATGGCGAGCAACGTGATGTCGCCTTTGGTGCCGTCCAGAAACGAACCAAGCACGGTCAGCGGTCCGACGCAGAAGATGAGGCTGGTGGTGATGAAGGCCAGGCTGAGGCGACCGGGTTCGCCCTTGCGGCGCGTTCGCGCTTCCGCCCACCGCCCCAGCTTCTGCAGGCCGGCATCGATGCGAAGCAGCTCGCCGATCACGACACCGATCAGCAGGCTGACCAGCAATACCAGGGGATTACGCGTCTTCAGCGCCATCTGGATACCGATCACTACGACGAAGAGGCCGACCGCGATCTGGATGGTCCGTTGCAGACTTTCGGGGATCACCCTGCCGAGGGTGAGGCCGACCGTCGTGCCGACGATCACGGTGCCGCTGTTGAGCGCCGTGCCCAGCCCGGGGATCACGCGGGGCCCGCTGCCTTAAAGCTTCTCGAAGCGGTCGACGTTGACGATGAACACGGTCGCTCCGCCCACCTGTACCTCGACCGGATAGGGGACGAAGAAATCGCCCGGCTCGACCAGGGGCGGCATCGGATTCATGAACTCGCTGCGGGTCCGGCAATTCTCTTTGATCAGGCCGAGCACTTCTTCGATCCGGTCGTCGTCGATGCCCGACATCAGCGTGACATTCTTGTGCTGGAGGAATCCGCCGGAGCTGGCAAAACGGGTCACGGAGATGCCGCGGTCGTTGAGCGCGTCCATGGTCGCGGACGCATCCTCACTGTGCACCACCGCGATCAGCAGCTTCATGCCGATCGCCGCTGGGCGGGACGGGTGCCGGCGGTCGCCAGCGCGGCCGTGACCAACTCGAGGATCTGCTGGGCGACTCGATCTGGATCGGCCGAGGCATCGACGACGCGCCAGCGGCGGGGATCCCTGCTCGCCATCTCCTGGTAGCCGGCATGCACCCGCTGGTGAAAGCTGGCCGCCTCGCGGTCCAGCCGGTCCTGGGCCGGGCCCGGGATTCGAGCCAGCCCGGCTTCGACGGGCAGATTCAACAACATGGTCAGATCCGGATCCAGTCCCGCGGTTGCAGCGTGCTGCAGACGCCGCAAGGTCTCCAGGTCCAACCCTCGACCATACCCCTGGTAGGCAAGGGTCGAATCGCTGTAGCGGTCGCAGAGCACGATCTCGCCCTGCTGCAGCCGAGGCCGGATCACCTCTTCGACGAGTTGCGCCCGCGCGGCCGTGAAGAGCAACGCCTCCGACCAGGGGACGAGTGGCGCCTGTTGCCGGCCAAGGAGGATCGGCCGGATCATCTCCCCGACGCGGGTTCCACCCGGCTCGCGCGTGGTCCACACTGAGTAACCCTGGTCCGCCAGCGCCGCGGCCAGGCGATGGATCTGTGTGGACTTTCCGCCGCCTTCGGGCCCCTCGAAGGTGATGAAGAACCCGCTACGTCCTGATGCGGTTTCCATCTGGTCCGGCTGAACTATAGGCGATTTCACACCCCCTCCCGGGAGGGAGATGATTCCTCCGTACGGACGGAAGGAGATTCCTAGTCCGCGGTCGTGTAGATGCGCAGCCGGCGATTCGGCTCCTTTCCGGTGCTGCGTGCGGTGAGCTCGTGGCGTTCCACGAGCTGATGCTGCAGCCGGCGCACGTAGGCGTTCTGCGGCGACAGCTCGACCATGGAGTTCGTCGCCTTGGCCCGACTGATGCCTTCCAGGGTTTCTTGCAGGGCGGACTCGGTGGGGTCGGGCGTGTCGAGCTGATACATGCGGCTCAGCGCGTTCTTGATCTGCGTGATGGTGTTGCTCTTCAGCACCTGGATGGGGATGCCATCGGCCTCGGCCTCCTTGAGGGGAGAGTCCTTGCGGCGGTAGTAGTTCTTCAGGGTCAGGATCAGGTCGGCGTCTTCGATGTGATTCTGCACCCGGATGGGCACGTGCAGCTCGCTGATGGCTTGCTCGAGGTAGTTGCGGCTCACCCCATAGGGGAAGACCGAGACGGTCTCGTGCATGCTGCGCGAGCGCGGCGCCTCCAGTGGTTCGCGCACCGCCGCCGTTCGCATCGGCGCACTTTCGGCGATGCGCGCCACGATCGCCCCATCCGCGCCGCGGATGCGCATTTGCGGCGGCTTGAGCGTGCCGCGCAGCGCGGCATCGACGACTTCGGCCAGTGGCTGGTGGACGGCGAGGCGGTCGCGGTCATGGATCTCGACCAGGACGTCGAAGGTTGGTGGGGACTTGCGCTCCAGGACGGATTTCTGGGTGCCGCGACGACGCGCCTCTTCGTCGGAGAGCGTGACGGTCTGGATCCCGCCCAGCAGGTCATTCAGCGTGGGATTGATCAGTAGGTTCTCGAGCGAGTTCCCATGCGCGGTCGCCACGAGTTGCACACCGCGCTCGGCGATGGTCCTGGCCGCTGCGGCTTCCAGCTCGGTGCCGATCTCATCGATGACGATCACCTGCGGCATGTGGTTTTCCACGGCCTCGATCATCACCGCGTGCTGCAGCGGCGGCGTGCGCACCTGCATCCGTCGCGAGCGCCCGATCCCGGGATGCGGGATATCACCGTCGCCGCCGATCTCGTTCGAGGTGTCGACGATCACCACCCGCTTCTTCATTTCGTCGGCGAGAACGCGGGCGCACTCGCGGAGCATCGTCGTCTTTCCGATACCCGGGCGTCCCAGTAGCAGGATGCTCTTGCCGCCGATGACCATGTCTTTGATGATGTCGATGGTGCCGGTGATCGCGCGACCCACGCGGCAGGTGAGGCCCACGATCTGCCCGGAGCGGTTTCGGATCGCCGAGATCCGATGCAACGTGCGCTCGATGCCGGCACGGTTGTCGTCGCCGAAGGACCCCACCCGGGTGGCGACGAACTCCAGGTCCTCGGTGGTGACCGGGGTCTCGTCCAGGATTACCTCGTGGTCGGGGAAGCGCGCCTCCGGCTCCCTGCCCAGATCGAGGACGACCTCGAGCAGCAGGCCCTGGTGATCGAGGCGTTTCACCGCTCGGTTGATGTGCGGAGGCAGCGCCTGGAAGAGCTGGTCGAGCTCGGCCGGGTCAGCGTCGGTCAGCCCGTTGAGGGAGCGTCTCAGTTCTTGCATCATTCAGTCAGGTTGCGGAGTCGCCGCCCGTCATCCGTACTGCGGCACCAGCCGCTTCTCCTTGATTCTTACCCGCATTCTGGCGGGAACCTTCAGGGGTAGCTCCCGGACCATCAACGTCTGCGATGCAATCACCTCGAAGCCCTCGCGCTGCAGCAGCCGGATGCCGACGTCATCGTAGTGTCGCAGGCTGCACCACACGGGACCCGGATGCTGGTCGGCAACGTAGCTCAGCGAGCGTTGCACCAGCGCCGGCCACAGGTCAGACGGTTGTGCGGCCGCCATCAGGGTCAGGGTATGCGGCCGGCCTCCGCCACCTGGAATCAGGCTCATCCAGCCGACCACCTGCACCCGTTCGACGACGAAGCGCGGCTGGCCGGCTCGTCGCGTAAGGTGCGCACCTCGAGGGCCGAGGCCGAAGCCGCGCCGCCACTCAGCGAAGTTCGCGGCCTCGACCGCGGCCACCGGCTTGGGCGTCGTGGCGCAATAAAGAAGGTAGAGGCCGAGCTCGTCGCCGCGCCGCATCGTTCGCCATCCTGGCAGCGGCGGAGCCGGTCGGCTACCCAGGATCTCGCTCAGCAATGCGTGTTCGGTCGCATAGGGTGTGAAGGCGCGCGCCCGGAACAGGTCGGCGACCGGATCGTCGACCGGCACCCGGACGATGAACTTGGTGACCCCGCGAGCGAGGCCTTCATTGAAGAGGTGATCGAGCAGGACGGTGCCGCCCTGAAAGCGATCCAGATCGGGATTCATGCACAGGTTGAGGATCTGCCACACGGCGGGTCCGAGGGCTGAGGTCTCCGCCTGGATGAAGCCCTGGATCGATCGGCGCCTGGTGTCTTCCATCACATAGACGTGGTCGGCCGGCGAGGTGATGGGCAGGATGGAGGCGAAGGTGCTGTTCAGCAGGAACCAGAGCCGCGACGAGGCAAACTGGCGCTTGAGCGGTGCCGCCTCGGTCTTCAGCACCTGCTGGCGGTACAGGCTCTCGATACTGCCCAGGTCTTTCAGCTGTGCTGGACGGACCTTGAGGGTCACCGCCGAGCTCCGTCGAGTGACAGGAAATACTGGTGCCAGCGGCGATCGGGTGTCAGCTCGGGGTGGAAGGCGAGGGCGAGACGGTTGCCCTGCTTCAACGCGACAGCGACCCCGCCATGCGTTGCCAGCTCCTCGACGCCGGCGCCGCGCTCGATGAGCTGGGGCGCCCGGATGAAGACGGCGGGACCGCCGCCGCCGATAGCCGGGGATTCAACCTCCGCCTCGAAGCTATCGATCTGGCGGCCGTAGGCGTTACGCCGGACGCCGATGTCCATCAGGTGAAGCGGTTCCTGGTCCGCCCGGCCGTCGGCGATCTGGCTGGCCATCAGGATCATTCCGGCGCAGGTGCCCATCACAGGCATGCCGGCGGCACTGCGCTGCTGGATGCCCTGCTTCAAAGCGGGCTCCATCAGGCGGGCCATTGTCGTGCTCTCGCCGCCGGGCAGGATCAGCGCGTCGACGCCATCGAGGTCGGTCGCCAGCCGAATCGGGACGCCCTCGACCTCACAGGCACGCAGCGCCGCCAGGTGCTCACGGAAATCCCCCTGCAACGCGAGGACGCCGACGCGGCGCCGGGGCTTCACCAGCCTCTGCCGGCGAGCAGCTCCTCCTCGGGGATCGCCCCGATCTCCAATCCCCGCATCGCCTTGCCCAGGCTCTTCGAGGCATCGGCGAGGATGTCGGCCCGGTCGAAGTACGTGGTCGCCGCCACGATGGCCTTGGCGCGCGCAGATGGATTCTCCGCTTTGAAAATGCCGGAGCCGACGAAGATGCCGTCGCAGCCGAGCTGCATCATCAGGGCGGCGTCCGCCGGCGTCGCGATCCCGCCCGCCGCGAAATTGACCACCGGCAGACGCCCCAGCCGAGCCGTCTCTTCCAGCAGATCGAGCGGCGCGCCAATCCGCTTTGCCTCCATCACCAGCTCCTCGGCTCCAGCCCCGTGCAGCTTGCGAATTGCGCTGCTGACGGCGCGCATGTGGCGGACCGCCTCGACCACGTTGCCGGTGCCGGCCTCGCCCTTGGTGCGGATCATGGCCGCGCCTTCCGCAATCCGACGCAAGGCCTCGCCCAGGTCGCGGCAGCCGCACACGAACGGCACCGTGAAGCCCCACTT
>CAZRMD010000010.1:0-34118 GCA_964601135.1 uncultured Actinomycetes bacterium | reverse complement strand
AGCTCCAGATTTCTGGTTGGTTTACCTGGACCAACCTGGGTACACGGTGATTCCTCCGTTAGCACGGATCGATCTCCGTTTGGCCACAGGCGATCACGCCCCAAAAATCTCACCTGTAAATATTGAGCGCCTCGTCCCCACCGAATACGCGAAAGACCGAGTCGTGGAAATCGGGGGAACAATGATGATCCACTTCAGGCGGATCGCTCAGGCTGCGCCATCGAGCGATGCCGCCTGAGCTGATCCGACAGTGGATAAACGTTGGCCTCGCGCGCGTTTGAGAACACCGGCATGAGCGGCGGGCCTCGACGGATCGCTATCGTCAGCGCCCAGAGCGGAGAGGACGGTGACGGCATCCGAGATTACAGCCTTCGGCTTGCAGAGACGCTGCGCACGGCAGACCGCGATGTTGACGTTTATCTAAGAACCCGGACCGGCGCATGGCTTCGGCTTGGATCTGATGACACAGTTGGATCGCGCCTGCCGACGATGCTCGCGGAATTGCGCGCCCAGGACGCGATTGTGCTCCAGTACAACCCGTTCATGTATGGTCGCTGGGGGTTCGCCCCATGGCTTCCACAGATGTTCCGGCGCTTGCGCCGGTCGTCCCGGCGACCGACGATCGCGATCATGGTCCACGAGCCGTATGTCCCCATGATCAACTGGCGTTGGGTCATCGTGGGATGCTGGCAGCGCCTACAGCTCCTGGCACTTCAACGCAGCGCCGACGTACTGCTCGTTTCCATTGAACGCTGGACCGAGCTGTTCAGGCGGCGGTCCACGGTGCCGTGCCTGCACCTGGCCGTAGCCTCCGCCCTTCCGGACAGACGCCCCGATCGTGTCTCCGAACGTCGCCGACGGGGTCTCCGACCTCATGACCTCGTGGTGGCTGCTTTCGGGACGAACAATCCAGCGCGATCCGCGGCCTACATCGTCGAAGCGGTCAATGCCTTGACCGACTGGGGACGCCGCGTCGTACTGTTAAACCTCGGCGCCAACCCACTCGACCTCCCTGGGCTGAAGGACGAGATTGCCGTCGAGCGCCCCGGAAAGCTGCCACGGGAAAGCCTAGCCCGCCGGCTCAGTATTGCCGACATCTTCCTCGCGCCCTATATCGATGGGATTTCCACTCGTCGAACCACCCTCATGGCCGCTCTGCAGCACGGTCTCGCGATCGTTGGCACTGCCGGCCCCTCCACCGACAGCATCTTCCATATTGAGAGTGATGCCATCCACCTCGTCCCGGTCGGTCACATCGATAGATTTGTGCAGGCGGCCATTCGCCTGGCAACTCATGATGATGAACGAAAGGCGCTGGGCAATCAAGCCCGTCGTCTGTACGAACGGCGCTTTGACTGGCCGCTTCTCGCTGACCGTCTAATTCCAGCCCTGAGCCGGGAACGGCAGCAACACCGCGCCGTGCCTGAGCCAATCCGGACATGAAGGTCGTCGTCACTCAACCGTGGGGCGAACGTTTTGGCGGTGCGGAGAACCTCTTATGGACCTTCCTGCGCACCGTTGACCGACAGCGGATCGAACCGATCATTGTCTTTTTCCGGCAGGGGCGGTTCGTGCAGGATGTCGCGCGCCTTGGGATACGAACACTCAGCCTCCCTGGTGGCCGCATGCGACGGATCGACCTCGACATTCGCGTGATCGTCCAGCTGGCTGACCTCTTGCGACGTGAACGCCCGGCTCTGTTGCTGAACTGGGGAGCGAAAACTCAGATCTATGGTGCACTGGCCGCACTCATCGCCGGCATGGAGAACCGAGTGGTGTGGTGGCAGCAGGGAATTCCCTGCGGTCACTGGCTCGACCGGCTGGCGACGATCCTTCCAAGCCGGGCAATCGGCTGCTACTCGCAGGCATCCTGCGCGGCGCAGGCTCGTCAGTGGCCGTCTCGGCATACCTTCGTCATCCATCCAGGGATCGAGGAGCCACGGCGGGCGGCGCCAGGCGAGCTTGGTATTCTGCGGAGCCAGCTGGGAATTCCAGCACCTCGAGTCGTGGTTGGCCTGGTGGGACGGCTCGAGCCGGCGAAAGGCCACCATCGTTTCCTGGAGATGCTCGCCGAGCTTCGGCGCAGAGGTCACAAGATCCATGGATTGGTCGTCGGAGACAATGCCGGCAATCTCTCCCCCGGCTACGACGAACATCTTGATCGCTTGGTCGACCGCCTGGAGCTCCAAAGCGCGGTGACATTTACGGGCCGGGTGCCTGAGGTTGGACCCTACCTGCAGCTGATGGACATCCTTGTGCACGCAGCGAAAGCGGAACCGTTCGGGCTGGTCCTCGTAGAGGCGATGGCGCTGGCAGTACCAGTCGTTGCCTTCAATGCGGGAGGACCGGCGGAGATCGTGGAACAGGGAACGAGCGGGATGCTGGTTTCGCCCGACTCTGACTTAGCCCTGGTCGATGCGGTCGAGAAGTTGGCGATCGACCGACTGCTGCGTCAGAGCTTCGGCAAAGCTGGCCAGGAGCGTTTTCGTCAGCGCTTCTCGGCGACTCGGATGGCCGTCGAGATGGAGCGAGCCCTGCAGGATCTCAGCGCTTAAAAACAGGTCCATCATGAAATTGCTTGTCGTCAGCCATCCGTGCGCGCAGGCGATCAATCAGAACTTTTTCGCGCGGCTCACTAAAGAGAGCGATTGGACCGTCACGATCGTTGTTCCGAGGCGCTGGCGAAGTGAATACGGAACTATCCGGACCAATCGATTCCGTGAATTCGACGGCCGGCTGATCCTCAAGCCGGTGCTGCTATCGGGCAATATTCCTCTGCACCTGTATGTGACCTCCTTTCGGATGATCCTGGCTCACGAGAAACCGACGGCCATCTACGTGCACCATGAGCCCTATGCGATGGCAACCTTTCAGCTGTTTTTGGCCGCTCGTCGTTTTCCAGATATGCCGATTGGCTTTTACAGCGCCCAAAACTTGATCAAGGCCTACCCCTGGCCCGTACGAGCGTTTGAGCGTTACGTGTACCGGCGAGCGAGCTTCGCTCTACCCGTGTCGACCGGCGTGGCCCAGGTCCTCAACCACAAGGGCTACCGCGGACCTTCGATCGTTCTTCCTTTGGCGGTCGACACCAACTTCTACTGTCCGGACGATGCCCTTTCCATCGCTGAACGCTCAATGAGTCAGAGGCTAACGGTCGGTTACGTCGGGCGGCTTACGCCGGAAAAAGGGGTTGACACCCTGCTCAGTGCCCTAAGAATGCTGCCCAGCGATCGGATTCGCGCCCTTGTCGTCGGTGATGGCCCAGACCGACGCGCACTCGAGAGCCGCATCCATCGGAGCAGTCTTCGGGATAGAGTCGCGTTGGTCGGATACGTCCCCCACGATCGGATGCCCGACGCCTACCGACGGATGGATGTCCTGGTCATTCCCTCCAAGACGACTGCTGGCTGGAAAGAGCAATTCGGTCGAGTGGTCCTCGAGGCACTCGCCTGCGCAGTCCCGGTCGTCGCCTCTGACTCCGGCGAGTTGGCTCCGCTGCTGGCTAGCACGCGGGGTGGCTGGATCTTCCCGGAGGGCGATGCCTCGGCACTGGCGGCGATTCTCGAGTCGGTTCTTGCTCAGCCGAACGAGCGGCGCCTCCGTGGGCTGCGCGGACGCACCGCTGTCGAGCAGGATTTTGACCTCGGGGTGATTGCCCGCCGGTTCATGCGCACGGTGGATGCAGCCGCCAGTGCGAAGAGCACAAGCACGCTCAGCGTCGACCTATGAGTCTACAACGGCTCTCGACGCTTCGATGAGATGGTGGTTTGATTGCCGGCAGACCTGAACGCTGCCCACCTCGGTCAACCAGCGGGGGACTTGTCCCAGTAATAAAGTCGTTTTCTTGCAAGGCCCGGGCGCCGTACCGTCCTCGTCAAACGGTCCAAGAGATCGATTGGCGGAGCAAGCTTCGGCGCTGTGAATGTACACCCAGATGAGGGACACAACCTTCAACATCAGCGCGACGCACGGAACGCGGTCTCCGCTGAAACTGCTTGCGCTGATGCTCGGAGCGGCCGTTTCTTGCGTAGCGGCCGTCGCGGCGGTTCAAGACCCGTCGATCGATCGGCCACTGCTGACCGTAGTGATCGTCGGCGTCCTGGCGGTCATCGGGCTTCGCCAGCCCAGAGTGGCGGTGCTGCTGACCTTCGGCTTCACGGTCTTTCTGGCACTCATCCGACGGATCCTCATTCCCGCCTCGGGCTGGACCTCCTATGACCCCCTTCTGCTCGTCGCGCCGGCGACCGGCGGCATCCTCCTCGTCCGGCTCTTAATCTTTGGCTCGCACCGCAAGACCCGCGATCTGCTGACCGGATTGGTTCTCGGCTTGTTGCTGATCACCGTCGTCGAGGCGGTCAACCCGCTGGCGGGCAACCTGTTTGCCGGTTTGGCGGGACTTCTATTCATGGCCGTGCCTCTGATCTGGTTTTTTATCGGTCAGGAGGTGGGCGACCGACAAACCGCCGTGACGATCGAGGGGATGGTAATCGCACTGGCCACGCTCGCCGCGATCTACGGACTTCTGCAGGTCTTCGCCGGTTTTCCCTCGTGGGATCGGGCGTGGATCGAGCTGGGTGGCTACGGAGGGATTCGTGTCTCCGGCGTTGTCCGGCCATTCAGCATTTTTTCCAGCAATGTCGAGTATGCCCTCTACCTCGGCATCGGGCTCACCCTGTCCGTGGCGATGCTGTTTCACCGAAAGTTGCTGCCCGTCGTGGTCGTCCCGATCCTGGCGCTGGCGATCTTTTTGGCCTCAGTGCGATCGGCCGCGGTGCTGATCGTCTTCGCCATCCTCGTGCTGGTCGCGGTTCGTATCGCTTGGCGCCCCCGGACTATCCTGGCCGTCACGACTGCCATTGCAGGCGGGATCCTTTTCCTCACGACGACGGCCCCCTTTCTCGATATGGCGGCCGCCGCGTCGGGCAGTCCTTTGATCCGGCACCAGGTGCAGGGACTCTTGCATCCCTTCGATCCAAATCGATCGAGCCTCGCAGTCCACGTCCAGATTGCTGCTGATGGGATCAAGGACGCGATCTCGAGACCTCTCGGCCAGGGAACCGCTGTCACCAACTTCGCCGGCAATACCCTGGCTAGCCCGGCGCGGCCCACCGAACTGGATCTTCCCGATGCCCTCATCAGCCTGGGGCTAGCAGGCGGGCTACTTTTCCTGGCGGTGCTCATCGTCACGCTCTATCGAGTGACCAGGCTCTACCGGATTCACGGAGATCTGCCCGTGCTAGGTGTCGTTGGCTTGCTCGTGGTTACGTTCGGCCAGTGGTTGAACGGCGGACATTATGCGACAGCTCCCTTGGTCTGGTTTCTGATTGGCTGGACGAATACTGAGTTCGGACGACGAGGCTCTCCCTCGGTCGATAGCCCATGAACGCCACCCTAGTCTTGAGGACCGGACGCCTGCGTCTTGGAAGGCCGTTGGCGCTCCTCGGATTGGCAGGCGCCACCTCCCTCGTCATCATTGTCGGCTCCGCGACAACAGAGAATCCCTGGTTGCTCAGGCCGTTGTGCGCCGCCGTGTTCGCAGGTTTCCTGATGTTTGTTTCGGTCAGGCGGCCGGGCGCAACCGTCCTCCTCACATTTGGCTTTCTCGCGTTCCTTGGCCTGATCCGTCGGCTGCTCATTCCCGTAGCCGGATGGGCCTCCTACGACCCTCTCCTGCTCGTGGCCCCTGCGGTTTCGCTCTTCATGCTTCGCAGCCTTCTCCTCCAGCGTCGGAAACATGTCCATACGGCTGGGTCGGGTTCGATTGTGATCTTCGGGCTGCTGGTCTTGTTATTCGTGCAGGCGTTTAACCCACTCAGCGGTGCGGGCGTGATGGCGGGCGTCGCCGGGTTCGTCGTCGTGGCAGGGCCCTTGCTGTGGTTCTACGTCGGACGCGAATTTGCCGACCGGCAATTGGTCGCCGTTACGCTGAGCTGCGCAGTCGTCTGGGCCGTCGCCGCCGCCATCTACGGACTGCTCCAATCTGCAGCCGGCTTTCCCGCCTGGGACCAGGCATGGATCAAAATCGGCGGTTACGTCGCCCTCAAAGTGTTCGGTTCCATTCGGCCGTTCGGGACGTTTGCCAGCAGCGGTGAATACGCCGGCTACCTGGCAATCGCGGTGGTGGTCTCCCTGACGCTCGCCATTCGTCCCAGGTGGCTCCTCTTACTCGGGCTACCGATCCTGGTCTGTGCGCTGATCATCGTCTCCAGTCGGGGCCCCGTCATCTTGACCATGACCGTGCTGCTGGTGCTGATCGGATTGCGCATCAAAAATCCCGGTCTGGCAGGCTTCGTGATCACCTGTGGGGTTGTCGGCACTCTCGGGATCATGACAGCGCTGGGACCGTCGTTGGAAGCCGCCGCGGCGAGCTCCGGCAATCCTTTTATCCTTCACCAGGCCCAGGGTCTTCTGCATCCGTTTGATCCCACGGTTTCGACATTCCAGCTTCACTGGGCCACCAGCGTCTTCGGAGGCGTCCGCGCCGCCATTGCTCATCCCCTTGGTCTCGGCACCGCGTTAATGAGCATTGCGTCGAATAAGAACGGAGTCGAATCCGCAGGCCTCGAGATGGATGTGGCAAATGCCTTCGCCGGTCTCGGTTTTCTCGGTGGCGCACTCCTGTTGACGATCATTATGGTGACGCTAGGCCGAGCGATCCAGCGCTACCGCAGGGAACGGGATGCCGTCGTGCTTACCGTGATCGGAATGCTGATGGTCATGCTTGGACAATGGCTCAATGGCGGCCAGTACGCCATTGCTCCTCTCATCTGGTTTGTCGTCGGTTGGCTTTACCACGAGTCGCGGTCGCAGTCACCCCACGGTTCTGCACCGCCGCCCGGGGGTTAGCGCAAAGCCTGCGCATCCTGGTTTTGACACCGGACTTCGCTCCGGCGATCGGCGGCATCCAGTTGCTCATCCACCGGCTCGTCCGCCACTGGAGCGGAAACGATGTTGCGGTCCTGACGCTTGATGCACCCGGTGCTACCCAATTCGATCGGGCTCAAGGTCTGCGGGTGCATCGCGTCAGAGCCCCGCTTGGTCATCGCGGCACTATTGCGCTTCTCAACTGCCGTGCCGTGATCGAGGGTCGGCGTTTTCGTCCGCAGGCGGTACTCAGCGCTCATATCGTTACAAGTCCGGGGGCCTGGTTGATCCGTCGAACGGTCGGGGCTCCGTTCGTCCAGTACTTGTACGCGCAAGAGGTCGTCGAGCGGCCGCAGCTGACGAGCTTTGCGGTGCGTTCGGCCGCCGCTGTCGTTGCCATCAGTCGCCATACCGAGACGCTGGCCCGTGCGCGAGGTGCACCGCCGCAGAACATCCATCGCATTCCCGTGGGTGTCGACCTGCCGCCTCGGGTCGAGCCTCATCCTGGTTCGCGACCAACCGTGATCACCGTCGCCCGCTTGCGCGACCGATACAAAGGCCATGACGTCCTCATGGAAGCGATGCCCCTGATTAGGGCGCACGTTTCTAACGTGTGCTGGGTAATTGTGGGCGACGGCCCGCTCCGCGCACTTTATGAGCGCCAAGTGAGGGCACGCGGCTTGAGCGGCCATGTTCAATTCGTCGGGTCCATCAGCGATCGGGAACGCGACGCCTGGCTCGAACGCGCCCATGTCTTCGCCATGCCCAGCCGCATGCCCTCTCATGGCGGAGGCGAAGGCTTCGGAATCGTCTACCTCGAAGCCGGTGCCCATGGCCTGCCCGTGGTCGCTGGCAACTTAGGCGGCGCCCTCGATGCCGTCATCGACGGCGTCACCGGTGTCCTGGTTGATCCGGTTGATTCCAACGCCGTAGCGGCCGCCATCGTGCGGCTGTTGCAAGACAGGGACTACGCCTCGGCCCTCGGACGGGCTGGCGCGGCCCACGCTCGCAACTTCGGCTGGGCCCGTATGGCTGAGGCGGTCGACTCGGTTTTCAGCCACGTCGTCGAGCGAGCCGGATGAACGTCCTGTATGTAAACCATACGAGTGAGATCAGTGGGTCTGAGCGGTCGCTCATCGATCTGCTCGAGGTTCTGCCGCGAACCGTGGTTGCGCTGGTGGCTTGCCCGGAAGGTGACTTCGCAAATCGGCTACGTGCCAGAGGCTTGAACGTTGATCGCATACCCGAGCTCCGACTGGGTCTTCGGCTGCATCCCCGCCACCTGCCTGGCGGGTTGATGAATCTCGCGCGCATGGCCGTCCAGATCCACAGGCTGAGCCGTCGGTATCAGATCGATCTCGTACATGCAAACTCCCCAAGGGCCGGCGTCGCGGCAGGGATGGCGGCAACGATCGGCGGGCCGCCGGCGCTGGTGCACGTCCACGACTGCTTACCCCTGTCGCTCGCCAGCAATGTCGTTCGGCGAATCGTCGAAGAAACGGCCGCGGCGGTGCTGGCGAACTCCCAGTACACCGCTGGGAATTTCAGGCTTGGCGGCCGGCAGACTCGGGTCCGCGTCGCCTACAACGCCGTCGATGCTTCTCAGTTCAACCCGGGCGTCATCGAGCGTCGCGAAGCTCGCCGGCGACTCTCGCTCGATATGCACGCACCTCTGATCGGCGTCGTGGCCCAGCTAACCCCATGGAAAGGACAGCGAGACGCGATCGAGACCCTAAAGCTGTTGCGGGCCACGCACCCGATGGCCCAGCTGCTTCTCGTGGGCGAAGCGAAGTTCACCAACGGGTCAGCCCGTTATGACAACCGGGATTACCTCCGCTCCCTCCGGCGGGAAATCAGCGAGTCGAGCCTGTCCGGCGCCGTTCATTTTCTCGGTGAGCGCTCCGACCTCCCTCAGGTGCTTCGAGCACTCGACGTGCTGCTAGTCCCTTCGTGGGAGGAGCCGTTCGGCCGTACGGTGATCGAGGCGATGGCAATGGAGCTGCCCGTCATCGCTACTAACCTGGGGGGTCCAGCTGAGATCATCAGCAGCGGCCAGGATGGCATCCTTCTGCCGCCCCGTCGGCCGGCGTGCTGGGCGGAGGCTGTCGACGACCTGCTCCGCCATCCCGATTTCGCGATGGAGCTTGGCCGGCGGGCCCGCACCACGGTGACACGCTATTTCAACCGCCAGCGCTATCTCGATGCAGTGCTGGCCACCTATCGCGAGGTCTTGACACAGAACTGAGAACAGATAGCCTGCACGCGACCCCGATGCCATTCTCGACGATGTCGACCCGTGTCGCATTGGTCCATGACCTGCTGGATCAGGATGGTGGCGCGGAACGCGTGCTCTGGGCCTTGCATGAGATCTTTCCCTCGGCCCCGATTTTTACCGCCGTCTGGAATCGGCGATTGGCCGGGAGGTTTGTCCAATGCGATGTAAGGACCTCGTGGATGCAACGACTGCCGGCGATCCGCAGAGCTCCTCGTCTCTATGCTGCCCTGTATCCCCTGGCGTTCGCACACCTGGACCTGAGCGGTTTCCAGCTCGTGATCAGCTCGGCAAGTTACTTCGCCAAAGGAATCCGGACCCCGAGAAACGCGCTCCACATCTGCTACTGTCACACACCGCCCAACTTCATCTGGCGGTCCAATTCGTATTTCAATCACGGCCCATTGCCTCTCGCTACGGCCCCACTTCGCGGCTGGCTTCGGGTCTGGGATCGCTGGGCGGCACGGCGTCCCCAGATGTTTGTGGCTAACAGCGCTGCGGTGGCCGCTCGAATCCAGACCTTTTACCACCGCGAGGTCGCTGTGATTGCGCCACCGATCGGGCGCGCCTGGTTCGTCAGCCATGAGCGCGACGACTACTACCTGGTCGTGAGCCGGCTCGTCGACCACAAGCGAGTCGACCTTGCTATCCGAGCAGCGGGGGAACTGCGCATGCCGTTATGTGTCGTTGGTGAAGGACGAGCTCGCCAACGTCTCGAGCGCCTCGCGGGACCTGACGTCCGGTTTCTCGGTCGGGTCACCGATGAGGAGCTGCGACGCTTGTATGCTCGGGCGATCGCCGTCCTCATCCCCGGCGAGGAGGATTTCGGCATCGTCCCACTCGAGGCACAGGCCGCCGGCACGCCTGTCATCGCATATGACGCGGGCGGCGCCCGGGAAACGGTGATCGACGGCGTCACGGGAATCCGCGTTCGTCCGCAATCCGCGGCCGCGCTTGCGATCGCGATGCGGCAGGCGGGACAGCACACCTGGGATCGCGAGCGGATCCAGGCCAATGCGGTTTCATTTGGCGAGGCTCGGTTCCGGCGCGAATTCCTGAGCCTGGTGGAGGCCTGCTGGCCCGCAGGACGCCAAACCGACTCCAATGCCGCTGTCCTAATCAAGAAATGACAGGTTTACAGAACGAACAGTTCGCGGCTGACTGGCAGGTCGCCACAGAGAGCATGGCAGCGGCCATCCGTGCGGTAGTGCAGGCGCCGCCTGGTATTGCCCGCCAGAGCGCGTACGACCGACTCCTAGAAAGCGAACGACATTGCACCGACGTGGTCCATAGCTGGCTGGCCAACGCCGTCCATCTCGAGCGAGTATCGGACCCTTGCATGATCCTGTCTCTCGATGTCGACGGGGTGCTGGAAAACGAGGTGGCTGGATTCTCCTGCACGAGCCTCGCTGGAATCGCGGCGCTCCGACTGTTGCAGCTAGGCCGGGTCGCGGTCTTGCTGAATACCGGCAGGAGTGTGCAGGCTGTCCGCGACCGGAGTACGCAGTTCCGGCTCTTCGGCGGTGTGGCCGAGTTCGGAGCCGTGATCTGGGACGGAGTCTTTGGTCGGGAGGAAAGTGCATTGCCCGATGAACGCGGCCTCGGGCAGTTAGCCCGATTGCGAAGTGTTCTATGGGCTGATAACGAAATCGTGCTCGACCCGACGCATCGACACTCTGTTCGTGTCAGTCAGCTATCCGAATCCGGGCCGGAGGCGCTACCGGGCTCACGCTCGAGGCATCTGCTCGACCGCCACGAGTTGAGCGAGCTCAGCTTCTGGGTCGCGCCGCGGCACACCGATTTCGTACCCCGCCGAGGAGACAAGGCGACAGGATTGGCGCGACTCCGTGAAGAACTGGGGCTCGCCAGCCTTCCGCTTGCAGCAATGGGTGACGCCGCTTGCGATGTCCCCATGCTGAAGGCCGCGCGGTCTGCCTTCCTACCGGCCGGCACGCTGCCCTCCTACCTGCCTCCGCCAAGGCAGAAACTCATGCGATCTCGCTGGCTGGCAGACGGCGCACTGTGGGATGCCGCGTGCCATCTCGTTCCGAGTCCATCGCTTCAACAGCAGGTTCTGGAGACCATCGCTGAACTTGTCTTTCCCACTTGGTTTCCGTTGTCGCTCCGGCGACGACCCCCAGGCAGATTCCGGTGGGTTCCGTTGTTCATCGGCACGACATTGATCCGTCGCAACAGCTAAGGCCCAGCTCCAAGGAGGCTCGATTTATGGAAATTCGCGAATATTGGCAAGTCCTTCGACGACGCGCCTGGATTCCAGCCCTACTGGTGGTATTGACCGTGCTCTCGGCCGGTGCATTTTCCTTCCTGACCAAGCCCCAGTACCTGGCATCCGCCACGGTTGTCGCCAAGGGCAGCGGGTTTTTGAGCTTTGGGGAGGTCGCTACTTCGAATACGGTGGCTCTCCAGGTCATCCAGCAGCTGCATCTGGACGAGAGTGTCGATGACCTTAAAGCACAGATCAAAGTCAGCACCCTACGGCCGGAAACCTTTCAGGTTTCGGTAACCGACCGTGACCCCAACCGGGCAGTGATGCTGTCCAACGCCGTTAGTCAGCGGGCGGTCGACGCATATCCCCAGCTGGCGATTGGATTCAAGAACTCGACAACTGACCTGGCAAGCGATAAGGCCGGCTTTAAGTCTCGCTACCTGTCCGCGGCCAAAGCCCTGGTCGAGTTCTCTCGTCAGCATCCTGAGGCCGTGGGCCAGAACCCCCATCCGAAAGACGTTGACACTGGCGCGACCGGGCTGCAGCTTCAGCTTGACGAGCGAGCAGCGGCCGACGCCTACCTTCGTTACCAGCAGGCCCTGGCGGAAGCGCTGCTCCATACTAGCGATGCCCCCCGGGACTTTGCCGCCGGCATTGTGGATCAAGCCGCGGCCCGACCCGACACCGGCGCCCGGCTCCTCAAGGTCGGCTATGCGGCCGCGCTGGCGCTGATCGTCGGCGTCGGTCTGATCTTCCTGCTCGAATACCTTGATAGCTCGGTGCGAGATCCGGATGAGGTCGAGACGCTGACCGGCAGGCCGGTCATCGCCATGATTCCGCGAGCAACCCCGCGGATTCTCCGACCGGCCAAGGGAGTGTCAGCATGACCGCCACCAAACAGGACCAGCTCATTCTCACTGAGTCAACGCTCAACAGCCACTTCGCCGAGACATTTCGGGCTCTGCGAGCCAACATCAGCTTTAGCAGCATCGACCAGCCGCTGAAGACCATCCTGGTGACCAGCGCCGCCCCACGCGAGGGGAAGACCACCACGGTTCTCAACCTGGGCATCATCATGGGGCAGGCCGGCTCGCGGGTTGTTATTGTCGATGCAGATTTCCGACATCCGAAGCTGCATCGCATTCTCAGGACATCGGAAAACGGCCATGGAATGGACCGGAACGGCAGCGGCGGCGGCACAGGAGCGCTACCCGGACTATCGACGGTCATCGTCGGCAAGTCAAGGCTCGAGGACGTGATACTTCCGAGCGCCTTTGACAATGTTTCCCTTCTCCCGGCCGGCCCGCTGCCCCCGAACCCGAGCGAACTTCTGGCTTCGCAACGGATGCGTGCTGTTATGACCGAGCTCGAACGTCATGCAGATTTCATCCTTATCGATAGCCCGCCGTGCATCCTCTACGCTGACGCCTTCGTCCTATCGGCGGTAACCAACGGTGTTCTCTATGTGCTACGGGCTGGCGCACAGGACAAAGCTGCCCAGCGTCGTGTCCAGAAGCACCTGGAACAGGCGAAGGCGCATGTGCTCGGCATTGTGTTCAACGATGTTTCGATGGACGACAGTGCGAGCACGTACGGCTATTACTATCCCAGCGGCAACGGCCATCATAAGTAGCGCCTTCCCACTCGTGCCCCGCTCCAATCATCGATCACAATCGCTGTGGCTGGGGCTTGCCGCGCTCGCTGGTCTGGGACTGGCGCTCGCCGCCATGGCCGAGGGGCCGACGGCGGCGGCCGCCGGAACCATGGTGACCTTGACGGCGGCGGCCGCGGCCCTGATTCGGCCCGCGATCGGTTTGTCATTCCTCGCCGCTACTCTTCCCTTCGATCTGCCTGTCGGCTTTGGCCCGATTCGGATCCGAAACTCGATCGCGATCCTCGTCTTGCTTCTTCTTATCTGGCTCGGACGGCGGCTCGTTTATGGGGCCCCTCGCTGGCGCCATTCGGGGCTTGAGCTGGCCGTCCTGCTCTTTGCCATCACCAGCGCGCTCTCACTCCTAAGCATGGCTGGGCACATCGAGGTTCAGGTCCGGGGTCTCCTTGAGGCGTCGGCGGCGTTTCTACTGTTCTTTCTCGTGATCCAGTCCATCAACGACCGGGCCGATGTGTGGCTGATGCTCGCCGGCGCTCTGATGGCACTCCTTCTAGAAGTTTGCGGAACGCTCGTCAACGCCCTTCGTGGCGGGCCGATCACGGAGCTAAGTCGGGCAAGTGGCACGCTGCTCGACCCAAATCATCTTGCCGGTGCGCTCGTTCTCGGCATGCCGGCGGTCGTCGCCCTCGGCTTGGCGCTCAGCGTGCGCAGACGCTGGCTGTTGATTCCGACGGGGCTGACCACGCTCGCCTTCGTCATCGCGCTGCTGGCGACATTGTCGCGCAGCGGTTGGCTGGGCCTGCTGGCGGCGACACTCCTCCTGATCTGGCTTCTGCCTGAGCAGCGCTGGACCATCACGGCCATCGTGGCCATGGTTCTTGTCGTTCTTACGGTGGCCGGAATGGACGAGCCGATCCGCCTCCGGCTGGCGCCGCATACCCTGGGCCCCTGGGAGACACTTGACTCACGAATCCAGATTTGGCAGGCGGCGCTGGCGATTATTGTTCAGCATCCAGTTTTTGGGATCGGCATTGGCAACTTTGGTAATCACTTCCCGCAGTACGTGGGTTACGACTTCGGCGTCGATCATGCGCACAATATCTTTCTCAACGTGGCCGCCGAGCGCGGCCTTCCAGCCCTTGCCGCGTTTGTGCTGCTGATTGGAGCTCTCTTCAAAGCGCTCGGCCTGGCCCTGCACCGCGCCAGGCCGACGTTGGATCGGGCGCTTGCCGCCACTTTCATCGCGGCCTTCGCCGGTTATCTCGTGCATTCCTTGTTCGATGTTTCCTATTACAACCCCACGGTTCTCTTTCTGTTCTGGCTTTTTGCTGGCATCGGCGCCAGCCTGCCAAGCCTTGTCGGTACGCCGGTGGCAGCTGATCAGGCAGCAAGAGCCGCCGAGGCCCCGGCCCTGGCTTTATGAAGGCGGTCATGCCACGACTTGGGATGAGGGATACACGCCCGCTGTTGGAGGTTCGCGGTGGCCCCGGTGGAGTCTCAAAGGACTCGATCATCGAGCTCTGGCTCTTTCGCGAGGTCTTATGGGCTTTTGTCGTTCGGCAGATCAAGGTCAGTTACAAGCAGGCGTCCGTCGGGATCGGATGGGCCGTGGTTCAGCCGGTCTTTTCGGCGATCCTGTTCGCGATCTTCCTCGGCCGCCTCGCACATGTGCCCAGTGATGGTGCCCCATATTTGCTCTTCGCCTTAACCGGGATGGTGGGTTGGACGTTCTTTGCTAACGCCACGGGGTCAGGAATGGGCAGCCTGGTGACGGACCAGGCCTTGCTTCGAAAGGTTTACTTCCCTCGCGAAGTTCTGCCGCTGGCCGCCGTTGCGGCGGCGCTCGTCGATCTCCTGATTGGATTGGTTACGCTGGGCGTCTTTGCCGCTTTTAACGGGAGACTGCCGGACGTCACCTGGATTGGACTCCTGTTTCCGGTCGCCATCCTGCTCTCGTCGGCGATGGCGCTCGCGGTCGGACTGTCGGCCCTGAATGTTTATTACCGCGATGTGAGGTATGCACTCCCGTTCGTCCTACAGATCGCCCTCTTTGCGACTCCCGTCGTTTATCCACTGCGCCTCGTGCCGAGCGCCTGGCGGAGCGCCTACGCGGCGCTAAACCCAGTGGCCGGCGCGATCGACGGCTTGCGACGAATCATCCTGCATCATGCCTGGCCGCAATGGGACATCACGACCGGCGCACTGATCTGGTCGATGACGCTTGTTGTCGCCGGCTTTGTCCTCTTTAAGCGCCTAGAGCGCGGCTTCTCGGACCGAGTTTAGGAATGCGTTCGAGGGGAATTACGCGCGGATGACCATTGCCCTGGCCTTCGAACATGTCTCGAAGCAATATCGCGGCCCCTGGGAGTATCGGACACTACGCGACGACCTTGTCGGGCACCTGCGTCCGGCCCTGCGGCGCCCCCGCCCACCGCGACGAACTGTCAAGGCCGTTGATGACCTCTGCCTGGAGATCTCAGAGGGCCAGTTTTTCGGCCTGATCGGTGAAAACGGCGCGGGTAAGACGACGGCACTGAAGCTGGCTACCCGGATTTCATATCCAACCAGTGGATGCGTCCGCGTCCGGGGCCGAGTGGGCGCACTGATCGAGGTCGGCACCGGGATGCACCCCGAACTCACCGGTCGGGAAAACATTCACCTCTACGGTCGCATTCTCGGATTGCGACGAGGCGATATCCTTCGCCGGTTCGATGACATCGTGGAATTCGCCGGCATCGGCCACGCCATCGATCAACCGGTTAAACAGTACTCCAGTGGTATGCAACTGCGCCTGGGCTTCTCCGTGGCGGTGCACATCGAGCCGGATGTCCTCCTGGTCGATGAAGCGATCGCCGTCGGGGACGCTGGCTTTCAATATCGCTGCGTGGAGCGGATGTCCGGCCTTGTTCGAGAAGGCCGTACCTTGGTGTTCGTGTCTCATGACATGAGCGCCATCGAAAGTCTCTGCCAGCAGGCAGCCCTCCTGGAGAGGGGCCGCTTGGTGCGCCAGGGCCAAGCGCGGGAGGTGGTCCATGACTACTTGCGCGGCGTCCACGCAGCCCTGGCGGCGGACGCTTCCCGAACTTGGAGAGACGGCGAGCTGCTTGAAATCGTCGAGGTCGCAGTCCGCGATGCCCAAGGTCGCGAGGTCGACCAGGTCATGAGCAATGAGTCGATGACGGTGCGAATTCACTATCGTGCTTTGTCGGAAATCGAAGGTCCTATTTTCTCTATCGGGCTCGCTGATCCGGCAGTTGGCCTTTTCAGCCTTGCTTCGATGCTCATCGACGGGCGGACCCTGCGCTCCATTGCCGGAAGGGGGTTCGTTGACTGCACCTTCCAGAGTCTTCCGCTGCGTCCCCGGACGTACGAGATCTGGGGATCCGTCCGGGGTGAGGCCGGCTTCGGCGACCTTCTCGAGTGGCAGCGCCTCAGGCGCTTCCAGGTAATCGGCGAGCATCTCGGGCATGGGAAGGGAGCGATCACTCATTCCATGAGAGAAGCTCCCGTAGTGCTGCCATACGAGTGGAAATTCGGATCCGCGACACCGAATGGACAACGTACTTCGGAACACGGTTAGGGCTCCGAGCAGTGGCTGAACAAGTCACCGCCGGCGCGTCGGTTGCTGGTATGAAGACGGCTGGCATTGCTTGTTTCTGCGGTAGCACTCAGTATCGTTGCATGCTCTCCGGTGCTTACCACAGAGCACCGGAGGCCTCATCGGCCACCGCTTACCACTTCTCCATCGCCGAGTGCCTAAGCTGTCGACTCGTTCGGACCCTTCCACCTCCGGATCCTTGTCGGCACGAGCATGGTTACGCGCGATACGGACCGAAAACGGGGGCGGGGATCGCACCGGATACTTGGAGCAAGCCAATCGCTGCGTTTCTCCGGGTCCATGCCCCGGGACGTCGGCTGATCGATGTCGGTTGCAGCCAAGGAACCCTTGTCGCAGCGGCCCTCGACCAGGGCTTCGATGCCCGTGGTATCGACGTGGACCCCGTTGCTATCGCAGCCGGACAGCAGCTGGGCAGGCCTGTCAGCGTTCGATCCTTGGGCGAGATCGAGGAAACCTACGACGTGGCGGTCCTCAACCACGTGCTCGAACATGTGAACGACCTCGTCGGCTTCTTGTCGAGCCTCTCGAGGATTCTTTCACCTGACGGCCGCGTCTTTATGTTTGTCCCTTACTTTCGCGGACTCGTGCCACGATTGATGACGACCAATTGGATCGGCTGGGACCCTACGGAACACGTCTGGCACTTCACGCCAGAGACACTCGAGCGGACTGTCCGGAACGGCACCGGTTTCAAAATGCTCTCCTACACGACAAAGGGGGCGATCGAGCCTCCATCGACAGGCCTCCGGGGCTGCGTGAAGCGGGCAGTCCAATGGACATCCCAGCAGGTCGGCTGGGGAGATCAGATCGAGGCGATCTTCATTCGGCCTGAGCCCATTCACAGCCTCCATGGTTGACGCCGTCCTCATCCGCCTTTCCTGGATTCCACTCGAAGGGACCGTGGCGCATGAAGCGCTGAGACCTTCGAATACTTGAGCGTTTTGCAGCGATATCGCCCGCTGGAGGTACGAACGATATGAGTGATCGGATCCTTGTGACCGGGGGCGCCGGCTTTATCGGCTCTCATCTGGTTGACCGGCTCGTGGCCGAGGGACGCAGGGTCCGGGTGCTGGACTCGATCGAACCGCAGGTCCATGGAAGTTCGCAGGGACATCGCAACGCCGGGGCCGAGTACGTGCATGGCAGCATCCTCGACCGCGATCTGGTTGATCGTTCGCTGGATCAAGTCGATGCCGTGGTCCACCTGGCGGCGCAGGTCGGTGTCGGGCAATCCATGTACGAGATGGCGCGCTACGTCCGCGATAACAGCCTCGGCATCGCGATTCTTCTTGAGGCGCTCGCCGTGAGGCGCAACGAGCTTTCGACGTTGGTGGTGGCCTCATCGATGTCCATTTACGGCGAGGGGCAGTATCGCTGCCAGCTTTGCGGCGTAGATGACACGCAGGTCATCCGGACGGCGGCAGCGCTGCAGCTACGCCGTTGGGAACCGGTCTGTATCCGCTGTGGATCCGTGGCCAAGCCGATTCCGACGCGGGAGGCCAAACAGCTCCGCTCCGACTCCGTCTATGCCGTAACCAAGCGAGACCACGAAGATCTCGCCTTGATCTTCGGCCGCTCGTATGGCGTCCGGACGATCGCACTTCGTTTCTTCAACGTTTATGGCCCGCGCCAGTCGCTGTCCAATCCGTACACGGGAGTAGCCGCGATCTTTTCCAGCCGGCTTCTGAACGGCCAAGCGCCGTTCGTCTTCGAAGACGGAGGCCAATCACGCGATTTCGTACATGTCACGGACGTTGTCCGGGCGATTGAGCTGGCCCTGGCCACGAACAAGGTTAGCGACGTGGCTATCAACATTGGGACCTCGGTGCCAACCACCGTTCTGGAAGTCGCGCATCTCCTGCGCCAGGAACTCGGCGTCGGATCGCCCCCGCTCGTCCTCCACCGCTACCGCAAGGGCGACATCCGGCATTGTTTTGCTGACATCACGAGCGCGCGCGAGATCCTTGGCTACGAACCGCGCGTTCCCCTCCGGCAAGGCATGAAGGAACTGGCCCTGTGGATAGCGGAAACGACGCCCCCCGCCCGAGATCGGCTGGACCGTTCGCGGGGAGAGCTCGAAATGCACGGCCTGGTCGTATGAGGGACCGGCTTTCGGTTGTGGTTCCCAGCAAGAATGCCGCCTCACTCCTTCGCGACTGCCTGGCCAGCGTCGCCTGGGCGGACGAGCTCATCGTCATCGACATGTTCAGTACCGATCGGACCGCCGAGGTCTGCGCCGAATTTACCCAGTGCCGCCTGATCCAGCGTCAGGACTACATCTTTGGCAACGTCAACTTTGGCTTCGATCAGGCCACGTCTGAGTGGGTCATGCGGCTCGACACCGACGAGCGCGTCACGCCGGAGCTAGCCACCGAAATCCAGGAAATGCTGGCCGAGCCACCTGCCGGCGTGACCGGGTTCGAGTTCTGGGAGCGCCCAGTGATTCTCGGTCGCGAGCTGACACATGGTTTCGGACGCAAGCACTATCGCAAGATGATGTTCCGCAGGGGACAGGCCCGCTATCCAGTTCGCTCTGAACACGAGGCGCTCGAGACCTCGGGCCTATGGTGCCGAATGCGCCACGGGTACCTGCACCACAACTATCTCAATGTTGGCCAGTACCTGGAAAAGATCAACTATTACACCGACAGGGACCTAGAAAGGGCGGAGCTTCCCCCTACCGCGCCTGGCTATCGTCAAGCATTCACCGAAACGGCGCGCGCCTTTTATCTCTATTACCTCAGATGGCGCGGTTACCGGGACGGCTGGGTCGGATTGGTCGACGCCGCCATGCGCGCCATCTATCAATTCACTTACTGGGCTAAGAGTCGGGAGCGCTGGGAATGCGAAAGACCCGTGCTAAGGGAGAACCTGCCCAATTCGACGGACAGCGCGAATGCCAACCGAAGCGAGTTGAGGACGAGATCCGTATGAGAGGGTGCGCGCAAACAATCTCGGTTCCTACGACCGAAAGGCGCACGCACTGACCGAGCTGCGCGCCTATCCCGACCTGGTCATCGCGGGGAGCTATCTGATCGTTGAAGACAGCAGCGCTGAACGCTAGCAAAGGGACCGCGGAGGCGACCGCCTTTTGGGACCGGATCTACGACGCCGGCGCTATCACCGTGCCAAGTCCCAATCCCGCCGTAGCAGCGGCTTCGCTCCGCCACTTTGGTGATATCCAAGGAAAGACCATCCTCGACATTGGCTTCGGGCGCGGCGAGTTTACTGCGCTTTTCGCGTCACTCGGCGCTCGGGTCGTGGCGATCGAGACCAGCCTCACAGCAGTTCACCGCCTTCAGCAGTACTGCCGCCAAGAGCGGCTCGACAACGTCACGGTGCTGCGGAGGTCTGCGTTCGAGCTGGACGGGGAACCCTTTGACTTCGTCTTCGGCAGCATGGTCCTTCACCATCTCGAGCCCTTTGAGGCGTTCGCGGCTGCACTCTATCGATGCACTCGAAATGGGGGCTCCGCCTTTTTCTATGAGAACAATGGCTCGAGCCGGATCGCTCTCTGGTTCCGACAACACCTGGCAGGCCGGCTTTGGTTTCCAAAATACGGCGACCGCGACGAGTTTCCATTGACACCGGCGGAAGTCGATCGTCTGCGGCCGTACTTCGAGGTGACCGTCGAATATCCCGAGTTCCGGTACTTCGGCATGTTCTCGCTCTACGTTCTCCGCAACCGCGTTGCGCCACAGCTGTTCGCTTGGCTCGATCGTCAATGCTTCAGGATCCCCGGCCTGCGCAAATTCAGCTATGTCCAATATCTCAGGCTCCGCCGCCTCTAGCGGAATGGCGGCCTCACCATCGGCGTTCCGGAGGATGGGTCGACTGTTCCAGCCTAAACCCGGCATGATCGAAGTTGAGACGGCCGAGTGGGGCCTCTCCGGCATATACGAGGAGGACCTGCAACTGTTGTCCGACTTCACCCACCTGTCGGCGGACGAATGCATACATCGTCTGGCGACCTATCAGGTCCGCAATTTTGCCGCGGATTGGGAACGTCGAAACCCAACCTCGCCCGCCGAGATCAGGCGGTTCTATGCCGAGACCGAGCAATACCTTTGGGAACTTGTCGGTTGGAACGGAAGCGAAGCCTACCAGCCGTACCTGATGCGGTTGGAGCGACTGGCACAATTGTGGCCCCCGGACCAGTATCCGCAGGCACTCGACTTCGGCTGCGGCGTTGGCAATGCCGCGTTGAGACTGGCCGAACTCGGATACTCGGTTACCCTGGCGGACGTCCCAGGGAAGACGCTTGGATTTGCGCGAGCGCGATTTGAACAGCGTGGCATTCCTGTCCAAGTAATTGAAATCACTAAGGACATTCCAGACTTGCCGAAGCAACAATGGAATGTCCTTGTCTCCTTCGACGTGATTGAGCACCTCCCAAACCCCCGCCAGGTGACCCAACAGTTAATCCGATCTGTTGCACGTAGAGGCGGAGCCGCCATCATCGCGAGCTTCGAAGCTCAGGGGGATCTCTGGCCACAGCATCTTCACAATGGGTTGGCCGAACTGGGCGGCGAACGTTGGGACCTCTTCATGTCCGCGCACGGCATGCGCCTTGTCGGCGACGGCCTCTTTCAAAAGCTGGAAGATCCGCTGAGCATCCTGGTACGAAAGTTGCGATATCTGTTTTGGCGGACAACCGGGCTCTACGTGAAACGGGTTCGCTGAACTGTGACCGCTCATCAGCTAGCGAGCGGCTCTGGCGCTCCCTCGTTCAGCGTTGTGATTGCGACTCGGAATTCCAGGCTCTATCTGCCGGAGTTGTGCTCGGCACTGTCAAATCAGGACGAACCGATCGGGGGTTACGAAGTGATTTTTGTGGAGGACGCCTCGCACGACGGAAGTTACGAGTATCTCCAACAGCTGTGCGCTGTCGATCGGCGTTTTCAAGTACTCAGGGGCAAAGGACTGGGACCGGCAGCGGCCCGGAATATTGGCATCGTCCAGGCCCGCGGGCGATTCATTGCTTTCACCGACGCCGACACCCTACCCCACCAGGCATGGCTGACAACGGCTTACGACATGCTGTCGAACTCAAAAACTCGTGTTCTCGAGGGTGCCGTTTTGCCATGGACGGCTGAATCGCCTCCGGTAACAAGCCGCCGAGTTCGCAATGAGGACGGGGGCCGCTACATGACGGCGAACATGGTTTACGAACGTTCGCTGTTGCTCCAAGTCGGGGGCTTCGATGAGACCTTTAAGCGACCTCACTTCCTCGAAGACAGTGATTTGGCTTTTCGAGTGATGGAACTCGGCCAGACGATACCGTTCGTGCCGGAAGTGGCTGTCCGCCATCGCGACGTGCCCCGAACACCCCTCGGGGCCCTGGTGGAGGGAGGCAAACTCCATTGGATGCCCTTGCTCGCCCGGAAGCATCCGAGCCGGTATCGAATGCAGCTCCGTCCCAAAGTCCAAGGCCTGCGTCCGGGCGACGTGGACTTCCTGCTCGCCCTTCCTCTGGTGATCGCTAGCCAGCGCTCGCGACGCTACCTGAAGTGGCTCACCTACCTGACCATGGCGGTCGCCGCACGGCGGGTTCTGTCCGTGGCGGACGTGCGCCGAGCTCGAGAGCATCGACTGGCCTGGCTCGGCGTTTCCTTGCTCGGGCCGGCTGTGCGCGCCGGCAGCCTCCTCGCAGGTTGGATACGGTTTAAAAAGCTTGCGCTGTAAGGTTCAATCGTTTCCGTCTCTCATAGCGAGCTCGTCATTGGCACGGTCCATCGTCTAGTTGCGCCTGGTCTACGTGGCCCGTCGTTACTGGCCTGCGGTTGGTGGGGTTGAATCCTTCGTCCGTTGCCTAGCGCAAGAGCTTGGATCGCGGCATGAGGTCACGGTTCTCGCTCAGCGAATCGATAACGGGCCCGCCAACCGGCTCACTGACAGCCTCTCGCCGCCGCCACGATTTGACGCGTTCCGCGATGGGCCGGTCCTCGTCCGCCCACTCCTCATCCCTCCGGCTCGTCGACTGCTGCTCTTCCCCCTCATCACGCAGGTGCTCCCAGGCTTTCGCCGCTATGCCTACGGCCGCGCCAGGCTGCCGGCGGCCGCCCTGTACGCCTTGGTCGTTGCGCCGCTGATCGCAAAAGCCAGCAGGTCGGCCGACGCCCTTCACATGTGGGGCGGAGACCTGCTGGCCGCCGCCTGCGCAAGAGCGGCTCGCCTGGCCGGCGTTCCGCAGGTGGTGACGCCGTTTGCTCACCCCAACCGCTGGGGAGATGATCCGGCCTCCGCCCGCGCATACCGTTCAGCCGACCGTGTGGTCGGATTGCTGGAGGCGGACGCTCAAATCTATCGGCACGTCGGCGTCTCCCCTCAACGAATCGAGATCTGCGGCGTGTGCAGCCCAGGAATGCCGAGCGGCGGTGGCGGAGCCATCCGACAGCGCTATGAGATTCAGGGGCCACTGGTGCTCTACCTCGGTGTCCGACGATCGTACAAAGGCTTCGATCTGCTGTTAGAGGCTGCTCCGAGAATCGCGGTCAGACGTCCGGACGTGACCTTCGCCTTTCTTGGAGACGGCGCCGCCCTCACCCTTCCGACCTCGGCGGCTCGCATTCTCGATGTCGGCTCCGTCGATGACGTCGAACGGGCAGCATGGTTGGATGCTGCCGATGTGCTCTGCCTGCCTTCGGCAACCGAGATCTTCCCGGTCTCCATCCTCGAGGCATGGAGTCTCGGAAAGCCGGTGATCACGAGTGACATCCCTCCTTTGCGCGAGCTGATGAGCAAGTCCGGCGGTGGCAGCACAGTTCCCCGCCAGGCGGAGGCACTGGCGAACGCCCTCCTGGAGCTGCTTGCCGACCGAGGGCGCATGCGCTACCTCGGCGACGCGGGACGAACGTTCTGGATTCAACACGCCACGGTAAAGGAGATCGCCGCGCGGCATGAGCACCTGTATAGCCGGTTGCAGACAGAGACTGCCCCCAGAGCCGGCGTTTTTCCGGTTCGGAATCAAGCATGATCGAGAGGCCTGGTTGATGACGCCGCGCACCGAAAGATGCACAGAATAACCAGCGCTCTCGTCGCAGGTGGCGCGGGTTTCCTGGGGAGCTGGGTCGTCGACATCCTGCGGAAACGAGGCATCCCCACGGTCGTTGTTGACGATCTGTCCAGGGGAAATAGAAACGACCTGGACGGCACCGACATGATCGTCGCTGATGTCGGTCTCGCTCGCCTGAAGGCGATCATGGACGAGCGCGCCGTTGACACCGTCTTTCACCTCGCGACGCCAAGCTACGTCCCGCCGTCGTTCACGGATCCAATCGATGACCTGCGCGGCAACACCTTAACCACTCTGGCGGTGCTGGAAGCCGCTCGCGCGGCCTCCCGGCGAGCGGTGGTTGCGGTCGCCTCGTCTGCAGCGGTTTATGGCGAAGGCAGGCAGCTGCCAATGAGCGAGGACCACCCGATACATCCGGTCTCGCCGTACGGCATTTCGAAGTATGCTGCGGAGCTTTACGCGCGGCTCTATTCCGAGCGCTACCAGCTCCCCACCTTCTGCATTCGGCCTTTCTCCCTCTACGGTCCACGACAGCGTAAACAAGTCGTCTTCGACCTGATGACGAGGGTCCTCGACGGCGAAAGTCCTCTCACCGTCCTCGGTGCGCCAGAGGTGACACGGGACCTGGTCTACGTGAAGGATGCGGCGCAGGCGTTGGTCGCCCTCGCCCAGCGCGCTTCAGCGGATGGCGAGGCGTACAACATCGCGTCGGGCATCCCAACCACCTTAGGCGAGCTCGCAGCAATGATCTTGGAAGCGCTGCAGCGGTCCGTGCCTGTTCGATTCACCGGCCGGGTGCGGCCTGGCGATCCGCTGCATTGGTTTGGCGACCCTGGTCGGGCGCGGGCGCTGCAGGTCGAGTGCCGTACATCGCTTCGAGATGGAATCGAAGCCACCGCCGCCTGGGTGCTCGAGCAGCGGCCCGCGTTGGCGATGGAGTCGTCCGTCGGCTGATCCCACCCGCCTCCATTCGGCGGAAGGCCGCCAATGCGCCAAACCGCCTGAATCGAGCCGCTTCGGTGCACTGGCGGACCGCTCCCGCGTGGCACAGGCGCTGACGAGACACGAGATCATGGATGTTGAGATTTCGATTGTGAACACGAGCAATCGCGAGCTTCTTCGGCGCTGTTTGTCGTCCTTGCCGGGAGCCTGCAAAGGACTCAGCTTCCGAGCGACCGTTGTCGACAACGCCTCGATGGACGGCAGCGCTGGAATGGTCGCGGCGGACTTTGCCGACATTCGGTTGTTACGAAATCAGCGACGGCTCGGTTTTAGCGCCAACCACAATCAGGTTATTCGTCCGGTGATCGCCTCGAATTCTGCTCGTTATGCCCTCATCCTGAACGAAGATACGGAGCTCGATGTGGAGTCCGTTACTAGTCTCGTCGCTTTTGCCGATCTTCACCCTCGATTAGGGGCGGTCGGACCTACCCTTCGTGGCGCCGACGGCCGCGCGCAGGCGTCGCTTTTCGCTTATCCAGGAGTGCTGGCCCAGGCCTGGTCGTCGCTGCGACCCGGACGTCCGCCTCGTCAACCCGGCCATATGGGATGGCTCAATGGATCTTGCGTCCTGCTGCGTACGGCAGCGCTAACCGAGGTGGGACCCCTCGACGAACGATTCTTCATCTTTTTTGAAGATACCGATCTCGGCAGGCGCCTCTGCCAAGCCGGCTGGGAGTCGGCTATCTGTCCGCACGCCGGCATCGTCCACCACGAGCACCGCACGGTGTCGAAACCCTCGATGAGCGATGCCATGGAGCGACAGATGCGCCGCAGCCAGTATCTCTACTTTCGCAAGCATTCAGGATGGCTGGCGGCAACAGCGCTCGACGGGCTGAGCCGCGGGGCGCTATTCATCCGCGCCACAAAAGCCGCAGTGGTAGGTGTCATTGGTAGGGATCCGGCGCATCGATCGCACGCGGCGTTGCTGTTTCAGCTGGCGGCCTACGATCCTTCGTGCGCGCTGCCGCACGAGCGCGCCGCGGCCGGGGCGCTCAGCTGATGACAAGAATTTTGGTGACCGGTGGCGCAGGCTTCATCGGGCTCAACACCGCGCGGGCGCTGCTGACCGCGGGCTTTGAAGTTCGGGTCCTAGATCGGCTTGCCCAGCCGGTCCATATGTCAGGGGAATGGCCAGCTCAGATTCCCTCGTCGATCGAACGAGTCCATGGGAACGTGTGTTCACGCACCGATTTGCTCGATGCGCTCAATGACGTCCATGTCGTCCTGCACCTAGCTGCCTACCAGGACTATTTGCCCGACTTCTCCACCTTCATGGGTACCAATGCCACGGCAACCGCGCTGCTTTATGAGCTGATCGTCTCGGAAAAACTGCCGGTTGAAAAGGTGGTGATCGCCAGCTCCCAGGCGGTCTATGGCGAAGGGCCTCACTGGTGTCCGGAGCATGGCCTTCGATTCCCGAACAGCCGGCCGACCGCTCAGCTGCGAAAGGCGGCGTGGGAGGTGATGTGCGACATCTGCGGCTATGACACCGTCTCCCGTCCAGCGACCGAAATTACTGTGAATCCCCAAAATTCGTACGCGATCTCCAAGCTGTGCCAAGAATTGGTGGGGATCAATCTGGGGCGCCGCTATGACATTCCAACGGTGGCCCTGCGCTACAGCATCACCCAGGGCCCGGGACAAAGCCCACACAATGCCTATAGCGGCATCTGCCGGATTTTCACGACCTGCGCTCTACAGGGCCTGCCGCTGCCGATTTATGAAGACGGCGGACAGATCAGAGACTACGTGCACATCGAGGATGTCGTCGCCGCGAACCTGTTGGCGATCTCCGATTCCCGCCTCGACTATCAGGTCTTTAACGTGGGCGGACGTGAGTCCATGACGGTGCTCGCCTATGCAAACCTGGTGCGAGACGTTGCTCACGTCGACGTCTCGCTAAAGGTCGAGGACAGCTTCCGAGTTGGCGATACCCGTCACATTGTCTCCGACAGTTCAAGGCTCAAGACATTCGGCTGGAAACAGACAAAGGGCGTGCGCGAAATCATCGGCGAGTATCTGTCGTGGGCCGCCGAGCAGCGGTTGAGCGAGAGCGTGGCACCGGCAGCACTGGCGCAGATGCGTTCGCTCGGCGCCGTAGGAGTGGTCGAATAGCCCCGACCGCGACTCCCCGGTCGGCCATGCAACATACCGAGCAACTGGAATCGGGGCCGATTGTCATCCTTCGCCAGGAGGAGTTTGCCTCCAGCCACGCCGATGCGGTGCGCGGCCACGTTCGAGAGATCGTGGCCCGGGGATGGGTGGAGGAACTTGCGATTTGCGGCGACGTCCCAGCCACACTCTTGACGACGTTGGCACAGATCAGCCGGGAAACCGGGCGGCCCCTTCACATCGAGGCGCCGATCCCTGCGGCTGAGCTGCCGCCGCTCCACTCTGGTGAGCTTTGGATTCGCTCCACTCGGGATGGCTGGAGCTGGACGCTACGCCTGGCCGATCGGGCCGGCCGGCAGCGCTGGCTGAAACGTGCGCTTGACCTGGCGCTCGTGATCCCCCTGCTGATATTTCTCAGTCCGCTTTGCCTCCTGCTCGCCCTTGCCGTCCGCCTTTCGTCTCCCGGACCGATCTTTTATGCCTGGCGGGTCCTCGGCCGCAACGGCCGGCCGTTTACCGGTTACAAATTCCGGACCATGGTGCGCGATGCGGATGCCCTGAAGGCCCGACTGATGGAACGGAACGAGATGGTGGGCCCGGTATTCAAGCTGGCACGTGATCCTCGGCTTACTCCCCTGGGCCGCTGGTTACGCCGATACAGTCTCGACGAGTTACCGCAGCTGTGGAGTGTGCTGAAGGGTGATATGAGCCTCGTCGGTCCTCGTCCGCCATTTCGCGACGAGTACCAGAACTTCACGCTGTGGCAGATGCGCAAGCTGAGCGTGACGCCGGGCATCACGTGCCTGTGGCAGGTCAGCGGACGCAACCGCATCAGGGACTTCGCCGAGTGGGCCCGCCTCGATCTGCGCTACATCGACCACTGGTCCCTCTGGCTCGATCTCAAGATTCTGACGCGGACACTCGCCGTGGTGCTGCGAGGAAGCGGCCTGTGAAGGCCGTCCCGGCTTCCCGCCGGCCGCGGGTCGCGGTGGTTGTCCACGACGTCGAAGGGCCCGGTGGCATGGAGCGCGCTTGTGCCGAATTGATTCGCCGTGCGGCTGGCTTCATCGACTTCGTTGTCATCTCGTGCAGCTTGAGCGAAGAGCTCCGTCCTCTCGTGGTCTGGCATCGCGTGCCGGCTCCGCGCGGTCCGATCCCTCTGAAATTCTTGATGTTCTACGTTTACGCCGCATACCAGATTAAACGCAGTCAATCCGATCTGGTTCAGAGCGTCGGCGCGATCGTCCCGAACCGGATCGACCTCGCCTGGGTTCATTTCTGCCACGCTGGGTTTCAGGATCGGACGGGATACCTCATTCCCCCGGGGGGCTCGATGTTAAGGCGAGCCAACAAGTTGGTTGCCACTATCCTGGCCCGGCTGGCTGAGCGCTGGTCGTACCGGCCGGCTCGCTGCCGGATGATGGCCGCGGTTTCAAGCGGGGTTGCGGCCGAGCTCGCCGCCCATTACCCACGAGTGTCACTGCGAGTCACCCCGAACGGGGTCGATGCCGAGAGTTTCATGCCGGATCCCGGCGTCCGCGACGCAATCCGCCGGCGCCACGGCACCTCCCGCGAGGATGTCGTCTTGCTCTTCGTCGGCGGAAACTGGGAACTCAAGGGACTTGCCGTCGCAATCCAGGGCATGGCTGAGGCTCAACGAGGGCTGGCCGTGACACTGCGGCTCTGGGTGGTCGGCGACGGTAATCCTAAGCGATTTATCCGCCTGGCGCGCGGTGGCGGGATCGTTGACCGGGTCCATTTCTTTGGAAGCCACCGTGATATCAGGCCTTTCTATCAATCGGCCGATATTTTGATCTCGCCAAGTCTCTACGAGAGTTTTTCACTGGTTGCCCTGGAGGCCGCCGCTTGCGGCCTGCCGTTGGTGGCGACCGCTGTCGGGTGCATCGAAGACCTGGTCGGGTCCAACGAAGCAGGATTGATCGTGAAGCGCACCCCAGGCAGCGTCGCAAGCGCGATCGCGCAGCTTGCGGTTGACGCGCGACTCCGAAATCAATTCGGTGAGCTGGGGCGCCAGCACGCTCTGCGCTATAGCTGGACCAGCGCGGTCGGCGGCATCCTAGACGCCTACCGCGATTTGCTCGCGGGCTCACCGACCGGGGACCAAATGGAGGTCGAGCCGACTGCCGTTGGCAGCCGCTAAACCGAGCCCACCGGCGCTCGCCGCCTTGCGAAGCCTAGCGATCGATCGGGCCACGGCCGACGTGATGGCAGCCTTCCGCTCTGCCCACGTGGAGGCGGTCCTCTTAAAAGGTCCCTCGGTTGCGCTCTGGCTGTACCCGGGCGGAGCTGGACGGCCATATGTCGACAGCGACATCCTGGTCCGACCAAGCGATGTCATCGCCGCGGGCGCTGTCCTCACTGCCCTCGGCTTTAAGGACCTGCTCGCCGGAGCGGCCGCCGACGAAGAGGACCAGGATGCGTCCCCCTGGAGGCGCGAGACCGACGGCGTCGCGGTCGACCTGCACCACGGCCTTCGTGGGGTCGAGGCTGAAGACCAGCTCGCCTGGGAGATCCTAGCGGAGCGGACCGAACCAATGACGGTGGCCGGGGTCGAGGTTTCAGTTCTCGAGCCCGTCGCCCGAGCCATGAACCTGGTGCTCCACGCCGCTCACGATGGGGTCGCGAATCCGCAGTGCCTGATGGACCTGGAGCGTGCTGTGACGGTGTTGCCAGGCAATACCTGGCCGGAGGCGGCGACGCTCGCGGCCAGACTGAAAGCCCTGTCATCATTCGCGATCGGCTTGCGGCTCATTCCGGCCGGCGGACCAATCATTGACAGGCTTGGGATCGCCACAGCTGCTTCAGTTGAAATCCGGCTACGCGTTATGAGTCCACCTCCGCTCGCGATCGGCCTGGCGAAGCTGCAACAGCTCCGAGGCGTGCGCGCCCGGGCTCGGTTTATCGCTCGAAATGTCTTCCCCACCCCAGCGTACATGCGGTTTTGGTGCCGGTTCGCCGACCGGCGTCCGATCGGCTTGGTGCTCGCCTATCCCTGGCGTTGGGCTTCACTCCTCTGGCATTTCATGCCGGCCTACCGAGCCTGGCGGCGGACCAGCGCCGAGCAAGAACGAGCTTGATCAGTTCCGGAACGTGCTTCGGTTACGCGATCTCCTCGCCGCTCGGGTTTGGTTACCTGCGCGATGGCGACGGCACACGCCTTGACATCGACTGCGCCGAGGAAGAGCGTGCAAAACCCACTGGCACGCCGCTTGTGGAATGGCCTGCCCGAGCAGGCCAACCGTTCGCGGCCAGGCTCGACCAGGAGGCCGCGGCCTACACCTTGTGGATCGACCAGGTGGCCTGGTTTCGGATCGATCCCCGGCAGCCCGCTATCCAAGTCTCGCCCTCCTTCCGAGCCAGCGCGCGGGAATCCAGTCTATGGGGTATCCCAATGGCCCTGTGTTTCATGGGTCGGGGAGACCTAGGACTTCATGCAGCCGCCGTCGAGGTCAACGACTCGGCCGTGCTGCTGGCGGGCCCTGGGCATTTTGGCAAGACTACGCTGGCGGCCGCTTTTTTTCAGGCCGGCCATCGACTGCTTTCAGAGGACATCAGCTGCTGTCGGCTGAGCCCGGAGCCGGCCGTCATCCCGGGCCCCGCGTTGCTGCGCCTGCGGCGCGATAGCTACGCGGAACTTGGCCTTCCCGGCACGATGGTGGTGCGAGAAGATCCGGATCGCGTCCACCTTGCCGTCGACCGGTCGCTCAGAGGCACGAGCGAACCGGTACCGCTCAAGGCCATCGTCTTCTTGCACCCCACGGACGGTCCGGTGCGCTTGGAGCGGGCGGACGCGCTCGCGTCGCTGCCGGATTTGTGGTCAGTCAGCCTGCGATTCCCGACGGACGTTGACTCGGCGCGATGCTTTGCGGATATCTCAACGCTGGCGACCAGGGTCGCCAGCTGGCATTTATTCCGACCGAACGGCTTCGGCGCTCTGCCCGCCGTGGTGGAGCGGATCATGGCCACCTGCGGACTGTCGTGAGGTCTGGCCTTACGTGGAGCCAGAAACTGCGGATGGCACTCCGAATCTGGCTTTGCTATCTGACCGTACGCTTAACCCTCCGCCACGAACCACTGCCTCAGGTCGTGCGACGTATGCGGACATGCCGGCGGCCCGCGTTCGATCGCCTGTCGCCGCACCGGCTCAGTGCAATCGTCAGCAGATGTCTGCGAATTGGCTCCTACCGTCCGTCATGCCTGATATCGTCGCTGGTGCTCTACCGGCTCCTGTGCGATCAAGGGGAACAGCCGGACCTCGTCATCGGCATGCCAGACCATCCGAGGAGCAAGGATGCCCATGCCTGGGTAGAAATCGACGGCATCGATCTCGGTCCGATCCCAGGCCGCGGTGATCATCGTGCCTTGGCGCACTATGCGTGAAGCCCTGGCATCACCAAGAACGGCATGGGCGCTCTAGCTGCCGTCCTGGCCAATGCCAGGCCTGATGTCCGAATTATCAAACGCATGACAGCGGCGGCGCCTCACAGGGGCACGAACGTTGAGGTCGTCGTCGTGGGCCGGTGTGCGCTCGGACGCCAGATGGAGGTCACTCGCGAAGATGCGAGCGTAGCTGCCGAAGATGGATTCGCCGCTGCATTCACCGGTGATCTCGACAATCACACCGAGCTCAGCAGGCAACTTCAGCTCAAGGGCACGCCGTCTACGCCCCGCTCGCCTTCACGTCTGCTCCTCGCGCTGTTCCGAATCTATGGCGATCGCACGCCTGGCATGCTGCGCGGTACGTTCGCGGCCATGCTGACCGACGGCCAACAGCTATGGAGCTTCCGCGATCAGTTGGGACTGCGGCCATTGTTCTTCAGGCATGAGGCCGGCGGCCTGTATGTCGCCAGCGAGGCGAAGCAGGTGGTGGCGGGCTCCGCCATTCCGTTGGAGCCGGACCTAGAGACGGTGCACCGAATGTTCTACGACATGGTCGATGAGCGAACGCCCTCGGCCTTGCGCGGTGTGTCGCGGATCCCACCGGCCACGGTGTTGCGGGGCGACGGCCGCACCGTCAGCCTCCAACGGTACTGGTCGCCTGAGGGACTTCTGGAGACTGAACGCCTGTCGGAGGAGGAGGTCCAAGCCGGCTTTGAGCGGCTCATGACCCAGGCGGTCGCTCGTTCCGTCACGGGACATGATGTGATCGCGCTGAGCGGCGGGATCGATTCTCCCGCAGTTGCCGCGTACGCCGCACCCGAGCATCTGAACGCGTCGGGCCGGCCAATTATGGCGCTGTCAGCCGTGTATCCCGAGTTTCCGACGATCGATGAGCGCCGTTACATCGAAGAGGTGACTCGCCATCTTGGCACGCCGCTCCACACGTACAGGCCACAAACCCATCCCATGGTGGGGCTGACCGAATGGGTTCGAATCCTCGACGGTCCGGTACCCATGACCGTGAATTCCCTACCGGAGGCCGAAGAACGGTGTACGCAGGCCCGAGCGCTCGGGTTTCGCTGCATGCTGACCGGCGACCTGGCCGAGGCGGTGTTCCATCTGCGCGGCAACATCATCGGGCATCTCTTTGCGCGGGGCCGGATGTCCGCTCTCTGGCGACAGGTAAGAAGCCAGCGCTCCGAAGGCGTGCCGGTTGGTCGGCTTGGCCGGCAGCTCATCTCGGCCTTCCTTCCGCGCAGGCTCGCACAGACCTATATGCGTGTTCGTCATCGGCCGGAGATCCCAAACTGGCTCGAACCTGGCAGGCTGAGGGAGGCGGCGGCCCAATCGGTAGTGTCGGGCGGCCGTCGCTGGCAAGCGGAACAACTGCAACCTTTCACCCGGCCCGAGCTTGCCCTCGAGGCCGACGAGATATGCCAGGCGCGCAGCGGCGTCAGAGTTCGCCGCCCGTGGGCCGATCTTGACCTCTGGGAATTCTTTCTCAGGTTACCCGCCGAGGTCAAGTTTCCCAGCGCCCGTCGGAAAGCGCTGGTTTGTCGCCTGCTGCGTGGGCGGGTTCCACAGGCGCTCCTCGACCGTTCCGACAAGACCTATTTCGATGACTTCGTCATGAGCCGGGTCGACTACGCGGCGCTTCATCGCTGGCTCGTCCGACCGAGCCACCGGATCACAGGGGTTCGCTACGATCTGCTCGCTGAACGGATCGAGGCGAAGAGTATGCAGCCGGTCGAATTCATGTGGGCGAAGGGTCTCGCCGGCGTCCACGCCTTCCTGTCTCGGTGGGATTAGTCACGGCTAGCAAGGACATGAGCTTGCTGCCGTCGACAGAGGTCCAGCGCAATCCGCGAGTTGTGCACCGCAGTCTTGTCAACGACAGCGGCGCCGTTCTACTCCATCTCGACACCGGCGCCTACCATGGTCTAGATCAGATCGGTGAGCTGATCTGGGGCCTGATCGAGGAGCCGATCAGCTACGCGCGCCTTGTCGATGAGTTACGCGACCGAGTTGAGGATCCACCGGCCGAGCTGGCCAGCGATGTCGCTGCTTTCCTCCGGCAGCTGAAGGAAAGGGATCTTGTGATCCTTGGGGCGGATCAGGACGGTGGTTCTACGTTAGGGAACTGACGCTGGAAAGACGCCGTGGTCATAGCGATGGCCAGGTTTCCCAAACGTGTGATCGGCGATTGACCCGTAATCGACAACAAGCGGCTTGTGATAAGAAAGCTTTTGCATCTCTCGCCCCTCTGCGATCAAGTCTTCGTGTGCCATTACGCGGAGGCCGGAAAGATGCCGTGATCATATCTGTGTCCCGGCTGTCCGAATGTGTGTTCCGCGATTGAGCCGTAGTCAACGACAGTTGGCTTCTGATATCGCAGCTTCCGCATATCTTCCACCAAATCCTATGCCGGGAGGTACCACCTGTCAAGCCGAACCGACCTCAGATTTGGATGCTCAGCGAAATTGACCGCCTACGACTGTTCAGCGATTTTGTCCGATCGCAGTGACCGAAGTAAGAGATTGAGCAGTCGGGAGCAAGGCAGGTTGATGATCCTGAACCAGCTCGAGGCCGGCGCGCTCTCCGTGGTGGAGGCCGCGGCGCTAGCCGGTATCTCCCAGCGGCAACTGCGCCGACTGCGGCGGGCTTATGAACGTCAGGGCGCCGAGGCGCTCGCCCATGGCAATCGAGGCCGTCCGCCTGTGAATGCGATCGCTCCACTCGTTCGCCAACAGGTCGTCGCTGTCGCCACTAGTCGCTATCCACGACTAAGTCAGCAGGATCTTGTCGCGATCCTCGCCGCTGAAGAGCATCTCGTGCTGTCACGACCAACGGTCAATCGAATTCTCAGGGCCGCAGGCATCGTCAGCCCGCACCGACGAGGGGCCTCCCCGTGACAGGGATCGACGGTTATCGGTGTCTCTCAATCGGGTAGGGAGCGGTGTCTAGCCGCCCCCTCCCACACCACCGGACATGCGG
>CAZRMD010000009.1:0-34331 GCA_964601135.1 uncultured Actinomycetes bacterium | reverse complement strand
GCGGGGTCACCGTCGATCAGCTGGTCGAGATCACCATCGCAGCCGAGCAGCTCGGCTTTGCCGGGGTATGGCCCCTGGATCACGTGCTCGTGGGCCCCGACCTGAAGGACCGGTATCCCTGGGTGATCGAGCCCATCACGCTGCTCGGTTTTCTGGCCGCGCGTACCCAGCGCATTCAGCTGGGCACCTCGATCATCGTGCTGGGGATGCGCAATCCGTTCATCGTCGCCAAGCAGGCCGCCACGCTCGACCTCTTATGCAACGGCCGCTTCATCCTGGGACTGGGAGCCGGCTACTCCGAACCCGAATTCCGAAACGTCGGCGCCATCGACGTCTGGTCGACGCGCGGGAAGCGGCTCGACGAAGCCATCGAGCTGTTTCGGCACCTGTGGTCGGGGTCGAACAAACCCTTTCGTGGACGGTTCTATTCCTATGAGGAGGGTTACTTTGGCCTGCCGCCGCCACAGGGAGAGGGGCTCCGCATCATGATCGGGGGCAACTCGGAGGGCGCCCTGCAGCGGGCCGTCGTTATGCCGATGTATGGCAGTCCACTTCTCTCGGGCCGGATCAATTCAAAGAACGAGCGGCGTGGATCCGCAGCCACACCGACCGGACGATCGACGTCGGTGCTCGGACCATGCTCAGCGGTCGCCCGGATGACATTCTGGAAATCGTGAAGGCGTTCGAGGCCGCTGGGGTGGATCACCTGTCCGCCTACTTCGGGAAGCGGGCCGAGGACTTCGTGCCGACCATGGAGGCCTTCGCCCGCGACGTCATGCCTGCGGTGGTCCGATGAGTTTTCGAGCCAGGACCAGTCTGGAAATCTAGAGCCATCACTAGTAGGGAGGTCTGAGAACAGAGATGAGAAAGCTCATCGTTTTGACGTTCATCACGCTCGATGGGGTCATGCAGGCTCCTGGCGGGCCGAGGGAAGACGATAGCGGCGGCTTTAAATACGGCGGCTGGTCGGCCGGGTATTGGGACGACGTACTGGGCAAGGTCATGGGTGAGCAGATGGGACATCCGTTTGACCTGCTGCTTGGCAGGAGGACCTACGACATCTTCGCCGCCTACTGGCCCAAGCAGGCCGATGACGACCCCGCTGCGCGGGTGATCAACCGCGCGAGGAAGTACGTCGTGTCACATCGGCCGGTCAGTCTCGATTGGAACGGCACGGTTCCAGTCACCGGCGATGTCGCTGGGAAGATCAGGGAACTCAAGAAAGAAGAGGGCCCAGAAATCCAGGTTCACGGCAGCGGCAACCTGATTCAGACCTTGCTGAAAAACGACCTCGTTGACGAGTTCTGGCTGAAGACCTACCCCGTGGCCCTCGGCTCTGGAAAGCGTCTGTTTGCCGAGGCCACGATGCCCGCTGGCTTCCGGCTCACCGACGGCCGAATCACGCCGAGCGGGGTTATCGTCAGTTCCTACGAGCGCGCCGGCGAAGTGAAGCTAGGCTCGTTCGAGGTGGCAGCGTCAAGCGAGGACGCATCGCGAGCCGTTAATCGGTAACGGCTCAGTTGGGGTTCAGGATGACCTTGATCACGCCATCGGATCGCCTATCGAAGAGCCGGTAAAGATCTGGCGCCGCATCCAGCGGCGCATGGTGGCTGACGATCTTCCCGGGATGAGCGCGGCGGGCAATCACGAGGTCGCGTAGCCGCGTCGTGTATCGCCGATCATGGGTGCGTCCGAAGCCAACCGGGACGCCCTTGGTGAAGAACGTCGCCCAGGGAACCGTGAGCCGGCCGGTCGCACTACCCTCCGGGGCGGGGGCGAGATCCTTTTCGGCATACACGCCGGCGATGGCGACGCGTCCGGTCGGATTGACGAGGCGCGCGATGTCTTCCGGGACCTGCGTCGGGCGCTCGGTCGAGGGGTCTTTCTCGTTGCGCGCCTGAAACCCCACCGCATCGATGGCGCACATCACACCATCCATCGGCGCTGTGCACCAGGGATTTGTCCGGCCGAAGCGGCGCTTGCGCAGTTCCTTCACCCGCTCGACCGGATCACCGGCTTCGAAGTTGACGGCTTCCGCGCCCAGCTTGCGGGCGCATTCCAGGCGCTCGACGATGTGGTCGATCACATAGACCTCTCCGGCGCCTTTGAGCAACGAGCTCTCGGCGGCCAGCAGGCCGATGGCGCCGGCGCCCCAGATGGCGACGCTGGTAGCTGGCGTGACATCGCAGAGCTCGGTGGCGTGCCAGCCGGTCACGAATGCGTCGGCAAGCAGGACGAAGTCGTCCTCCTGGCTGTCGCCAGCCTCGCCGGGGACGATGACGCAGTTCGCGTCGGCGTAGGGCACGCGCAGTAACTGCGCCTGGGCTCCTCGGTAGGGACCCATCCCCGCATAGCCATAGGCAGCGCCGAAACTCCCCGGCCGGACCCGGAGGCAGGCCGCGCTGTAGCCGCGGATGCAGTTGAAGCAGAGGCCGCAGAAGAGATGCGTGGGGATGACGACCCGGTCGCCGGGCTTGACGAGCTCCACCGCCGACCCGATTTCGACGACCACCCCGAGTGGTTCGTGACCGAGCACCAGTCCCGGCGTGGCGCCGGTCCGCCCGTCGTACATATGTAGATCGGTGCCGCAGATGGCACTGGAGGTGACCTTGATGATGACATCGGTCGGCTCCTCGATGGCGGCGTCAGGGACCTCCTCGACGGCCACCCGTCGGGTGTCCTTGAAGACGACGGCTCTCACCGCCGGGCCATGCCCGCACCCGTGATTCCGATGCCGAGCACAGCGACCCGCGGCTTCATGACCCCTCTGGCATCTGTTCGGGACTGGGCCCGCCCACCGGGGCCTCGGCGGCGATGATCTCATCGATGCGCCGCAGTGCCGACGTGTCGAGCTTGAGGCCCGCCGAGGCAATTGCTTCGTCGACATGTCGCGGGTTGCGCGTTCCAACGATCGCAACCTGCACCGCCGGGTTGGCGAGCACCCAGGCCACCGCGAGCTGGCTCACAGTTGTTCCTAGCTCGACCTCCGCGAAACGCTGCAACGCATCGACGACCCGAAGGTTGCGCCGGTATGGCTCGCCCCGGAACAGGTCGCTCGAGGCGCGCCAGTCGCCAGCCGCGAATTTTGTTTCGGCTGTCATCGCCCCACTGAGGAGCCCGTGCGCGAGCGGTCCGTAGACCAGCACCCCGACGTCGTGTGCCAGGGTATAGGGCAGGATCAACGATTCGATGTCCCGGCGGAAGAGGTGGTAGGGCGGCTGCAAGGTCTCCACCGGGAGGGTGGCGTTGAACTCCGCCATCTGTTCGGCGTCGAAGTTGGAGACGCCGACGTGCCGGATCTTTCCGGCGCGACGCAGCTCCGCAAGCGCGGCCGCGGTCTCCGAGAATGGCGTCTTCGGATCCGGCCAGTGGATCTGATAGAGATCGATGTAATCGGTGCCAAGAGCGCGCAGGCTATCCTCGACGCCGCGGCGCACCCAGGCGGGACTGGCGTCGCGCTCGACTCCGCCGCCGGGCGTCGGCCTGAGCCCGCCCTTGGTCGCGATCACGACCCGATCACGCGACCGGCCGGTCAGCGCCCGGGCAACCAGCCTCTCAGAGGCGCCGAAGCCGTACCCCTGGGCGGTGTCGAAAAAGTTGATGCCGTTGTCCGCCGCATGATGGATCGCCGCGATGGCAGCGCTTTCATCGGTGGCGCCCCAGTCGCCGCCGAGCTGCCAGGTGCCGAAAGCGATCCGGGAGACCTGCAGCTCGCTGCGACCCAGTCTGATCTGTTTCATCTGTTTACCTCCAGCTGACCCCTGCCATGGATTCTCGCCGGTCAGGTGGCGGCGGCGCCAATCGGCCGGATGGCAGGTCAACTACCGGCGCGGATCAATGGGAATGGCCAGACGGCCACGTGGTACGAGGTCGAAAGAATGTCCTCGCGCACCTCGCCAAGACGCGGCCGCCTGAACTACCCGAGCGCCATGAGTTTCGTGATGGCCAAATCTACCGCTGGATCGAACCGCGCCGGGGAGCCGCTACCCGCTAACGGCTATGACGACCTTTCCGCGAGCATGCCCGGTTTCCAGATAGCGGATCGCATCGGCTGATTCGCTCAACGGATAGGTTCGGTCGATTACGGGCGTGACGTGGCCGGCCTCGATCAGATCCTTGAGGAACTCCAGGTCCGTGCTACTTGGCTTCATGAGAAAGGGAGGCATAGTCTGACTGATGAGCGGCGAGAGCAGAGCGGCCTTGATGAGCCGGGAAACCGGTCCGATGATGCGGCCCTTGGAGTCGCCGCTGCTGAGGACGAGCGTCCCCTTTGGAGTCAGGACACGTCGGAAGACACCAGGCGAAGTGGTCCCAGCGAGTTGAAAGATCACGTCGTACTTCTCCCCGCTCTTGAGAAAGTCCTCTCGCGTGTAGTCGATGACGTGCTCAGCGCCGATCGAGCGGACCATCTCGAGATTCCTTGTGCTGCAAACGCCGGTCACATCGGCGCCGAAATACTTCCCAATCTGCACCGCGAACGTCCCAACACCTCCCGACGCGCCGACAATCAGGACCTTCTGTCCCGACCGGATCTTTCCGGCGTCACGAAGGCCTTGCAGGGCGGTCAAGGCAGCCAGCGGAATGGTAGCCGCTTTCTGGAAGCTGAGGTTCCTGGGCTTCAGCGCCAGGAGCTTTTCAGGGGCGGAGACGTACTCGGCGAAGCCACCCGATCCAACAAAGCCGAAGACCTCATCGCCCGGGCGGAACCGTGTGACCGCGTCGCCGACTGCCTCGACCTCGCCCGCCATGTCACTGCCGAGCAATCTATTTTTCGGCTTGAGCAGTCCGACGGCCGTCAGGCGTGCGATGTAAGGGACGCCCCGCACGTAGTGCCAGTCGTACGGATTCGGGGATGCAGCTCGCACCCGGATAAGTACGTCATCCCCGCCGACTTCGGGCTTGCCAACCTCCCTGAGCTCGAGGACATCGGGTGAGCCGAACTGCTCCTAAGTAATCGCCTTCATATTCGTAAGCCTCCTCTTCTCTTTGTGCTACTGCGTTGCGACTCGAGCCGCCGCCTCCGGGTGTACGCTGTACACCTCGGATGGAGCTATCATAGGTGTACGCAGTACACGTGTCAAGCGGGAGTATGAATTCCGACGGGAGAGGTTTCTGATGGCTCAGCGGGCGACCGCTCCTCGCCGCATTCCCTTGAGCAAGGAACGGGTGCTCCGCGCCGCCGTGGAGATCGCGGACAAGGAAGGCATCGAATCACTGAGCATGCGCAGGCTGGCGGAGGAGCTCGACGTGGTCCCGATGGCGCTCTACAAACACGTGGCCAACAAGGAGCAACTCCTGGATGGATTGATCGATCTCGTGGTTGGCGAGATCGACCCTCCGATCACCGGAGGCAACTGGAAGAGCGCGATCAGGAATCGGGTCCTCTCGGCGCGTCGAGCCCTGCTGCGCCACCGCTGGGCAGCGCAAGTGATCGAGTCACGGACCGAGCCGACGCCGCTGGTGATGAAGTACATGGACTTGATGATTGGAATGTTCCTGGCCGGTGGCTTCTCCCTTGATCTCACCCACCACGTCATGCATGCCATGGGCAGCCGGCTGCTGGGATTTTCACAAGAACTCTTTAACGACTCGGCGACGATGGATCCGCAAGCGCTGGCGGCAGTGCAACGCCAGCTTGCTGGCGTGTATCCGAATATCGTCGAGTTAATGGGTGCCGTCTACCACGACGAAGGGTCGGTTGTAGGTCTGGGTTGCGACGATCAGTTCGAGTTCGAGTTCGCATTGGATCTTCTGCTGGATGGATTGGAGAAACTCCGGCAAAGGGAGCGAACGCGGCATGGATGAGGAGCTGAAACCGCAGGAGCCCAGCGCGCCCGAAATCCCAGAGGCTCCGACGCCCACCCTCGTTGTGGAGCGCGCGCGCAGGGCGCAGGAAGCCGGACGGATGCCGACGATCTACATCGGTCATGGGGCGCCACCCCTGGTCGATGATGCATTGTGGGTGAGCCAGCTGGCCGCCTGGGCGAAAACGCTACCGCGGCCGACGGCCATCCTGATCGTCTCCGCCCACTGGGAGAATGCGCCGCTCACGCTGGGCGCAACTCGTACCGGTGTTCCGCTGGTTTACGACTTCTTCGGTTTTCCCGAGCGTTATTACCGGACACAGTACCGCGCACCAGGCGCTCCGGAGCTGGCGGCTCGTGTGCGCCAGCTTCTCTCCGACCAGCAGGTTGTCGAGGAGCCCGACCGGGGCCTGGACCACGGCGCCTACGTGCCGCTGACGGTGATGTATCCGGAAGCGGATTTGCCGGTGTTACAGATCTCGATGCCGAGTCTGGATCCCGAGCAACTCTTCGAGATCGGACGGCGGCTGGCACCGCTCCGCGATGAGCGCGTGCTCTTGATCGGGAGCGGATTCCTCACCCATGGGTTGCCGTTCCTTCGCGATTTCCGGGTGGATGCTCCGCCACCGACCTGGTCAACCGAGTTTGACGCCTGGGCCCATGAAGCTCTGGAGCACGGTGATATCGATCAGCTATCGGACTTCGTGCACCGTGCGCCGGCGGTTCGTTATGCGCATCCGCGTACGGAGCACCTGGCGCCACTGTTTGTCACGCTCGGCGTCGGGGACACCACCGGCGAATCGCTCCCCAGCATCATCGAGGGTTACTGGATGGGTCTGTCTAAGCGTTCGATCCAGATTCCCTGACCATACGTCCCGCGACCGAACGAAACCTCGACGCCCGTCCATGGAACTCGGCTGACGCGCGAGAAGGGGGCGGTCGCGGGTTTAGATCGGCGAGACTTCGGGGTCGAATCCGAAGAGCGCCGATTGTGCATATCGCGTGACGTAGGCCGCCTGCGACATCGTCAGATATGGACCCGGCGGTCGGTCACGGTCGCGGCGATCGGCCCGGGCGTGTTCTTCTGACCAGAAGGAGATGGAGTTCCGTCAATAGGCGTCGAGGATGTTCGGCTCGGCGAACTGGTGCCAGTCGATCTTCGGTTCAAAAACAGCGGCTCGGCTTCTGCCGTTCGAACGTTGATCCCGAGGTCGCTGGAGATCGTCAGGTCGAGTGCCGCGTGGCAATGCGCGCACTCCGTTGCGAGATCTGCCTTCAGGTGCTCCTTCCGTAATTGCCCTTGCACGAAGGGCGCCGCGATGGCATCTTCCCCTCAAGCGCCATAGATGCGCTCACCCTGCGAGAACGTCAGCCGGTGCGCCGTCGGTTCGATCGTGACGGGGAACGCCCACGTCACGGCACCATTTTCGTTACGGACCAGGAAGAACAGGTTCCGCTCCAAATCTGCCAGGACCTCACCGACCAGCGACACCGGTAGGTCAAGCGCCGTGCTGATCCGTGAGGCCGTCAGCTCCACGTTCTCTCGCATCTCCTGCACGACGTACTCCCGCACACGCACGTGCCGGTCGGTCATGAACGCCCTGCGCTTCCCCATGCGGGTTGGCAAACCACGCACTGCCTCGCGAAAGCTGGACTCCGGAATTGCAAGGAGTTCTCGACCGCTGCCATACAGGACTGTTCCGCGCTGCAGACCCATTGAATCCAATGCTACGGCTCAGCTCTCGGTTGCGAGCGCCCAGGCGGACCACTGCCGGATCAAGCCACGGAGTCCATCGAGATCGAAGGCCACCGCGTTCTCTAGATCAGGCATTCGGTAGGTCAGGCGGATGTGGCCCGGATCCTGGCCCACGGCGACAACCACGGTGTCCCCTTGTTTGGCAAGCGCCCCCAGAATTCTTCTCTCGCCGGCATTGAACTCGGCCAGGTCAGGCGTGACCTTGAGATAGAGAAACCGTCCATTGAGCTGCAGGATCCGGACCGAGGTAACGACGAGATCCTCCGAGCTCTCAGGAGTAAATGACGGATCCTCAGACAGCCAATCGAGCCATCCTGATTGTTCTGCTTGCGGCTCTACCATGTCGATATCTATAACGGCCGCGGCCGGTGGCCTCCTTCAGCCACCGCTTACGTGCTGGAGTCCGGTGCCCCAATCAGCGAGCTGACCATGGCCAATAGTTGGTCCTGGACAAACGGCTTCAGCAGCATGGCACTCGCCTGACCGACTAACGCGGCCGCGTCGGGTAGACCGCTAATGACCAGGATTGGAAGCGCCGCCGTGATGGGATTCGCACGTAACTGTCGAACCAGGCTGATCCCGTCGACCACCGGCATCATGATGTTCGTGAGGACCAGGTCTGGACGCGATCGAGCGATCCGCTCCAACGCAATCGCGCCGTGTGGGGCCTCGTGCGTCTCGTACCCGGCCCCTTCCAGCATCAGTCGCATCATCGAACGGATGGTCGGGTCGTCATCGACGATCAGAACTTGGGTCATGAATGAGTGATAGCAATACTAACACTTTATCTGTTATCGCTGCTGCGAGGCTATGGCTGGGCTAGGGGGCGGCGTAACTGCGCTTGAGCGCGTCGATCAACTCCGCCGCCCGGTAGCCGCCACGGTGAAGCGGCGCGTCGAGTTGACCGCGATGATGATCAGTCGAGGTGATCGGCGCGGATAAGCGATGGACCAGGGCGCTACCTCATCTCGTCGGCTCAGCGTGGCTGGCAGCCGACGTGTCCGGGAGCGGGACGTTCTGCAGTCGCACCTGCCCACGTGCCAGCAGCTTGCCATCGCTGGCGCGGGTGATGACCACCTGCCACAGCTGCTGTGTCGCACCTTGCTGGATTGGTTCGCCGACCACCTGTACCTTGCCGGCGATCAGTGGCCGGATGAAATCCGTGTTGTTGTTGACCCCGACGGCGAACTGTCCTCGCTCGAGGACCGCCGCCGAAGCGCCGACGCTGGCAACGCTCTCGATCGCCGTCGTGTAAGCGCCTCCGTGGACGACGCCCCATGGCGTGTGCTGGTCCGGACCCAGCTCCATCGACGCCAGAACCCGCGTTGCTCCAACAGACTCGTACTGCATCGGAAGGCCGCGCAAGAACAGGCTCAGGTGGTCGAGGCTTGGAAGCTTCCAGAGCGTCGCCATGATGTACCCGATGATAGAAGGCCGGCGCTAGCTGGTCGTGACCGCCTGCTGCGCCCCAACCTCGCGTCCCTCGCCCGCCGGGAGCGACGGAACGATTTGAATCTTGAGACCGGCGCCGCTCTTGAAGGTTTCGATGGCCGCCGGGTAATCGTCGAGTGAAAATTGGTGGCTGATCATCGCCTCGCTGTCGATCGCGCCCCTGACCACGAGCTCGAGCGCCCGTTCGAAGCTGTGCAGGACGGCCATCGACCCGATGATCCGGATCTCGTCGCGATAGACGTTAAAGGGGAAAAACCTCGCTTGGGCTTCCGCGCCCGCGACCCCGAACACCAGGAAGGTGCCACCCCGTCTCACCCGTCGGAGCCCATCCTCGATCGCCCCGACCGCACCGGTGGCATCGATGACGACGTCCCAGCCGCCGGGTCGCTCGAAGCGGTCAGCCGACTCGGCGATCCGGTCGGCGGCCAGTCGTCTGGCCAGCTCGAAGCGGGCCGGGTTCTTGTCCACCATTTCGACGCCGGCAGCGCCTGCGTGCCGCGCCAGCTGCGCCAGCATCAGGCCCATCGTCCCCGCGCCATAGATCAGGTATCGATCCGCTAGCCGCACGCCGACCTGGTCCAATCCATGAACAGCGCAGGAGAGCGGCTCGACCAGCGTTCCCCATCGTCGCGGCAGGTCCGGGGGCATGGCAAACGCGACAAAGGACGGCACACGGACCAGCTCGGCGCAGGCCCCGTTGAGGGTAACCCCCAGCGCACTGTAATTTTCGCAGAGGTTGGTCTTGCCCATGCGGCAGAACTGGCAGGTTCCGTCGGGAAGGTTGGGGTCGACCGCCACAAAGTCGCCGACGCGAACGTTGGCCACCGCTCGGCCGACAGCGATCACCTCGCCGCAAAACTCGTGACCCGGGACAACCGGGTATCGAGCCTGAGAAACGTCTCCCTGGAGCAGATGCAGGTCGGTGCCACAGATCCCGCAGGCCTCGACGCGGAGAATCAGGTCAGACGGCCCCGGCGTCGGGTCGGCGAGCTCGGTCACCGCCATTTGACCCGGCCGTTCGAAGACGACCGCTTTCATTTCACCGCCCCCATCGTAAGACCGCGGATCAGTTGCTTCTGCGCGATCCATCCGGCCAGCAGCACGGGAAGACTGGCCAGCGTGGCCGCCGCTGCTAGCTTCGCGTAAAACAGGCCGCGACCGCTGATAAAGCCCACCAGGAAGATGGGCGAGGTGGCGGCGATGGTGGTAGTGAAGTTGACGGCGTAGAAGAATTCGTTCCAGGCGAAGATCAAGCAGATCAGCGACGTGGCCGCGATGCCTGGTGTGATCAGCGGCAGCACGATGTTGATCAGCTCGTGGCGCATGCTGGCGCCGTCGACCCGGGCGGCCTCGATGAGCTCGTGGGGCAGCTCGAGCATGAACGAACGCAGCAGCCAGATCCCCAGCGGCAGATTGATCGTCGTGTAGATGATCACCAGCGCCATGATGTTGTCGAGCAGGTGCAGGTCCCGGGCCAGGATGTACAGCGGAACAAGGCTCGCGGCAAAGGGCAGGAAACGTGTCGAGATAAAGAAGAACAGCACGTCGCGGCTTCGCTTGACGGGACGGATGGAGAGCGCGTACGCGGCTGGCAGGCCAAGCAGCAGGACCAAAAGCGTCGATCCGATGGTGGCGGTCGCAGAGTTAATCAAATAGGGGGGAAAGTCGCGCGAAAGCACTTCTTGCAGCGCCGTCAGCGTCGGCGTAAAGAAGATGGTCGGCGGAATGCTGGCTGCCTGGACCTCCGTCTTTAAGCCCTCGAGCGCCATCCACAGGACAGGGAAGAAGAAAAGAATCGCGACCAGCCAGGCGAGCGCCGACCAGGCGATCTTGGATACCCTTGCCCGGCCGCCTCGGGACTGGACCGCCACGACACTCATCGCTTCACCTCAACCTGGAAGATGGTGAACAGCGTCCTGAGCGCGAAGGTCGCCACGATCATGGTCAGGATGACGGCCAGGACCCCGATCGCCGACGCCTTGCCGATGTCGAAGGCCTGAAAGGCCACGAGGTAGAGCTTGAACGGAAGGTTGGTGGTCAGCTGGCCCGGGCCACCCTGGGTGATCATGAAGATGCTGTCGAAGGTCTGGACAATGAAGAGCGACCCCAGCAGCGCGCCCAGTTCGATGAAGGGGCGGATGAAGGGCAGCGTGATATAGCGGAACATCTGCAGAGCCCGGGCGCCGTCGACTCTCGCCGCTTCGAGCACCTCCTGGTTCTGGGATTGGAGGCCGGCCAGCACGATCAGCATCATGAAGGGTGTCCAGCGCCAGACCTCGATCCCGACGATCGACGCCATCGGGAAGCGATTGATGAAGTCGAAAGTTCCCAGACCGATCGGACTGAGGATGTAGTTGACGAAGCCGCTGAGCGGATTGAGGAGGGTGTCTTTCCACATCAGGGCAGCGGCGGTGGGCATGACCAGGAAGGGTCCGATCATCAGTGTTCGCACGACACCCTTGCCGAAGATTTCCCGGTTGAGGAGCATCGCAATGCCAACACCCAGCGTCACCGAGATGGCAACGGCACAGACCGTCAGGACGATCGTGTTCCAGATAGCAATCCGGATGCTGGGATCGCTCAAGACGTCAAGGTAGTTCCGCAGGCCAATGAAGCGGGCCGGTGCCAGGCTGAGCAGGTTCCAGCTCTGCAGGCTATAGACGATGGTGAGGATGAAAGGGACCTGGGTGACCAGGACGACGTAGATCAGCGCGGGAAGCACCGGAAGCCGGCGCACCCAGCCCTCCCAGCGAGCAGCGGAGGCGAGCGAGCGAGCTCGAACGCCTCCGCTTCCGAGCGCGGCTGGACTCGATGGCTGGACCGTCACGCGAGCCATCGTTATGTTGCCAGGGCGGCGGTCATCCGCCTCTGTACTTTTTTCCTACGGCGTCGGCCAGCTGCTGCGCCTGCTGCAGCGCGTTGTCGATGCTGGTGGTGCCGGCAATCGCGGCGGCGAACTGCTGGGATACTGCAGTACCCAGGTCTTGAAACTCGGGGATGTCGACGTACTGGATGCCGGTGTATGGCACCGGATCCACGGTGGGATGGTTAACATCGGCGTGGGCGATCGAATCGAGAGTCAGCTGCGCAAACGATCCGGCGACCTTCTGATAATCGGGTATTTGATAGGTGGATGTGCGAGTGCCCGGCGGAACGTGGTTCCAGCCGAGCTTGTTCCCCACGAGCTTGATGTAGTCCTTGGAGGTCGCCCACGAGGCGAAGGTCCAGGCGGCATCCTTCTTGGTGCTGGTCGAGGGAATGCCGAGCGACCAGGCCCACAGCCAACCGGAGTACGGCTTGTCCCTGGTTGGCGCCAGGGCATAGCCCGAGTTGGTGGCGGCGTCCCCGGTGAAGTTGCTGGCGCCCACCGTGGCGTCGTACCACATCGCGGTCTTCCCGCTGTTGTAGGCATTCAGGCATTCGCCGAATCCGGAGTTGGCCGCGCCCGGCTCGCCGGCGGTCTTCAGAAGGTTGATATAAAACGTGACCGCTTCTCTGAACTTCGGCGAGGTGAGCTGCGCATTCCAGCTCTGGTCGAACCAGCGGCCGCCGAAGGTATTGACGACGGTATCCAGCGGAGCAAGCTGCTCGCCCCAGCCCGGAAGGCCGCGGAGGCAAATCCCCGAGATCCCCTTGCTGGGGTTGTTGACCTTGTGTGCCGCCGCCGCGACTTCATCCCAGGTGGGACTCGTCGACAGGTTCACGCCCGCCTGCGAGAGCATGTCCTTCCGGTACATCAGGAAGGAGGACTCGGCGTAGAACGGCACAGCGTAAAGGCTTCCGTTGTATGAAAGCGCCTTCGACACACCGGGCACCAGGTCGCCGGCGTCGTAGCCCGACGTCTTATTGACGTACGGGCCCAGATTTTCGATCCATCCGTTCTTGGCCCATAGCGGCACCTCATAGGTTCCGATCATGAACAGGTCGAACCGGCCGCTGTGGGTCGCAACATCCTGGGTCTCCTGCTGGCGGAGCTGATTCTCCGGCAGGATCCGGATGTTGACCTGGATGTTCGAGTGGTCCTTCTGAAACTCGGAAACCAGCTTTTGCAGGTCTTCCATTTGCGGGTTCCCGACTGCGGCAACCGTGATCGAGGTCGTACCTCCCCCACTTCCACCGCCCGCCCCGCAAGCGGTTCCGACGAGCGCCGCAACCAATAGCGGGATCGCCACAATTCCGTGGGATCTGATCAGCGCACGCCGCGGTAGCCGGTGTCTCCCGTCGCTCATGCGACCACCCTCCTTAATCGCCGGAGGCGCCAGCCGCCCCCGGGTTATCCCTTGGGCCGACTCAAATTGACAACGTTATCAACTTATAACATAGTGTTCGTCGAGGCGCAAGCCGTATTCGTGGGCCCGACCAAATTCGAGAACAGAGGATAAAGGGGGTTAACGTTGGCAAATGCGCGGGCCGGGTCCCACGGACGCCCCACCATGCGGGAAGTCGCCGCCCTGGCAGGAGTGAGCTTGAAGACGGTCTCCCGGGTGATCAATACGGAACCGGCCGTCTCGGACGAGGTCCGTTCCCGCGTCCTGGCTGCCGTCGACCGGCTCGACTACCGGCACAACCATGCGGCGAGCAGCCTGCGGCGTTCGGATCGGAAGAGCTCGACGATCGGCGTCCTCCTGGAGGACGTCGCCAACCCGTTTTCATCGGCTCTCCATCGCGAAATCGAAGACGTGGCCCTCAAGCGCGGCGTCCTGGTGCTGGCCGGCAGCTCGGATGAGGACGAGGCCCGCGAACAGCAGCTCATCGACGCCTTCACCTCCCGGCGGGTCGATGGGCTAATCATCGTTCCGGCCAGCCATGACCACAGCTATCTCCTGAGCGAGCGCCGGGCCGGGACTTCCATGGTCTTCGTCGACCGGCCGCCGGCCTTCCTCGATGCTGATAGCGTTCTGACGGATAACAGGGCTGGAGCCAGGCACGGCGTGGCGCACCTGATCGCCAACGGACACAAGCGAATTGGCTACCTGGGAGACCTGATGACGATCACGACCGCGGCCGACCGCTATAGGGGATACCAAGAGGAGCTTGCAGCGTCGGGGCTCGAGCTCCATCCACAGCTCGTTCGGCTCGACGTTCATGGGCTGGATAGGGCCGAAGCCGCTGCCGCCGAGCTGCTAGCGTTGCCGCAAGCTCCGACCGCCTTGTTCACGAGTCAAAACCTGCTGACCATCGGCGCCAGTCGAATCCTGCACCGGATGAACCTCCACCACCAGATCGCGCTCGTCGGCTTCGACGACGTCCTCCTCGCCGACCTGCTCGAGCCCGGCATCACGGTAGTCGCCCAGGACCCGTCGGCCATAGGAAGGAAAGCAGCCGAGCAGCTCTTCAAGCGCATCGATGGTGATCACTCGCCATCCGTCCATTTGATCGTTCCTACGCGGCTCATTACCCGGGGATCTGGCGAAATCCGGCCGTGATCGTCGTTTGCGGCGAAGCGCTGATCGATATGGTCATCAGCGGCAACGGGTCGAGGAGCCCATCCCCCGGCGGCGGCCCGTTCAACACGGCGCGGGCGCTCGCTCGGCTGGCGGTCCCGACCGCATTTCTCGGGCACTTTTCGAACGACGAGTACGGGCGACTGTTGACTGACCGGCTGAAGGCCGACGGGGCGAGCCTAGCCCTCGCCAGCTTCGGGCCCGAGCCCACCACGGTCGCGGTCGCCCGCGTTGGGGACGATGGCCTTGCCGAGTACGAGTTTTCAGTCCAGGGGACATCGGCGCCTGAGCTGACGCGAGATATGATTCCCGCTGAGCTGCCTGCCGAGGTCGACGCCATTCATCTTGGAACGCTCGGCCTGGCGCTGCAGCCCATCGCAACAACCCTCACGGAGCTGGTCCGGCGCCAGAGCCATACGCGCCTGGTCATGCTCGATCCGAACATCCGGACTGCGCTCGATGCCGATCCAGAGTACCGGCAGCGCCTCGAGTGGCTCATCACGCAGACGACGGCGGTCAAGGCGAGCGTCGAAGATCTCAATTGGCTCTACCCGGACATCGACTATGCGGGCGCGGCGGAACGAATCATCGGCGCCGGCGTTCGCCTCGTTGTGGTGACTCTGGGAGCAGCTGGAGCGTATGGAGCGACGCCGGCCGGTTGGGTGAGCGTGCCGGCCGTCCCCGTTGAGGTCGTCGACACCATCGGCGCCGGCGATGCGTTCGGCGCCGCTGCCCTGGCCTGGCTCTACGATCGCGATTTACTGGACCCGGCGTTGAGCCTCTCGATGAAGGATGTTGAGTCACTCCTCGAGTTTTCCTGCATGGCCGCGGCGTTGACGTGCACCAGGCAAGGAGCCGAGCCTCCCTTTCGTGCCGAGCTTGAAGCGGCGTTGTCGCGGGTTAGCTAAGAAACGGGTCCACCATCGCCCGCACGCGTTGCTGATCGGCGGCCCATGCCTTCCACACCGTGGCGCACCACTCCATGATTGCCTGGTCGCGGCCAGGCCCGGGCTCGACGGCCACGACATCAGCTACCGTCACGGCTCCCACATGGGCAGGTGGCGTGAATCTTGGCCATACCTTGGATTGGTTCCCCATAAGCATGTGCAGCTTTTGCACCTGCCGGCCGGTGAATCCTCGCTCGATCGCCAGGTAGAGACCGGCCAGGACGAAGGCCGCGCCGATGGTGGACTTCGATTCTCGCACGTGTTGCGCGCCGTAGGCGTCGACGAGGTGCTGATGGATGAACGTCGGGGCACGGTGGGCCAGCGTGTAATACGTCAGCTCATTCATCAAGGCGCGGCATTCACCCGATGCGTTGGCTCGAAAGTCAGGAGCCAGGCCCTGGCTCGCGAGTCTTACGCCACAGCCGGAGCAGACCGAGATTGGTTGGGTCGGCGCTGGGTCGCTAATTCGCTGGGGCGAGCAGATCCCGAATTTTGAAGCGGCCCGCTTCGTGCGACGGAAGCGTCGGTCGCCACGACGGGTCGTTTGCAAGGTATGACTCTGGATCCCTGCGAATGACTCCGATGAGGACCTCGGCGACGATCCGGCCACCGACTTCGCCGAGGCGATCACCGTCGCCACGCGAGGCGGCCTCGCGGAGGACGTACAGCCATAGCGGCGTTTCGTCGCGCCAGTCGCCAAGCGCGAGCTCCTCGCGGGTCAGCGGCTTGGCACCGATGGCGCGGGCAACCGCCTCGCCCGACGGCAAACCCGTTCCCATCCCCCGCTGGAGGTCCCGCCCCGCGAGGGAGCGGTAAGCCGTGACCTCGACCGCGCCGGTGATCGACTCCGGAAGCCGGATAAGCGACGCTGGCAGCTTCCCATCGATCGTCTTGGCACGTTGCGCCGCCGGATGACCCGGAACATCGAAGAGGAGCGTCCAATCGATGACATGCTCAGCCTCGAGGGGCCGGAAGCCGGCCAGGTCGGGGAACACCGCGTAGCGCCCGCCGCCGGGGCGCACCTGGTAGTCCCCCTTGATTTGCGAGTGGCCGTAGCGGTAGGCGGCGTCGGCGAATTCAACCGGGATGAACGGCTCACCAGCGGGACGATAAACGCGCGGGCCATCGCGCAGCACGCTGGACGTCATTTCGGCGCCGACGAGCGTCGGCAGGAAGTCGTTGAGGATTACCCACTGGTAATGCCAGCTGAGCGCCACGCGAGCATCGGTGAAGAGATCCGCTTCCGCTACACCGTCGTCCCGCAGCCGGTCGACAAGCACGTTGTGTGCCCGGATGAAGGCGACCTGCACGCCGGTCATGAACGCGTGGACGTCGTTGCGCGGATCACCAATTAACGCAACGCCCTGCTGGTTTCTCGGCAGGTCACGCCCATCCAGGCCGACGAGCAGCTTGGCCGAATCTGCCTGATCGTAGAGGTAGGGCGAACCGACCGGCCCGCCTCCGTAGAGCGCTTCGAGGTTGGCGCGCGGCGAGCGGACATTGCGCAGGCTGTTGATGTCGGCATGCGCACGCAACGGCGACCGGTCCGCCGTCAGATCGTGCGCGATGTACTGGCCAAAGAGGGGCTGGCCTGCCTCGACTCGGCCGTCGACATCGCACGCAGTGCCGTCGCAGATACCGCCCTCGATGCCGAGCGCGAGCAAGGCATCGTCATCGAAGCTCGCCGTCGGCAAGTCCGGAAACATCCGGCCGTATCGGCCGCCTTCGGTGAGCGGGGCGTCGACGGTGCGCCCCGGCGCCAGGCACAGGTCCCGCGCCGGATGGGCTGTGCGTGGCCGGGTGGCCATCTGGACCATGTCCGACTTATAGCAGCTAGGCGGGCTCTTTGATGCTGGCGAATTCGCGAATGGCGTCCGTCGAGGACGTTCCAAGGCCGAAGATCCCGCTCTGCGGCGTATTCACAGTCTCTTCACCCTATACCTATATACGCCGTTTTGGGATGATGGCAGAGGCGCATGGCACCCCTCGATGCAAAGACTCGATCTCGCCTTGCTGACTCCGCCTTCGCCTACATCGACTCGCGCGGCCGACGCCGCCTCCCCATCAACGATGAGGCTCACGTACGCAACGCGCTCGCCCGCTTCAACCAGACGACCTTCGACGACGAAGCGGCCCGCGATCGAGCGCGGACGCGACTTCTGCGAGCGGCCAAGAAATACGGCATCATCCCGGTGGGCTTCATGACCGGCCAGCTGCGCACGCAGAGCGAGCACGCCGCCGCGGGTAAGGCAGTCGTCGAGCTTGGCGGGCTCGGAACGCCGCAGCAAATGGAGGAACGGTTGCGCATGCTCCTGGGAGATCCGACACTCCTGGTGCTCTACTGGTCCGAATCGACGCGGTCGTACCTCGACAACAACGGAAACGCCGTGGCGCTTCCGGCTGACGGATCCGATCGGGCGGCAACCCTGCTCGACAGCGGTGGCCGCCCGATGGCCGCCCTTGTCCACCGCCGCGGCATCCTCAATGACGCCGGACTGATGCGCAACGTCACGGCGGCCGTCAGGCTCGCGATTGAAAACCAGTGGATGCATGCGGAGATCCGGGCCAGCGTCCAGGACGTGCGCAGCCTGCCGTCGGGCTTCGTGACCTTCCTCTTCAGCGATATCGAGGACTCGACCGGTCTGGTCCGAAAGCTTGGCGAGCGATACGAAGCCCTGCTCGAGGACATTCGGCGCGTGCTTCGGAACGCCATTCGAACGGCCGGCGGCCGCGACGTCGAAACGCGAGCCGATGAGATGACGGCCGTCTTCGAGCGGGCGCCGGCCGCGCTTAGCGCCGCGCTCGCGATGCAGCGAGGCATCGCGGGGCGCAACTGGCCGAACGGCGTTGCCGTTCGAGTTCGCATCGGGTTACATGCCGGCCGGACGACCCTGACGGATACGGGCTACATCGGTCTCGCTGTCCACACCGCCGCTCGAATCTGCTTCGCCGCCCACGGGGGCCAGACCCTGCTGTCACAGGCGACCCGCGATGCAATCATTGGATCCGTACCGAAGGGAATCGGTTTTCGAATGTTAGGTCGCTACGAGCTGCATGGTCTGCCTGACCCGGAACAGCTCTTCCAGGTCGAGGCGCCAAACCTCGCGCGAGATTTCCCGCCGCCTCGAACGCTGACGGCCATTTCCTGATCTGCGGTCAGCGACCGATGTCCTTGCGGGCAAAACGCATGGATGCCACCGCCAGCGCGACGGCGCTCACTGCAAGAATCCCGAGCGTGTCGGCCACTCGCAGGCCATGGAGCAGTGGGGTGCCGTAGTAGTAGAGGGGCGAGATCCGCAGCGTCGAGTCCGGCCAGTTCAGCCCGGGGCCGATGAAGCTGATGAACACCCAGACCACCAGTGAGAAGCTGAGCACGCCGGTGTCGATCGCCGTGCGAAGCCAGCCCGCGAAAAGGTAACCAAGCGCCGCGACCAGCAAGCCGAGCGGAATCATGCTCAACGACGCCGCCGCCAGGTTTCCGCCATCGAGCTTGACACCACTCAGGGTGGATGTCGCGGCCGTCACCAGCAGCGTCACGACGCCGATCAGGACGGCCGACGTGGTGAGCGCCGCAAAGCGTCCACCCAGCACCTGCACCCGCGGCTGCGGGGTAGCGAGGACGAGCTCCAGGCGTCCATCCTCTTCATCGGCGGCCCAGCGGTTCGTTTGCGTGAGGGCAAATGCCATGAGGGCGACGGGCAAGAAGGCGAAGAGGGCGCTCAGGATGGTGGCATTGGTGGCGACGCTGCTGCCGCCGAGGACGGTGACGAACTCCTTGAGCGTCGGCGAGCTCTGGAAAAGCGGCACCAGCTGCGACTCGGTCTGCTTAACGACGACCACCATCCAGGCGGCAAAGCCGGCGATGCCCAGGGTCCACCACAGCGTGGGGCGGGCGATCATTGCCAGGCTGCGCGCGTAGACCGAGCGGAGCGACCATTCGTTCACCGGCAGGGGCTGTTCGCGACGGCCCGGTCGCTCCGGCCGACGCAGCCAGCCCGGCAGGGCTACCGTCGCCCCGACATCGTGGCGGCTGAACAACCAGACCGCAATGGCAGTGAGGACCAGATTTATTCCGAAAAGCACGAGGAGGCCGGCAAGATTGCTGTGAAAGCCAGGCACGAGCGGGCGGGTCAGGTTGTAGTAATAGACGGGCGACAGCCGGCTGATCCACTCGGCGCTCGGAATGACCCGGTGGACCATATCGAGCACGATGAAGACGACGAACAGCGCACCAGTTACCCCTGCTGCTGATCCTCGCTCGACGGTGAATTGCGAGACCAGCAGCGCAACGCTCGCAAAGACGCCGCAAGTCAGGATCAGGTTCAGACTGAAAAGCGCGGAATCGCCGAAGGTGAAGCCGGCGTTTACCCGCTCGCCTCCCACAAACACCATGACGGCGATCAACACGCCCATGCCAAGGAGGGCGGTCCACACCGCCGCCACCTTCTCGAGGCCCACGCGCCAGCGAGTTTCGGGCAGGGACAGAAGGACGTCCATCGAGCCGCGCTCCTCCTCGCCACGGAGAACCCTGGCGCCGGCCGTCAGCGCCCAGATCGCAATCAACAGAATGGTCGGACCGTACTTGAACGTCGCGTACCCGCCCGGCGTGTCGACCGCCACCGGCTGGGCCAGCCAGCTAAATCCCTGGGCCAGCGCGATCAGGGACGCGCGGGCCGCTGCGGTCGTGACCAGCGATGGGAACGACTGGAGAACAATGAAGACGAGGAGCCCGATCCCGATGCCCCAGGCCAGGATGGCGATCCGAAAATCTCGTAGGGTCTTGAGGTAAATACTGCTAAACCACATTTCGTACCTCCGGGACCTGGCCGTCGCCCTCGTAATAGCGGAGGAAGATCTCTTCCAGGCTGGGCTCATGGCTGGTCAGCGTGACAACCGGGTATCGCGCCGCCGCTTTGATCACGGCATCCGCGCCGCCCTGAACCGTCAGCCGTAGGCTGTTGCCGCCCGGCATCGCGTCCACCTGGGCGACCCCGCTCAACGAGCGGAAGGCATCAGCCGGGACAGCGTTCGCGAACGTGATGGTGATCTCGTGGCGTTTGATGTCCTTGATCTCGGCGACGCCGCCCACGCGCACCAGGCGCCCCTCGCGGATGATTCCCACCCGCGAGCACATCTGCTCCACCTCACTCAGAATGTGAGAGGAAAGAAAAACCGTGCGCCCGTCATCGTGCACCTCCTTGACCATGCGGGCGAACTCCTGCTGATTGAGCGGATCGAGACCGTTGGTCGGCTCGTCCAGGATCAGCAAGCGCGGACGATGCATGAAGGCCTGGATCAGGACGACCTTCCGCTTGTTGCCGCTGGAATACTGGCGGAACTTACGGGTCGGGTCGAAATCGAGTCGCTGGATCAGATGCTTCAGATACGCCTGGTCGACGCCGCCGCGCAGGTGAGCAAAGTACTCGAGGATCTGGCCACCCGTGAGATTGGGGTCTAGCGACGGCTCGCCCGGCACGTAGCCGACCAGCCGCTTGATCTCCAGCGATTGCGCCCAGCTGTCGAGGCCGGCGATCTGTGCCGTCCCGGCATCGGCACGCAGTAGCGCCATCAGCAGCCGAATGGTCGTGGTCTTCCCCGCGCCGTTGGGCCCGAGAAAACCGAAGACCTCGCCTTCGGGCACTTCAAACGAGACATCGCTGATGCCTCGCTTGCCGCCGTAGCTCTTGGTCAAGTGGTCGACGTCGATGATTGCAGTCATGATTCCCACCTCTTCAGCCAAACCAGAAATGTAGGGTCGCCTGATCGACGAGCGTGACGGAGCCTGGGGGAGCACCGAGAATCCGTTCGACCGCCTCGGTGAAGGCGGCGTAGGTTTGTTGGACCTCCGTAAAGGTGATCGAGCCGGCCTGGCGCGCGAGGAACTGTTCGGTGGCCACCTGCTGGAAGCCCAGGACCAGGTAGATGATGATCCTGGCCGTTTCATGCGGGGAACCGGCGGTGACGGTGCCCTCGGTAATGCCCTGGCGGATGACGGCCGAGATGATCGGTCCGAGTCGGGTCGCGGTCATCCGGCGAACTTTCTCGCGAACGATCGCGTTCGCGTCGGAGTTCCACACGTCGATGATCGCCAGCACCAGGGCTTTCTGTTCCGCCTTGAACTGAGCAATCCCGCGCACAACCTTCTCGAGCTTTCGGAGAGCAGGCAGTTGCGGGTCGGCCCCGATCGGAGCCACCGTTGTCATGGCGGCATCGGCGAAGCGCTCGACCACGCCTTCGAGGAGCGCCTGCTTCGAGTCGAAGTAGTGGTAAAAGGCGCCTCGGGACGTCTCGAGCGCATCCAGCACATCCTGGATGCTCATCTGCTCGTAGCCCCTGGTCTGGATCAGCTTCTGGGCGACGTCGAGGAAGGCCTCCCGGCGAACGGTGTGTCTCTCGAGATCGACAGTCCTGGGCATGGCCGCACTATAACAGACCGACAGTCGGTTCATTTATGAACCAAAGTCCTGAAGACGAAAGGACCTTCGACTTCGACCCCAATGAATGCGAATAGGGTGATCCCGACCCGGGTAGTGCGGACGACTAGGCCGTGACGGGTCTCGGGATCGGTGCTTCGACGGGGACGAGCGGAACCGACAACGTGAAGACGCTGCCTCGCCCCTGATCCGACGCCGCTGCCAGCTCTCCCCCCTGCAGCCGGGTCAGCTCGCGGGCCAGGTACAGATCCAGCCCAGCGCCGCCGATGTCGGCCGTATCGGTGGTGACGACTCGGCCGAACGGCCGGAACAGCTGGTCGCGCTGCTCGGGTTCGATTCCCAGGCCCTCGTCTTTGACGCTGACCATCGCCCAACCGTCTTTCTGCCGTACGTCGCAGCTGATGTGGCCACCTTCCGGCGAGTACTTCACGGCGTTGTCGAGCAGGCTCCGGACCACGGTGGACATCCGTCCACGGTCGGCGAAGACCCGGATCGGCTGGCTCGGAGCGAAAAGGGTTACCTCATGATTGAAGCTCGCAAGCCTTCGCACCCACTCCACCGCCTGGGCCGCCACGTCCCGGAGATCGAACTCCTCCAACCGTAGGGTCACCAACCCCTGTTCGAGCCGGGCCGCCTCGAGCATCTGCTCGATCAGCAATGTCAGCTCCACGGCCTGCGTCCGCATCACGGAAATGGCGCGCTTGCCAGTCGTGTTCAAGGTGCCAAGATCGCCCTCCTCAAATAGCGATAAGTAGCCCTGGAGCAGTGCCACGGGCGTGCGCAGCTCGTGCGAGGCCAGCTTGAGGAATTCGGATTTCGCCCGGTCGATCCCGGCTAGTTGGTCGGCCAGCTCACGCAGGCGGGCAGCTTCCCGCCGTTCCGCATCGAGGAGTTGATCCTGGATCCGCTTACGCTCGGTAATGTCACGCGTGACTTTGGCGAATCCCTGTAACTGACCAGATTCATCTCGAAGCGCTGTGATCACCACATTCGCCCAGAACGGCGTGCCATCTTTCCGCAAGCGCCAGCCCTCGGCCTCGAACCGGCCTTCCTGTTCGGCCGTGGTCAGCCCGCGGACTGGCTCACCCGCAGCAACGTCCTCGGGGCGGTACAAGACCGAGAAGTGACGGCCGATGATCTCCCCGGCACGATAGCCCTTGATCCGCTCGGCCCCTCGATTCCAGCTGGTGACGTGCCCGGCCGGATCGAGCATGAAGATGGCGTAATCTCTGACGCTTTCTACCAGCAGTCGGAATCGCTCGTCACTGCTGCGGGCCTGCGTGTCGGCCGCCAGGGCCTGGTCGCGCAGCATCGAGTTTTCCAGCGCCAGCACGGCGAGGTTGCCGAGCTCGCGGAGCGCGGTGAGTTCGCTGGAGTCGAATGGGCGATCGCGCCGCCGATGGGCAGCAACCGAGCCGACCACCTTGCCATCGAGAACAACAGGCACCGTCACGGTGTGGCGAACGTTGCCAAGTTGCTCTTGGAACGGGCTCGGCAGGGTGGCTGGATCGTAGGTATGAATCGAAGGCTCGGCGTCGACGACGAGCCGCTGAAATTCAGGCGCCGTGATCTGCCAGCGGCTTCCGCGCATGAGGGGAGCCCCATCGCCGTCGAAACCGCCCTCGATCACGACCGAGTCACCGTCAATGCGTGACAGCGTCGCTCGGTCGGCATCGACCGCGGCGGCTACCCGCTCGAGCAATCGATCGACCAGTGCTGGACTGGCGACGCGATGGTCGGCGATCCCTCCCTCCCTATAGACAGAACAGTCTGTTCATTATGCAGAAAGGAAGGGGATAGGGTCACTCCGCCGGATCAGTCATAAGGAGCGAGGGGAACCTCGCGACGCTCGCGAGCGGCTGGTAACGGCAGCCTACGATCTCTTCAGCCGGCATGGAGTGCGGGCTGTTGGCGTGGACACGATCATCGAGCGTGCCGGCGTGGTGAAAATGACTTTGTATCAGCACGTTCCTTCGAAGGATGATCGGGTTCTCGCGTTCCTCCAACGACGCGAGCAGGTATGGACGCATGATTGGCTCGAGTTAGAGGTCAAGCGCCGGGGCTTCGGCTCGCTAGCCGGTGAGGTGCGCAGCGCTGTCACGGCGTCGACGGAGACGCCGGCGTCGGCTCCACGCCGGCCTCGAGTTTCCCGGCTGGAAGCCGACCGGGAGCAGCCGGTGAGCCTTGCTCTCGAGATCGCAGGCTTACGCTGGTGGCGTTGAGGTCAGCTCCATACCTGGCTCGCCGGTTGGCCGCAACCAGTCCAGGTTTTCGCACCGGGCTGGGGATCGGACTCGTGGTGGCGCTGATGGTGGGCGTCTTGACGTTCCAGCTCCTGCGCCCGGTGCCCGCCATCGGGGCCACCATCCTGCAACCGAGCAATTCGCAAATCGGTCCGACGCCGCCCAGCCTGCCCTGGCCAGCCACCGGCAGCGCGGCGGTGGCTGTGGATCAACTCGGGACCATCGCAACCTACGGGCCGCAAGTTGCCCTGCCAATGGCGAGCACGGTGAAGATCATGACCGGCCTGTTGATCCTTGAAGACCACCCCCTCCGCCTGGCCCAGCAAGGACCAATGGTTCCGGTGACCGACGCCGACGTCGCGACTTATCAGAGCGAGAATACGCAAGGCCAATCCGTCTTTCCGGTGGCGGCCGGCGAGCAGCTGAGCGAATACCAGGCTCTCCAGGCTCTCCTCGTCCCTTCGGGTAACAACATCGCCGAGCTGCTGGCGGCCTGGGACTCCGGATCGCTGGCGGCGTTCGTCGACAAGATGAATGTGCGCGCGGCCGGACTCGGGCTCACCCACACCCACTACGCCGATGTCAGCGGCATTTCCGCGGATTCCATTGCGTCGCCCGGCGATCTGATCACCCTGGCGGAGGTGGCCATGCGCGATCCGGTCTTTGCCGAGATCGTGGGACAACCGGAGGCGACGCTGCCGGTTGCGGGACGGGTCTACAACGTCAACCGCGACGTCGGGTCGGACGGCATCATCGGCGTCAAGACCGGGTCGAGCCGCCCCGCCGGTGCGTGCTTCGTCTTCGCCGCCGATGTCACTGCGGGTCAAAAGTCTGCGCGGATTTTTGGCGCCATCATGGGATTGCCAACCCTCGACGACGCCTTTACCACAGCGACGAACCTGATTCACGCGATCAGTCCAGCGCTGCACGATCGGACGGTTCTCTCGACGCTTCAGGTGATCGCCGAGTACGACGCGCCGTGGGGCGATAAAGCGACCGTATTTTCGGACCAGGAACTGAACTGGGTCGTCTACGACGGCATGGTCCTCCATCTGCGACCCGATCTGCGGCAGGTCAAGGCGCCGCTGGCGTCGGGGACGACTGTGGGAACGCTAACGATTCAGGTCGGCGCGGAAAAGGCGACCATGCCGCTGAAGACTACCGATCCGATCTTTGAGCCCGATTTCTTCTGGCGACTGACACGAATTCGCTTCAGCCAACTTTTCTAAGCCCCCGTCCGTCGTCACGACTTGAAGAGAAGTGGGCTGACGACGAGCCCGACCGAGAGCAGGCTGATCAGGATGGTTACTGTCCACCCGGCTACCAGCAGGATGCGGCCACTTCGCAACCGTCCGAGGAGGCGCCGATCGCGGCTCATCAGCATGACGAAGATCAGGATGAACGGCAAGAGGAGCCCATCGAAGACCTGCGACAGATACATGACGGCGATCAGTGGCAGGCCCGGGATAAGAATGAAGAGCGCGGCGAAGCCGATGAAGAAGGCAAGGAGCCCATAGAAGGCGGGGGCCTGCCGCCAGGTGCGGTCGAGACCGGATTCCCAACCAAACGCCTCCGTCACGGCGTAGGCACTGGTCAGCGGCACCGTTCCAAGCCCGAGCAGCGAGGCCGTGAGCAGACCGAGCGCGAAGAGCAACTCCGCGAACCGGCCAGCGAGTGGCCCGAGTGCTTTGGCCGCGTCGGCCGCGCCGTTGATGCTCGTGTGTCCGTGCGCCCAGAGGGTAGCTGCGCAGGCGATGACGATGAAGCCGGCGACGACATTCGTCACGATAGCCCCGAGGGCGATGTCGAGCCGAGACAGTCGCAGGTCCTTCGACCCGAGATTCTTGTCCGCAACATAGGATTGAATGAAGGCCTGGCCCCAAGGCGTGATCGTCGTCCCCACCGTTCCCATCACGGCCAGGAGGTAGATGCCGGTCAGGCTCCCATGCGGGACCACGGCGTGCACCGCCGCCCTGCTCCAGTCCGGGTGCGCGAGAAAGGCCGAAATCGCGTAGGCCAACGACGTGCCGACGCCGACGCCGAGAAAGATGAGCTGGATCCGTCCGAAGTTCGCCCGGGAGAGGAGGACGATGATGGCCAGGGCGGCGAGCGCCGAGCTGAGGGCGACCGGAACACCGAAAATCGCCAGCGCGGCACCGATGCCGGCGAACTCTGCAACCGTGTCCCCCAGGTTGGCCAGCAGCATGACGCCGATCGGGAGGAGTGCCCTCCGCATGCCATATTGCTGCCTGATCAACCCGCCAAAACCCTGGCCCGTCGCCAGCCCCAGTCTGGCGCCAACCTCCTGCGTGATCCCGAGCGCGATCATGCTGGCCAGTACTACCCACATCAGGTCGTAGCCGAATTGCGCGCCGACCACCGAGTAGGTCGTGATGCCGCCAGCGTCGTTGTCCGCAAACCCGCTGATCAGCCCTGGCCCAAGGACGGCGAAGAGCGCTAATCGTGGGAACCTGAGGCCGAGCAGACGCCAGGTGCCCGGCCGCGCCCGGGGAATCCGCCGGCGGGTGAGTGGTAGTGTCTTCTTCTTGATCGGAGCGGCCATGTCCTTCTCCTCGAATGAACGCGCGAGTCGATACATCCTCGCGCTTCCGGAGGGCTCTAGACCAGGGCCGCTGCTCCCGGGCGCGAGGAGGGCATTCGGTCGTACCGTCTACTTGCAGGGTCCACGATTTGTCCTCCTTGGCCCGATCTTCAAGATTGAGCGGGCTCTACCGTAAGCGGTCCACCCTTGAATGTCAACCCCGGCCAATCGTGGCATGCTTTGCGCCATGTCAAACATCTTTACGCCCGTCCTCCACGCTCGCATCGAGCTCCGCCGGAAAGAACGACCCGTCAAAGTCGCCGACATGTTGCCCCAGGGCAACAACCCCGTCACGCGCTTCAATACCTGGCTGGCGGTCAAGGTCACGCAAGGGGTCGGCACGATGTGGTGCGCGTATGCCTTCGCTGCCCTGGCGCTCGTCTCTCTGCCCGCCGCGATTGCTTCGAGGAACCCAGTCGTCCTCGTGTCATGGATCAGCCAGACGTTCCTGCAGCTCGTCTTGCTCAGCATCATCATCGTCGGCCAGAACGTCCTCGCCGCTGCATCAGACAAGCGGGCGGAAGCGACCTATGAGGATGCAGACGCCGTATTGCACACCTCGCTGCAGATCCAGGATCATCTGCTGGCTCAGGACAAGGAGATTGAGACCATCCTGGCGAGGCTCAGCGCGTTGAAGGCGAGCTAATCTTCTAGCTTTGCGCGTGCGGGATGGGCGCTACCTGGCGATGGAAGCTGAGCTTGATCGCGACGGCGACCGCAAGGTAGGCGAGCCCATAACCGAGGATCAGGAGCTGATTTTGCCAGCTGATCGGAGCGAAACCGAGGAGATCGCGCGTCAGCGGCACGTTGATGAGCCGCAGGGTCACGGCGAAGCACCCACCAATGGCCAGGAGGAGCGTCAGACTCGGCATCGGTTCCTTCCAGAATTTCCCCGACACCCTGACTGCGAACAAGATGGTCAGCCCCGTTGAACCGAGGAAGAGAAACCACTCGGTACGGACGAAGGCAGGGTCGTGGGAGGGCAGCAGTCGGAGCAGTCCGAAGGTAAACAGCGCGTTAACCAGGCCGAGGTACAACGAGAGCTCGATGATATTTCGAATACTCCACCGTCGTGGAGTAGCCAGATCGTCCGAAGGGACATTGTCGGTGACGATGGCGAGCATGGGCACGTCCGACAGGATGTTCAGCAGCAGAACCTGGCTGGGGAGTAAGGGGAGAAAGCTGAGCAACAGCGACGCCACGGCCACAATCATGACGTTGGCAAAGTTGCCCACCATCGTGTACAGCAGGTAGCGATTGATATTCGTAAAGATGCGCCGGCCTTCCTCGAGGCCGTCGACGATGACCCCGAGGTCGTCCTGTAGGAGGATCAGATCGGCGGCGCCCTTGGCGGCATCCGAACCACTGGCAACGGCGATCCCCACGTCCGCCGTGCTGAGGGCGGGTGCATCGTTGACGCCATCGCCGGTAACCGCCACGTGATGGCCGTTCGCCTGGAGCGCCCGGACGAGGCGGTACTTGTCTTCAGGAACCACGTTGGCGAAGATCCGACCCCGCTCGGCGGCAGATCGCACGTCGTCTCCGCGTAACTGGTCGGCGCTGATGACCTGATCGGCCTGAAGGGCGATCCCAATCTGTCCAGCAAGGGCAGCGGCCCGGCTCGGTGCATCACCGGTGACGATCTTGACCGTGACCGCCAGCTCCTCTGCTCGCTTGAGTGCGTCAGCAGCGCCAGGCCGCGGCGGGTCGGTCAAGGCAATGATGCCCAGCAGAACGAGGCGGTCATCTGTCGGCGATTCTTCGCCCGGCTCGACAGGACGGCTACCGACGGCGATCACTCGTGAACCAGCTTGCTGATAGCGGTCCACGATGGCCTCGACCTCGGCTCGCGCGGAAGCCAGGTCGAGGTCGCCATCGGGCGTCCGCAGTCGGGTCGATCGCTGCAAGATCACCGAGGCCATTCCCTTCGAAATCAGCTCGTGTTCCGGCTCGTTCACCAGCACGCAAGCTCGCTTGGCCTGGGAGGTAAAGGGAACGACGGTGGCGCGCTGCTGCTGGGTCGAGTCGTCCAGCTGGATATGACGCTTCTGCGCTTCGTCAAGCAAGGCCTTATCGACGATGCTCGCAAGCGGTTGCGGGTAGGCGGTCGTCAACAACGCCGCCTCCAAGACGTCTTCGGGATTGACTCGGGTCCAGATTCCGGCGACCGCGGTTCGATTTTCGGTGATGGTGCCGGTCTTGTCACTGCACAGGGTGTCGATGGCGCTGAGATCTTCGATGGCGGCCAGGCGCCTGACCAGGACATGTTTGCGGGCTAACGCCGACGCGCCGAGGGCAAGGGCTGTCGCCGTCACTGCCGGCAAGGCTTCCGGAACCATGCCAAGGACCAGGGCGAGGGCCAGCGTGATCGAGACAAGGAGACCCCGTCCCAGGACCACATTGGCCACGGCGACAATGGCCGCAAGAAGCACACCAAATCGCAGGAGGAAGCCACCGAAGCGATTGAGGTTGGCCTGGAAATCGCCGGGAGCGCGGACCCCGTGAACAAGCGCCGCGGTTTGACCGAATAGCGTATTGGCTCCCGTGGCGATCACGACAGCCCGGCCATGGCCCTGCACGACGGTCGTCCCGGCTAAGGCGATGCTGGTCCACTCGGAGGGACGGGTTGCGCTGACAGGAGCAGGGTCTTTGGCAGCCGGCTCGGACTCGCCGGTCATCGTCGACTGATCGACTTCCAACGTGTCGGCTTCAAGAAGACGAGCATCAGCCGGGACCCGGTCGCCAGCGTCGAGCGCAATCAGATCGCCCGGAACCAACTGGCTCGACGGCACGACCGCTTGCGCTCCATCGCGCCACACGGTAGTCCGGAATGGAAGCAGGGCCAGGAGCGCGTGGAGCGCCTGCTCGGCACGGTATTCCTGGACGATGCTCAACCCGACGTTGGCGATGATCAGAACGAGAATGATCACGCCATCGATCAGGTCGCCGGACACTCCGGTGAGGATTCCGGCGAGCGTCAGCAGGACGTTGATTCCGCTGATCTGGCCACGAACGATGGTCCCCAGCGATCGAGATTGCATGCTGATCGCGTTAACACCGTACTCAGCCTGTCGCCTTCTTACCTCAGCAGCTGACAATCCATCCAGGCCGGTCCCCAGCAGATCGGCGAGCGCCGCTCGGTCGGCTGCCGCCGCGCGCGCCAGAAGATCGCTCGTCCCGCTCGCAGCCCGTTCAGCCGGCGAGGAGGTCGAGCGTCTCCCGATCTCTCGTCCGCGAATCATCCGGACCATTCGGGTCGCTCGCGGACAACCTCGGTTGCCGCCTTGTCGGTTCGCAGGCCGAGGAACCGCGGATGGCGAAGCTTGCCGTCGCGAGTCCACTCGGTGAACCCGATCTGCGCAACGAGATCGGGACGGACCCAGTGGGCGCCCTTTTCCTTCACAGCGTCCTGCAGGAATGGCGAGCGCTTGATCTCGCGGGCCTGGAGCCGTCGATGCAAGCGGACCAGCGTTGTCGTGTCAAATCCGGTGCCAACCTTGCCCGCATAGCGGAGGGCTTCTCGATCGTAATACCCGACGAGCAACGCGCCGAAGCCGACGCGGCTGCCGGCGGGCTCGGTGAAACCACCGATGACCATCTCCTGCTCGTTGATGCACTTGAACTTCAACCAGTCGGGTGATCGGCCGTGGACGTACGAACTGTCGCGCCGCTTGGCGATCAACCCTTCCAGGCCTTGCCGACAGGCTTCGCGGTAGAACGCTTCGCCTTCGGTGTTGCGGTGCGGCATGAATCGAACCGGTGACTTGAAGACGAGGCTTCGCTGCAACAGCGTCTTCCGATGGATGAGTCCGACGCCGGTGATATCGAAACCATCGACATAGACGAGATCGAAGACGTAATAGAAGACCGGGATGCCGCTCCGGCGGGCCTCGTCTGGGTCCTTGATCCCGATGCGGCCCTGCAGTTTTGCAAAGCTGGTGCGCTTACCTTCGAAGGCCACGACCTCGCCATCGACGACACAACTGTGGTCGCCGGCGGCCTCGAGGGCCTCGACGACCTCCGGATACGTGTTGTTCAGATGTTGCTTGTTTCGCGAAAGCAGCTGGACCGTCTTGGCCTGCTTGAAGCCGATACATCGCTCTCCATCGAGCTTATGTTCGAAGATCCACTTCGGGTCCGAGAAGCGCTGATTGGTCAGCGTCGCAAGCATCGGGTCAACCCAGGACGGTATTCGTGACGGGCGGGCACGCTGGCGGACTCCCGGAGGCAGGTCGGTGATATCACTGATCCGAATTGGACTCACCCCGTAAACCGACGACGTAGCGACGTTTTGCTAGGGTGTAGGACAGGATGGCGGACGTTCCCATCATCGAACCGCAGCCGCATGATCGATGCACCTTCCGGAGGCCCTTCGCGCCAGACTTCAACAAGTGCCCCGCTTTCGAGCCGGTCGAGTACGGTGTCGCCGATTTCTCGGGTAATCCACTCGAAGCGGTGATCACTTGCGTCCATCTCGGAATTGGCGCGCTGGCACGCTTTGGCTCGTCCTATCCGAGGTGCCTCCTGGGAGGTCCCGCCGAGCGCGCGGCATTCGCCGCAAACCGCTGATTTAGACTCACGACAACGCTCACACCGAGATGCCCCATCCCTAAGCGAAACGTGTGCCGAATCGCTCACTGGAAGCGACTCCCGAGAGGGGCTTCCGCTTCTTGATTCCCTTGACGGGCCGCGCCGGATAGCCGAATGGCAGGACGGCGAGCACATCGTAGCCTTCCGGCAGACCGAATTCACGGCGAACCCCGTCCAGTCCGCCAAAGCCGGTCCAGTTCGACCCCACACCCTCGGCCCAGGCGGTCAGCAGCATCGACTGGATAGCTCGGCTGCAGTCGGAGACCCCGTACATATCGTTCTGTGCGTTGCCAACGATGATGGCGAACGAGGCCTGGGCGATGTACGGTCCTGTCCGCACGAGCCTTCCCAGAGTCGTCAGCTTTGCGCGATCCTGGACCACCACGAAATGCCAGGGCTGACTGTTCCTAGCGCTTGCGCTGAGCCACCCAGCGTCAAGCACGCGGCGGATCACGTCGGGCGGCACCGGCCGATCCTGGTACTGGCGGACTGCGAGGATGGTCCGTGCGGCATCGAACACCTGATTTTCCATTGAACGATTATGTCTGGTATGGCTGATCGACGCATCCTGGTGGTCGAAGATGACCGCGCGCTGCGACAGGCGATCGTCAGCGCGCTGACCGGCGCAGGCTTTACTGTCGCGGAAGCGCGCGATGGGGCATCGGCGATACAGGAGCTGCAATCGCCGGCTAAGCAGGACGTCGTGCTGCTCGATATCGGACTTCCCTTCGTCGACGGTTGGCGGGTGCTCGGCCACATGCAGCAGGGGAAGCAACCGCCGGTGATCATCATCAGCGCCCGTGGCGATGAGCAGGACAAGGTCCGGGCACTCGACATGGGAGCCGACGATTACCTCGCCAAGCCCTTCGGAACCGAGGAGCTGCTGGCGCGCATTCGCGCCGTGTTGCGACGGGCTCAGCCACCTGACCACCCGCCGCAGGTCATCCGGGTCGAGCGCATCGTCGTCGATCTCGGCGCCCGCTCCGTGACTCGCGATGGAGCAGAAGTGCGCCTCTCACCTACCGAATACCTGTTGATTGCGGAACTCGCCCGCCATGCCCACCAGGTCATGGATTTCCGCACGCTGTTGCAACGCGTGTGGGGGCCGACCTACGCCGACGAGCGCCACTACCTGAGGGTGTTCATTCAGCGGCTGCGGGCCAAGCTCGAAAACGATCCAGGCCATCCGTCTGTTGTCCAGACCGTTCCCGGTCGAGGCTATCGGTTTGGCGAAGCGATCGCGCAGACGCTCACCCGAAAAGGTGAATGACGGATTGATCTTTCGTTTATGGGTCATTGACCTGAGCACGCATACGCTGTAGCCGTGCCACTCGACCTCTTGATGCTCGGCATCACGGCGGTATTGACGGTTGCCAGCCTGGCGTACGTCGTGGGACTGCGGAAGTTGCCCTGATGCTTGCCTACATCGTCAGCGGAGTGATCGCGCTGCTCGTGACGGCCTACCTGGTCGTCGCCCTGCTATTCCCGGAGAAGTTCTGAGATGTTCCCGGTCATCGCCGGCGCCGTGGTCACGTTGGTGGCCATCGCGGTGGGCGCCTGGTTTCTTGGCGGTTATATGGCCGATGTCTTCGAGGGCCGCAGAAGCTTTATGAGCCCAGTGCTTCGCCCGGTGGAAGTCGGCTGGTACCGGCTGGTTGGCATCAAGGAGGAGAACGAGCAAGGCTGGCTCGGTTACCTGGTGGCGATGCTGGCCACCACCGTCGTCAGTTTGCTCTTCACCTATCTCATCCTGCGGCTGCAGGATCACCTACCCCTGAATCCGCAAGGATTTCCCGGCGTGCCGGCTGACCTGGCCTGGAATACCGCGGTCAGCTTTACGACGAACACGAACTGGCAGAACTATACGGGCGAGCAGACCATGAGCTACCTGTCCCAGGCGGTCGCGCTCGTCCTCCACAACTTCCTCTCCGCCGCCACCGGCATCGCGCTCGCCATCGCCCTGGTTCGTGGACTTGCCCGGCACAGCGCCAGGACGGTGGGCAACTTTTACGTCGACGTCACGCGCTCCATCCTTTACGTCCTGCTGCCCATCTCGGTGATCGGGGCCTTCATCCTGATTTCGCAGGGAGCGATCCAGACCTTCGGCTCGTATCCAGTCGTCCACACGCTGCAAGGTGCCTCGCAAACGATTGCCGTGGGTCCGTTTGGATCTCAGGAAGTCATCAAGGACCTGGGAAACAACGGCGGCGGCCCCTTCAACGCCAACTCCGCGCATCCGTTCGAGAACCCCAACGGCTTTACCAACCAGCTCACCATCTTCCTCGAGCTCCTCACGCCCTTTGCGCTGACGGTTACCTTTGGGCGGATGGTGGGCAACGTCAAGCAAGGATTGGCCATCGGTGGGGCCATGGCGTTCGTCCTGGTGGCCATGATGAGCCTGGCTGCCTTCGCAGAACAGACTGGCAACCCGGCGTTGGGAACCGTCGGGGTTGACCAGCAGCGAACCGCCACCCAGTCTGGCGGCAACATGGAGGGCAAGTCGGTGCGCTTCGGACCGATCCTCAGCGGCATGTTCGCCGCTACGACGACCGGGACCAGCACGGGCTCGGTCGACGCCGCGCATGACAGCTTCACCCCGCTCGGTGGCATGGTGCTGATGGTCTCGATCGAGCTGGGCGAGATCACGCCCGGCGGCGTCGGCTCCGGCCTCTACGGAATGTTGATGTTTGCCATCATCGCCGTCTTCGTCGCCGGCCTGATGGTGGGCCGCACGCCCGAATATCTGGGCAAGAAGATCGAGGCGCGCGACGTCAAGCTGGCATCGCTGGCGATCCTGATCTTGCCGGCCAGCATCCTGGGCTTTGCGGCGCTCAGTGTGCTGCTCTCGCAGGGGAAGGCCGGTCCATTGAATCCGGGGCCGCACGGGTTCAGCGAGATTCTCTACGCGTTCTCCTCGACAACCGGGAACAACGGCAGCGCCTTTGCCGGCCTGAGTGGCAACACGCTCTACTACAACACCACGCTCGGCCTCGCCATGTGGATCGGCCGCTTCATCTTCGTCATCCCGATCCTCGCCCTCGCGGGGAACATGGTGAGCA
>CAZRMD010000008.1:0-34551 GCA_964601135.1 uncultured Actinomycetes bacterium | reverse complement strand
GGAACTGGGCCTGAAGCTCGATTCGGTTCGCCTGGATCAGCTGGGCAAGGCTCGTCGCGTGACCATCACCAAGGACGACACGACCGTCGTCGAGGGCGCTGGCAAGCAGGACGAGATCAAGGGCCGGATCAACCAGATCAAGGCCGAGATTGAGAAGACCACCTCGGACTGGGACAAGGAAAAGCTCCAGGAGCGGCTGGCCAAGCTGGCCGGCGGCGTGGCGGTCATCAAGGTGGGCGCCGCGACCGAGACCGAGCTCAAGGAGAAGAAGCACCGGATGGAGGACGCCGTGTCCGCCACCCGTGCCGCGGTCGAGGAAGGCATCGTGCCCGGCGGTGGCGCCGTGCTGGTGTACGCGCAGAAGTCTCTCGACAACCTGAAGGTGTCGGGTGACGAGGCGACGGGCGTGCAGCTCGTGCGTCGTGCGCTCGAGGAGCCGTTGCGCCAGATTGTGAACAACGCCGGCTGGGAGGGCTCGGTCGTCGTTGAGAAAGTCCGGTCGCTGCCGAAGGGCCAGGGCTTCGACGCCAACAAAGGCGAGTACACCGACATGGTGAAGGCCGGGATCATCGACCCGACCAAGGTGACCCGCTCGGCGTTGCAGAACGCGGCGAGTATCGCCGCGATGCTGCTGACGACGGAAGCGCTCGTCTCAGACATCCCGGAGAAGAAGAAGGAAGCGCCCGCACCGGCAATGCCGGATTACTAGGCCTAAGACCTAGACCGAGAGCCGCCCCGAGGGGCGGCTCTTTTCGTTCATGTCGTTCTCAGCACCCGCGGCCGACGCCGAGGCCGCCATTCACGCGAACCTGCCGCCGAATACACCCGTATTGATCCAGCGATCTGTGTCTCGATCTTGTGAGCCCATTTGTGAATCACCTCGTGATCCCATTCATCATCCTGAAATTCGGCTGGATGATCCGGATCAACGATGGCAACGGTTAGCTTTGTCTCGCGAAGTACCTGGGCATGAGTGGCGGGCATGTTGTAGTCGCCCGTGACAAGCACCGCCTCAGGATCCTCACGGGCGAGTGATCGCAGGAGCTCAGGATCTTTAGATCCTCGGTAGCCTGTTCTCTGGACCGCCTTGGCATCGACGCGTCCACGCTTGCGGAGCTCTGCCGCAATCCTTGGATTGATGTCTTCGTCGGTGAAGAGCCGTCGTCGCGCTCGCCCGTGTGGGCTCAGGCTGCGGTTTCGTATCGACTAACGACTCGGTACCATTTGACGGCGTCATCGATCTGTCGCCGAGTTAGTTTGTAGTCCGACTCCAGGATTTGACGGCCCATCTTAGTGGTTGCGATTCGAGCCACTTTGTCGGCTGGGATCCTGCGATGGCGGATCGTAGGCCGGCCACTCAGGCGCTCTGGATCAACCTCGATGCTCTTGACCTCAGGCATGTTCTTCAACGCCCAACCACCCCGACGCAAAAGATCGCTTGCCCATCGGAGGCCGAGCGGCAACGAAAGCATGACCTGCGTCCCTGCACGGTGAGCGACGTCAAGGTGGCCGGCTTTAGTAATCAGAACGATGAATTCGGTCGACTTTGCCCCCGTGACACGTTTGATCTCGGTCGTAGCTAGAGGCGCGGTTACCAATGGCCATTCACCCCATTGGGACCTCAGATTCTGGATAGCCTGGAGGATCTCACGATGCCGCACGCCGCGGTCGAGAAGTTCGTGCACGACCATCGCCTGGGCTACGTCTTGATAGCTATACACCCGAGGAACTGTTCGTGAAACTGAGGATTCGATGTAGCCACGCCGCGCCCACTGTCCGATCCTGTCACCAGACACGCCCGCCAGCTGACCAACCTCTCCGGCTAAGTACCAGCCGAGTGGTCTTCGCTCCGTGGAATGGACCGACAGCGTTGCCGAGCTCATCTATCTCCCAGGAGTATCGAGGATAACAGCATTATCTGCTGATTCTGGGATCAACTAACTCGGGGTAGCATGGCGACATGCAGGCGAGGGGCATCGTGACGCTGCTGACAGACTTCGGTCTGGACGACGCCTATGTCGGCGCGATGAAGGGCGCGATCCTCGGCGTGAATCCGAAAGCGGTGGTGGTCGATGTGACGCATGGCGTGAGGCCCTTCCAGGTCCTCCAGGGTGCCTATCTGCTGGATAGCGCGTGGCGAAGTTTTCCCGCCGGAACTGTGCACGTTGCGGTCGTCGACCCTGGCGTCGGCACCAACCGCAAAGCCATCGCGTTTCGAGCGGCAGAGCATTACTTCGTCGGTCCGGACAACGGCTTGTTCACGTTCCTCAACGAGCCCATCAGCGAGACGGTCGAGCTGCCCACACCGCCTGAGGCAGCCCCAACGTTCCACGGGCGCGACATCTTCGGCCCTGCCGGTGCCCGCATCGCTGCGGGCGCAGGCCTGGCCGCGCTGGGCACAGCACGCCGGCAAGACCCCGTCCGATTGGCCGAGGCGTGGGCGTCAAAGGTCGGCGAGGCCTGGAAGGCCCTGGCGTTGCACTGCGATCACTTCGGTGACGTGATCAGCAACCTGCCGATCCGGGCGCTGGCCCGGATCAAGGCCGTGAACGGCACCCGGGTCCGCACCGTTGAAACCTACGAGGACGCGGAACCGAACGAGCTCGTTTCGCTCGTGGGCAGCAGCGGCCGGATCGAGTTCGCGCTGCGGGAGGGGTCGGCGGCTGCACGGCTGCACGTCGGCCCTGGCGACACGCTCGTTGTGACGTGAGCTGGCCCGCGATCCCCTGGAGCGAGGTCCCCTCGGCCACATCATCCGCGCTGCGCCAGGCCGACCTGGCCGCCAAAGACCAGTTCGGCATCGAGCCGCTGCAGCTGATGGAAGTCGCCGGAGCGCAGGTGGCCCGCTTCGTCAACATCTTCTTCGACGGCATCAGTGGAAAGCGCGTCCTGGTCGTGGCTGGCAGCGGCAACAATGGCGGTGACGCGCTGGTGGCTGCCCGCTTCGTCCATCAGCGTGGCGCCACGGTTAGGGTGTCGATGGTTCCCTCGCGCGATCCGTCGAGCCTCTCCGCCCATCACCTGCGAACGGTTCGCGAGCTTGGCATTCCCGTCACTGAGGCGCCGTCGGGTATCGACGGATCCGCTGATGTGATCCTGGATGGACTGTTCGGCACCGGGATTCGCCCACCGCTGCGTCCGCCGGCCCCCGAGATCATCGCGGCGATGAACGGAGCGCGCCATCCCATCGTGGCGATCGATGTTCCGTCGGGAATGGACGCCGACGACGGCACCGGCGCCGAGAACGCGGTGCGGGCCGCCGCCACCGTCACCCTCGCAGCCCCAAAAGCGGGCCTCGCGCTTACACCCAACGCGGGTCGGGTCTTCCTGGCCGACATTGGCATGCCTGCCACCCTCTTTTCCGCAAACGCCGGCGCCATCGTGGCAACCTTCGGGATTGCCGATCTCATCGAATTAGTGCACCCGCCGAATTCGTCAACCTGAATTTGATACGACCCTGAGTTGACGAAATGCCGCAGGCTGACTAGACTGCTGCCATCCGCCCTACGTCCCAGTAATGGATCAGGTTCACGTTGAAGCGCCAGCCGCGAATGCCCGGGCGGCGTCCGTGGAACGCGAGTTCTATTCGGACTTCCCCCTCGTCGTCAACTATGTCGCGCGTCTGATCGACGACGTCGATGGCGCCACCGGCATCACCTGTAGCGCCTTCCGCCAGGTTGCCAGTGCAATCAAGCCGCGCTCGACCAGCGATCGTCTCAGCCGCACAGCAGTGTTTCGAGCGGCGACCGAGCTCAGCCGTCAGGCAGTGCGGCCACATCGATGGTTCCGGCGGAGGCATCGAGGTCAGCTGCTGACGCTCGAAGGCTTTCCGCAACCCGAGGCGCGTCGCGCCCTGCGTCGCGACACCGTGCAGCGGGCGATCAGCGCCATGCCGTTCGAGGCACGCGCACTGGTTCTGTTGCGGGACTTTGCCAGGGTCAGCTACGACGAGCTGGCTGAGATCGTCGATCTGGAGCCGCGTAAGCTGATCCACGCGCTCGACCGGAGTCGAGCCGAACTCGCGGAGATCTATGACTACATCAAGTTCTGACCGCAACCGCTGCAACCGCATATCGCCGACCGCGGTGCTCGATGATCGCCTCGATGGAAAAGAACTCGAATGGGCGCGCGACCACCTGCGCCGATGCGAGTCCTGTCGTGAAAGGGTCGAGGATTTTCGTGAGATGCTGTTGCGGGTCGGCCGCTTGCCGAAGGCTCCAATCGCGGCCACAGCCATGGATCAGGCCTTCGAAGCGTCGATCCCCGAGCGTCTTCGAGACGATAATGCAAGGCGTTCGTTCGAGATCGCGCCGGCTTATGAGAGTCGCATGGTGGCGCCCATGCCGGAGCCGCCGACACCGATGCTTCCGGAGGTGACCAACGTCCCCGATCTGATGAGCGAACTCGAGCGCGAGATCTTCCGCGACGAGCGGGCGGTGGACCACCCGGCGCCGCTGAACTCGGTCGAGCCCACCTACCCGGTCACCGATGAGCCCGCGGTCGAGGAACAAGAGATCGAGCCCGTAAATGCCGTCGAACCTGCACCGATCGAGGAAGAAGCCGCTCCAGAGCCAGTTACCCCGACGCCGATCCCGCCGGCGATGGTGAAGACACCGGAGGACGCGTGGCGAGAAGTTCTAATCGACTCCCATCGGGAACCGCTCCCCTGGCAACCAGAGTCCGCGACCCAACCAGACCCCGAACCCGTTGCCACAACGCAACCCCAAGTTGACGTTGCGGCCGTGCCGCCGGTACCTGTTGAGCATCGCAATGTGATTTACGACCAGGATCCGGCGGTCGCCCTGGAAGAAAAGGAAGAAGCTCCGCCCGCGGCACCGCCAAAACCTGATACGGCGATGCGGCTGGCGGTGGGGCTGGGAGCCGCAGCCGTCGTGCTGCTGGCCGCTGTTCTCTACGAGGGGGGCCGCTTCCTGCCGAGCAATCACAAGCTGAGCGCCGGCGCTCCGCCGGTGGCAACTGCCACTCATTCATCGGCATCCGCTCAGCCGTCGCCATCGACGACGGCGACTCCTTCGGCCACGGCGCCCTCCGCGACCGTGCTGTTCACCCTGGGCAACGGAGTGAGTGGTGGGACCGTTTTTCGCATTCGGCCCGGCACGGCGGTGGCTGGCTTGACCCGTCTGGTGTTCGACATGCACGGCACTGGCTTGCCGACCATGCTGGTGACCCAACCTGACGCCCAGCACATCACTGTGGTCTTCAAGAACACAACGTTGAGCGGCGTACCGGTCAACGGCATCCGCAGCTATCACGTCACCGCCGTCGAACCAGGGGTCCAGCCGGGACCTGACGGCTCGATCACCATCGACCTCGCCCGACCCGTTCGCGTGACAGCCTTCACGCTTCCCGCCACCGGCAGCTACGCCTGGCGCCTGGTGGTCGACTTACACACTACCTAAACCGAACTCGAGCAAGCCCAAAGCAGCCGGTAAACGTACACCGAGCGCAACAAATGAGTTGATAGTCGGGTATGATCCTGTTCGCCGTGTCGCAGACCGGATTCGTCGAGCGGCGCAAGGACCCTGAAGACTTCGAGCGGCGACTGGGAGCGCTTACGGCCATCGCCGGGGTCGATGCGGGGCGGGATCTCGCCAGCTTCTGTGCTGACCTGACGGCACGGGTGGCTACGTTAGTCGAGGCAGACAAGGTGCTCTTCTCCATCGTTGCCGATGGGCTTCTGGTCGCCCAGCCAGGGACGCACGGCTTTGGTCCGGAAATCTACGCCCTGGCGGTGCCCTGCACCCCGGCAGGATCCGATTTCGCTGACGAGATCGTCTATCACGACATGGTCTTTCGCGGCGCCATCACGGACGACCCGTCCTTTAGTCCGTACCGCCATGTCCTGGCGATCATGCAGGTTTCCAACGCGATCGCGGTCGCCGTCAAATCCGGGTCGGAGCCGATCGGTCTCCTGGCCGCGTTCGACTCCCAACGGGCGGAGGGATTCAGCGACGAGGATATCCGCCTCTTGCAGATTGCCGCGGCGGCCGCCGGCCTGCTTTGGCGGCACAAGCAGTCCGCCGACGAGGCGCGCTCCCTCAACGAAGCCATTCGGTCCATGGTGAACGCCATGGTCCATGAGCTACGAGCTCCCCTGACGGTGATGCACGGCTACCTCGACATGCTGACCGAGGCAAGTTTTGGCCCGATCCCACCTGCAATGGTCAAACCGGTGATCACCATAAAGACCAAGCTCGATGACGCGATGAACCTGGTCGAGGAGCTGCTGCTGAGCGCGCGTCTCGAGTCTGGAGCTGTTGAGTCCAACCGCGAACCGGTCGACCTGGGCGAACTCGCCACGTCAGTGGCAGATCAGGAGACGAGCCGGGCGCAGCTGGCTGGAGGAGCAGTGTCCATTGCAAAGCCAGCGGAGCCGGTTCGAGTGCTCGCTGACCGGAGGCACCTCGCCACCATCGTCGGCAACCTGGTAAGGAACGCCATCACCTATCGCCGTGGTGTCCCTGAGGTGCAAATCCAGGTGACTGGTGAGCCGCGGCCCACCATCCTGGTGACGGATCGCGGCAAGGGAATGTCGCCGGAAGTTCAGGCCCACATTTTCGAACGCTTCTACCGGGCGCTGGACCGCACGAATCCGCCGGGAACCGGCCTCGGTTTGTATATCAGCCGGCAGCTGGCCAGGCAGGAGGGAGGCGAACTCGTGCTGGACTGGAGCGAATTGGGGCGAGGTAGCGCCTTTGCTCTGCGGCTTCCCGAAGCGTAGGAACTCTAGTTCAGAGATGTCCGGACGGTGCCAGCCGTGGCGGCATGAGCGACCATCTGCTTGAGCAGGACGATCTCCTTGCGCAGCTGGCGCAGCTCGAGCTTGAGCCTGGTATCCGTTCGGGGTTCAGCGAGCAGCGTCTGCTTCTCCGCAACCTGGAGGTTCAGGGCGGCGGCGATCAGGTAGGAAAGCAGCTCCGGTTCCATCGGCGGTTCAGCCTCATCCGCTTTCTGACCGACTAGCTCGCGGAGCAGATTTGAATACTCACGAAACGCTATCCCAGTCTGCTCCGTCAGTTGAGCCGTCGCATCGAGGTCATCACCGGCCTCGGGGATGATGCGCACCTGGCCGCGAAGATAGGGACGGTCAGATGACGTCCGCAGGATCTCGAAGCGGGACGCACCCATGACGAGCAAGTTCATCCGTCCGTCCTCGAGGCGGTCGATACGCACGATCTTGGCCAGGCAGCCGACGTCGTAAGGCGTCGCCGGCCCGGTCTCGCTGCCCTCGCGGATCGCGACCACGCCAAAGCTGTGTCCTTCCTCCAGGCAGTCGGCGATCATCTGCCGATAGCGCGGCTCGAAGACATGCAGCGGCAAGGGCATGTGCGGAAACAGCACGGTATTCAAGGGAAACAGCGGAAGCCACTGTCTGGGCATAAAGCCAGTATGAGGAACTCAGCAGGCCTTGGCGATGAAGCGAGATGCCCGATGCGCCATGGCCATCACGGTGATCATCGGATTCACCCCGCAGGCGCTCGGAAAAGCACTGGCATCGGCGACGAATAGACCCTTGACCGTGTGCACCTGGTGGTCTTCACCGATGACCGAGGTGGCCGGGTCGTTGCCCATACGAGCCGAGCCCATCTGGTGGAAGCTCAGGTAGCCCATCTCTCCCGGGCCAAATCCGGCGCGGTCGACCTCGGCCATGAACCCGTCGATCCCGCCCCGCTGGCCGGGGTGATAGGCGGTGAAGGCCGCCTGGCTGGTGAAGATTTCCCGGGCGCCGCCCGCCTCCATGATCCGGACACTGGCCTCGATGCCACGGCGCATGTCAGACAGGTCTTTCTTGGTCAGCTGATATTCGACTCGCGCCGTGCCGTCGTTGGCCATCACGCGACCTCCCTGGTGGTCACGGACCAGCGGCGCAAGCACCGACATATTCGGCAGGGCCCGCATCAGGCGGCGGTAATGGGCCGGATCACGCCATGGAATCGCCAGCGCCAGAATCGCCGGATGCATCGGACCCGACTCGAGCTTCACGCCGTGATGCTGGCCGTCGAGGTTGGTGAACTCGTCGCTAAAGATGGCCTGCATCGTGCCCTCCCAGGGCCTCAGTGGTTCATCGAAAATCCCCACGACCGCCGTCCCAGGATGCAGCCGCAGTCCGCTTCCGACTGCGCGCCGGCGCAAGCCTGATCGCTGCAGCAGTGCCGGCGTCCCGATGGCGCCTGCTGCGGCCACCACGGCGTGACTGCGCACGATCAGGGTGAACGCCGGCATGCCGGCCTGACGCACCGTTGCTCGGACGCCGACGGCCCTGCCATCTTCGATCAGCACGCGATCCACCTTGCAGTTGACGACGATGCGCGCCCGACGGCGATAGGCATCCATCAAATAGGTACGCAGGGTTGACTGCTTGGCGCCGATCTGGCATCCCAGGCCGCAATAGCCACAACGCGCATCCTGGGTGCAACCCTGGACATTGCGCGCCAGGCGATCGACGTGCCAGCCCAGCTTGTTGAGCCCGCGCTGCAAGACACGTTCGCGCGCTGGCACCGCAGTCTGATCCCGATTGACGCCCAGCCGTTCGCACACCGCGTCGAGCGACGCCGTGTAGTCGTCGCTCATGAAGGCCGGCAGCCCGTACTGGGTGGCCCATTCCAGACGCTGCCAGTCGGGAGTGCGGAAACTCGTGCTGTAGTTGACGACCGTGCCGCCGCCCAGGCAACCACCGGCGACCAAAGCGATGGCGGCGTCGGCGGTAGCGGCGAAGCCACCCTGGAAGTAGAGCTTGCGCATCATCGACAGCTCGATCTGGTCGAAGTCCGCTTCGTTGTAGTAGCCGCCTTCCTCGAGCACGATCACCTCTCGCCCCATCGAGGCCAGCTCGCCGGCGACAACGCCGCCGCCAGCGCCGGAGCCGACCACGACCGCGTCGCACGTCAAAGTCGTATCCCCATCGAGCATCGTTGTCCGAATCGGCTTGGGTATCCGCGATGGAGCGGCGACCGGTCCCGGATAGCCAATCTCCGGCCAGACGGGATTGCTGCCGTCGGCCTCGGTGTCGCCCAGGAAGGCCAGCAGGGAGAGACGCTTGAAGACCTGGAAGAGCTGGCGCCGAAATGTCATGGGGCTGGTCGACCACTTCGACATCAGCGCGATGCGCTCCTCGCGCGTCCAGTGCTGGAATGGAACCGGACGGCCGGTCAGCATAAAGGTGCCCGCACGACTGCCAAAGACACGCACCATCATTCGCAAGCGACGTCGGTCGGCCCTGGAGGGGAGCCGGTTGAAAGTGTCATCCATCGAGGCCGCCACCCGGATTGGTGACCCTGGATGGCCCATGCCTCCGATGAAGGTGTCGGCCATGGCGACCAGGACGGGCGAGCGGCTATCGCGGGTCGCGGTTGACGGCGGCGCCTCAACGGCGGTTGACATGCCTAGTACCCCCCAGCCGGACTGATCAGTGGAGCCATCATAAATCGAATTCGTGGTCAAGGCCAGCCCCCGCCCCTCCCAGGGACGAAAATCAAGGCATGTGCTACTCAGACGACGCTAGACCGCCCCTGCCTCCGATCATGGGCGCTTCGTCCGACGAACAGGACCTTGTCCTCACGGCATCCGACGGCAATCGCCTCAACGCCTACACGGCGCGGGCGGCCAGGCCGACCGGCGCGGGAGTCGTCATCATCCCCGATCCCCGGGGAGTGGCTCCCTTCTATAAGGAGCTGACCCGGCGTTTTGCCGAAGCCGGCATCGATGCCATCGCTGTCGACTACCTGGGCCGGACCGCCGGCCTGGGCGAACGGCCGCCGGATTTCGATTATCGGGCGCATATCGGACGGACGACGCCAGAAGCGATCGCCGCCGATGTGGCGTCGGGGATCGCCCACCTCCGCTCCCAACCGGGCGGCAAGGAACTCTCGATCTTCACGGTCGGCTTCTGCTTTGGAGGCGCCCAGTCCTGGCGGCAATCCGCCGAACATCCGGGACTGGCGGGGGCCATCGGTTTCTATGGCATCCCGAGCCGGGTTCGCGATGCTATCCCCCGAATGAAGGCGCCGTTGCTTCTTCTCCTCGCCGCTGCCGATCAGGCAACCACGCCGGACGACTTCGAACAGTTCGACCGGGAACTGACCCAGGCAAACGTGCCGCATAAGAAGGTGGTCTACGAAGGCGCGCCGCACTCGTTTTTCGATCGACACTTTGAGCAACACAAGGCCGCCTCCGGCGACGCCTGGCGGCACATGCTGGCCTTCATCAAGGAGCACACACGCCAACCGGCGCGGGTTTGAACCTTGGACGGGCCGGCATCTGGCTCGGGTCGATGGCCAATCTGCCGGCGACCGAACTCCGGCGCGCCGTTACGGCCATAGAAGAGATGGGGTTTGGGACCATCTGGATCGGCGAGGCCACGGGGCGTGAGCCGTTTGCCGCGTCGGCGCTGATTCTCTCAGCGACTGAGCGGGTCACCGTCGCGACCGGGATCGCGAATATCTGGGCTCGAGACGCCACGGCGATGATGAACGGCGCCCGGACGCTCGCCGAAGCCTGGCCCAATCGATTCGTGCTGGGCATCGGCGTGAGTCATCAGCCATTGGTCAACGCGCGGGGGCATCAGTACGAGCGCCCGCTCACCGTCATGCGGGAATACCTTGAGTCGATGGAGAACGCGCCGTTCCGCCTCACGGTGCCGGATCCGCCACCGATCGTGCTGGCGGCGTTGGGCGTAAAGATGCTGGAGCTCGCCCGGGCGCGCACGGCCGGAGCGCATCCATACTTTGTGCCGGTCGAGCACACCCTCGAGGCCCGCGGCATCCTCGGCGACGATCGCGTCCTGGCCCCGGAAGCCGCGGTCGTGTTTGCACGTAACCGGGAAGGTGCCCGAACAACGGGGGAGCGCTATATGCGGACGTACCTCAATCTACCGAACTACCGGCAGAACCTCGCGAGGCTCGCCTGGCCGAATGACGAGCTCGAGGCGCCGGGCAGCGATCGGATCTTCGATGCCGTCGTCGCCTGGGGCGATGATCATGAAATTGCGCGCAAGCTGCGGCTGCACCACGAAGCCGGCGCCGACCATGTGGCGGTTCAGGTACTCACCGCGACGCCGCAGCAGCCGCCCCTCGACGACCTCCGGCGTCTCGCTCCATTGGTCCTGCGGTGATACACGGACGGCTCGCGTTTATCGGCGCCGACCTACTTCGGCGGCCGCGTCGGCCAGGCCTGCTTCGCTTCCGCGGCAATCGCGGGCGCACCATCTGAATTCGCTTCGGTCAGCGGCTCGCGGGTGCCGAGGCGGTCGGCGCCCAGCGAAAGGATGGAGGATTCGACGAGGAGCGGGCAGCCGGTCAAGAGCGCCAGGTTGATGACGTCACTCGGTCGCGCATCGATTTCGTTCGTCCGTCCACCCTCCGCGGCGATCTTCGCAACGGCATAGAAGACATCCCCGTCGAGCCGGGTGATCCGAGCCTCGATCAGCCTGAGACCTGTGGCTCGCAATATGTTGGCGAGGAACATGTAGGCGTGCGGCCGCGGAAGCTCGACGTTCTCCAGGTGCAATGCGATGGTGGTGGCTTCGTGTGGTCCAATCCAGATCGGAAGGCGCCGGCCGCCATCGACCTCTTCGAGTAAGACCACGAACGTTGGCTTCTGCTCACCGGTCGTGTGGGCACGTCGAACATCAACCACCCGCATGGCGATCGGCTGGGTCGCCGCTGACGTAGGCATGACAGGTTCCTCCAGTTCGTCGAGCATTCTGAGGCGAAGCGCTGTACGGGCTTTGTTCAATCGGGTTTTGACGGCTCCAAGTCGGATGCCCAGCGCGACGGTCATCTCTTGGTAGCTGAGGCCGGAGATATAGAAGAGCGTGACGGCCTCGCGCTGTGACGGCGGCAATTGGGCAACGGCGGTTTGAATCCGTCGGGCGAGGTCCGTCTCGACCGCTACATCCTCCGGATCGATTCCCCAATCCGGTATGGCGCGAAGGCGTTGCCCGCCGACCATCGCCTCCCAGGACCACGATTCCGCAACCCGCTCGCGGAGCCATGTGCGGCACACGTTGAGAGCAATGCCCGAGAGCCAGGCGCCAAAGCGGTCCGGTTTTCGCAGCCGGCCAATATGGAGGAGGGCAAGCAACGATGCCTCCTGGACCGCGTCTTCGGCCAGCGCTTGATCGTAAAGAACTCTCCGGCATACGGCCAACGCCATGGCTCGATGCCGACCGATCAGCACGCCCAATGCCGCACGGTCACCCGCCTGCGCTAATGACACCAGCTGCGCTTCGCCGACCAGCAGCTCGCCCATGTTTTTATTCCATAGTCGCAAACAGTGACTCCAGGGTTACCTCGAAAACATCTTGATGGCGGTTAAGAACCCGCGTCTATACTCGCCCGCAGCATGCATCCCGAGCGAGCCGAAGAGTTCTGGACAAGCGTATCTCGCATGTTCGAGCTGTCCGGTCAGGGAAAAGACGACGACGCCCTGGCCCTGGCCATCAGGATGCGCGACGAGTTCACCGAGCGGCCTGCCGAAACCAACTATTTGGTTGCTACCCTCTACGCGCGGACCGGTCACCCCTCGAAGACGATAGAGACCTTCGAATCAGCCCTGGAAGCCGGCATGGCCTGGAATGAAGCGCTCTTACGCCGCTCGCCCAGTCTTGCGTCCTTGCAGGAACATCCGAGGTTCGAGGCCATCGTGACACGCTCCGGTGATCGCATTCGAACCCTCGAAGCGACGACTGCGGTCCGGCTTGATATCGTGGCGCCAGCACAGCCCGGTCCGGCAAACCCATTGCTGATTCCGTTCCACGGCAGCGGCGACACTCTCGCTGACTTCGCCCCATATTGGCGCTCCGCCTCCGCCGCCGGAATCGTTGTCTGCATCCCGCAGTCTTCGCAGCGGCGATCGACCGACACGTTCTGGTGGGGCGCACACGAAGCGTTCGATCAGCGACGATCGGAAGCAGACATCCGCTTCGCATACGAGCAAGTCTGCGGCAAGTACCGAATCGATCGGGTTGTCATGGGTGGGTTCTCGCAGGGCGCCGTCGTGGCGGTGACGCTGGCGCTGCAGCAGCGCCCATTCCCGTCCGTCGGTTTCGTCTCTGTCGGTCCTGCCATGTCCAACCCGGAGCCATTGCTTCCCTTGATGGAGCCTGCGGCGGCCCGCGGATTACGAGGGTGGATCCTCGCCGGTGAGCAGGAATACGGGCTGGGGCAGGTACTGCGTCTCCACAAGGAACTCACCGCACACGGTATTCAGTGTCAGCTGGAGGTCGTGCCTGACCTCGGGCACGAATTCCCGGACGACTTCCCGAGCCGACTCTCGGCAGCGATCCGTTTCGTTCTCGGCTAGGGCTGGCTACGCTTACGCTTCGACCGCTCCAGCTGGCCGGATCGGTCGGGCCATTCGTAACCCGCCCAGGGATCGTAGTCGACCTCGAGCGCTTCCTGCGGCGGACGCTCTGATTCAGGAACGTTGACGAGGTTGATGCGAATCCTGGTCCAGGTCGAGTTGCGGCCTCGCATGGAGTCGACCAGGATGTCCGCCGGTGCGAGGTGGGCCCACACCTCGGGATGGCGCGCCCGCCAACGTTGCAAACCCGCACGCGCTTCGGCCTCGTTCGCCGCGCGCGCGATTTCGATCAAGGGCATCAAGGTGCGTCGTCGACCCGTCGGCCCAACGCTCTTTCCCGGCGCTGGCGGCGGCACCTGGCCTTTCGGCACCGTCGCACGGTCTTCGCGTTTGCGTCGGGTGAGCTGGACTCTCGACGGCTCGCCCTCCTGCTTCGCGAAATGCGGCGGCCAGGGCGCATCTCCAAACCCGGCCGCTTCGTGCTGCGCCGAGAGTTCCAGCAACGCCTCGAGCGAACCGACCGTCTCGTCGATGCCTCGTGACCGATCGCCGATCCGGGCGAACCGCTCGGGCACGGTGGCCAGCGTGAACGCCGCGGGGTCGGAGTCAGGGACTTCGTCCCAGGTCAGCGGCGTCGAAACGCGCGCGTCCGGCAACGGTCGCACCGAGTACGCCGACGCGACGGTCCGGTCTTTCGCGTTCTGGTTGTAGTCGAGAAAGACGCCATGGCGTTCTTCCTTCCACCAGCGGCTGGTCGCAATATCTGGGGCGCGGCGTTCGACCTCGCGCGCCAGCGCGACGGCAGCGCGACGAACTTCCGGGAAGGTCCATCGCGGCTCGATGCGGCAATAGATATGGAAGCCGCGCGACCCTGAGGTTTTGGGCCAGCCGACGAGGCCGAAGTCGCGCAGGGTGTCGCGCGTGACGAGCGCAACGTCCCGGATCTGTGACCAGGGGACTCCCGGCACCGGATCGAGGTCGATGCGCAGCTCGTCCGGATGGTCCAGGTCGCTGGCGCGCACCGGATGGGGATTGAGGTCGATGCAGCCGAGGTTGATGATCCAGGCGAGTTGTGCGGCGTCTCGCACCACGATCTCCTCTGCCGTGCGGCCGGAAGGAAAGGACAGGACAACGGTCTCGATCCAATCGGGTCTAGAGGTTGGTGCCCGCTTCTGGAAGAACGCCTCGCCCTCAGCGCCATTCACGAAACGCTTGAGCGCCATGGGTCGTCCCGCCACGCCGCGAATGGCGCCCTCGGCAACGGCCATGTAATAGCGAACCAGATCGAGCTTGGTGTAGCCGGCTTTCGGAAAGAAGAGCTTGTCGGGATTGGTGATGGTCACCTCCCGCCCTGCGACCTCGATTACTTCCTCGCCGGTGGGCATCGCCGCGCTAGGCCAAGCGCTGCGCGGTTCGCCGCGCGAGCGCCATCACGGTGATCATTGGATTGACGCCAGAGCTGATGGGAAAAGCGCTGGCGTCGGTGACATACAGACCCTCGACGTCCCAGAGCCGCCCGTCCGGATTGGCGACCGAGGCTTTTCGGTCAAGACCGATGCGGCAGCTTGCCATTTGATGGGCGCTGAAGAGGGCGACGCGGTTGCGCCCGACCCCGCGCCGGCGAATTTCATCTTCGGCCGCGCCCGGCTCGCTGCTCGCGTCGACAATCAGCGGCGGCGTATGCAGGGTCAGCATCCGCCGCGCGCCGGCGGCGCGATGGATGCGGATCGCCTCGACCATCGCCCGACGCAGGTAGCCGGCGGTCTCGGGGTGCAACCAGTAGTGCGTTTTTGCCTCGCCGTGTCGGTCGACCCTGACCCGTCCACCCTCACGATCACGGGCGATCAGGATAAAGGCCGCCGTGCGGGCCGCCCGGCTCATCTCGTCGCGATGCTGCCCGCTTCCCCACCAGGGCAGGGCCGCGGCAAGGGCTCCTGGCAGCGCGGGCGGGCATTCAATTCGAACGCCGTAGCCGGGCGTCAGGTCGTTGAACGCCTCGCTCACCACAGACTGCGGCACACCACGCCAGTGGAGGATCGGCTCATCGTATTCGCCGGCGACAATCGCAACCGGGTGCAGCGCCAGATGCCTACCTACCTGGTCGCCCCCGAGGCCTGAGCGAAGTAAGACCGCCGGCGAAAGCAGCGAGCCACCGGCGAGTGCCACCAGGGGCGCTCGCACCGAGATCTCGCCGCCGGCGACGCGCGCGACGACCGAGTGAACCCTGCCACCGCTCGTCAGGATTCTCCTGGCTTCAGTGCTGGTGAGAATCTCCGCGCCGTCGCGGCAGGCATCGACGAGATAGGTGCGAAGCGTCGATTGCTTGGCGCCCAGCCGGCAGCCATAGCCGCAGTGTCCGCAATCGCCGCAGCCACGAACGTTGCGCGGAATCGTGCGGCAGGCGAGACCGAGCGCCTGCATCCCGCGCTCGAGCGCGGCGTTCGGACCGTTGCGCGGACTCTCGTCCGTGTCGACGTCGATGCGAGCCTCGACCGCATCGTAGTGTTCGTCGAGCCCGTCCACGCCGAGCCTCCGCCATTCGTCGGCGATCGTTGGCGGCAGGCGAAGCGACGTACTCCAGTTGACCACCGTGCCGCCCCCTACCGCGCTGCCCGCCAAAAGCACGATCGCACGATCTTGGGTGGAGGCAATGCCTCGGTCGAGGAACAAGTTGGCCGACCCGGCGAGCTCCAGGCCCTGGAAATCGCGCTCGCTGCAGTACTGGCCGCGCTCCAGCAGCACAACGTGTTTGCCGTGCGAAGCGAGCTCAGCGGCAACCACCGCGCCGCCGGCGCCAGTGCCGATGACGCAAACATCGGCCTCAACCTTCTCGCCCGGTTTGGGCATGCGCAGCCGAAGGTTGGCCGGCGTCGCCGGCGCAACCATCTCCGGGCGCTGATAGCCGACCAGCCTCCAGTACGGTGAGTCCGGTGCGCCGTAGGTATAGAGCAGCGTCAGGCGCTTTAGGACCTGGAAGGCCCGCCGCTTCGGGCTGAGCCTGCTGCCGGCCCAATGCCGGAGGAACTCCTCACGCTGGTCCTGCGCCAGCGAGCTGAACCGTACCGGGCGCCCGCCAAGGGCCATATTCAGCACAGGCGATTCGAGCAGGTCGAGCAGGCTGTCGAGCTCGGCGACCATCGCCGGTCGACCCAGGGTAGTGATTTCGGCGCGTAGCCGCGCCGGGACGCCCAGCGCACTCGCCGAAGGAAGTTCAGCCCCATCGCCCGGGACTAACGTGTCGCAGATCGTCGCCAGGGTGTGGTCTCGATCACTCATTGCGTAACCTTAAATCTGCGGGCACGAACTCGAGTTTTGGTAGGGAAGTCATGCGCCGTTTGCTTGCCGGAGGGCATTGCCATCGACCCCACCGGGAACCTTTACGCATCGTCGTTCGCGTTCAAGCCGGTGGCCAACATCTGCATTGAGAATCGCTCTGGGCAAGTCATCGACGGCAAGCCGACCGATGGACGGCTCTTACGCATCAACGTGACAACCCACGCTGTGACTGTTCTGGCGACCGGCTTCCAGGCGCCAAACGCCCTTGCCCAAGACCGGCATCGCAACCTCTTCGTATCCGATTCGTTTATGGGCGCGATCTTCAAGGTCGCTCCAGATGGCTCGACTAACCGCGTCTGGATCCAGGACCCACGCCTGATGCCGCAACCCGGTGGATCACCGCCATTCGGCGCCAATGGTGTGGCCTTCGAAAGGATGGAAGCGCCGGACCGATGCAGTTGTTTGCCTCGGGGGCTGCCATCGATGCCGCCCAGCACACCACCGAGGCCCTACATGGGGCCGACGGCATCATGTTCGACGTCAATGGCAACCTTTACGTGTGTGCGAACTCTGCGCAGCATCCGACGCCTGGCCCTCCCGTCGGCGACCTCCAGGTTCTTTCGCCTGAAGGCCAACTCATCGCTCGCTACGACGGAATTGGGAACAACGACCTGGATTTCCCGGCCAGCCTGGTCTTTCACGAGCGCGCGCTTTATCTGACCAACCTCTCGCTCGATTCCGGCGGGGTGAGCTCGAAGCTGTCGGTGCTCGGCGTTCCGTTCCCGGGGCTGCCCCTCAGGCCCTAGGCATTTCAGTCTCCGACGGCGGTACGGCGCAGGGCGCCGGGAGAAATCTCGGCGCCCGCGCTCAACCGCAGGCTGAAGGCCACGATGCCAATCAGGATGGCTAGCCCCTGGAACGGGGTGAAGAACTTTTCCGCCCATTGCGCCTGCGTGATGAGCGACAGGACAAAGCCGGCCAACGCGACGTTCAGCACCCAGAAGATGACCTGCTCCGCCCATGGCCAAATCTGCGGCCGGTCTCGGGCGAAGTCGTGCATCAGGCCGAAGGCCATGTTCGTCATCACCCCGAGAAAGATCGAGTGGTCCGCGCCGACGATGATCCCAAAGTTGAGCTTGTTGAAATCGCCTTTTGCTCCGATGAAGAGCACGACGAACCAGACAGTTAGCAGCAGGTTCAAGACCGCCCACGGCACGGCGATCGCGTACTGGCGGGAGCTGCCCGGTTTCATCCACTGGATGCCGACGAGCGACGGCCCGACTCGAATCAGGAAGATGAGCAAGGCGATCAGATCCAATGGGATGAACGTCCCCAGCAGCGGCTGAATGTTGAAAAGGACGCCCACCGCCAGCAAGAGCCCACCGACGAACAGCAGGAGCACCTGGATCCGACCAGCCCATCCAAAGTCATCGGTGCCTTTGAGCCGCCACTCGACGGCGGAGAGCGCGAAGAGCACCAGGTAGCCGCCGACCTGGGCGCTCGCATGCCCGCCGATCGCCCCGGACGGTAGGAAGGCATGGTTGGCCGCCAGTTGGATCTGCACCAGGACGCCCAGTGTCGAGCCAACGATCAGACTCACGAAGGCAAGCAGGACTCCAAGCCTGGGCACGCTCAGACCGGTGTCGGCGCGAAGCAGGAACGCGGCGACGCCGAGAATGAGCAACAGGACTGGCACGCCGAAGATCGCCCGCAACAGAAAGTTCCCGCTCAGAAATGCCACCACGTAGAGGGGAACGGCCACCGCTAGCCCGATGGCGACTCCGCGAGCGTGGCCTCGTAAGCGTGTGCCTCCATCGCTAAAGAGCCAGAACGCTGCGCCAGTGGCAACCAGCGTGATCCAGCCGAGGGTCCCAGCATGGACATGGGTAAGCAGAACGTTTCGCGAGAGTTGGATGAAATGAAAACCGTTGAAGATGCCGATGGCTACGGTGACGGTAAAGATCACCAGAGCTGTACGGAATAGCAGCCGCGTCTCGGCGGCAAACGGTCGAGTGCCTGTCATGTCGTCCCCTCCTCGTCTTGCGATTATGCGTACCTTACCGATTTTTCATCGAGCTGTCAGCATCTGCGGGTCGATAGCATATGGCGTGAGTGTCCGGCTATGTGGCAGCCGCCCCGGCCATCAGGTTCCTCAGTCTGGGAGCGACCGTCCTGATCACGCTCTGCGCATGCCAATCGACGTCAACGCAGCCGTCAGCCACCGCGAAGCCGACCACGACAGCATCGCCGCAAGCCTCGCCAAAGTTATCGACCTATACGCCTGCCAACTTCGCAACCGCACTCGCGTGGGCGCCAGATGGACGACTGTTCTACACCGAGCGGGCGGGAACGATCCGAACCTTCGACGGCAAGTCCTCGCGTCCCTTCGCCAATGTCTCGACCACGACCGACGGAGAACGGGGACTACTCGGCCTCGCGATCAGCCCCTCATTCACGCAGGACCACTTTGTCTACGCCTTCTACAGCCGGGCCGACGATGAAAGCAAGCAGCGTGTAGTGCGCTGGACCGACCAGGGTGGCACCGGAAACAGCCTGACCACCATCGTCGACAACCTCCCAGGGGGAACCGATTGCTGCCACAAGGGCGGTCGTCTCGCCTTTGGTCCCGACGGCAAGCTCTACGTCACGGTCGGCGAAAACCATGTGGCCTCCGATGCCCAAAATCCATCGAGCCTTAGAGGCAAGATCCTGCGATATAACCCGGACGGAACGGTGCCCGGGGATAACCCATTCGGCGCTAACAATCCGGTGTGGGCGATCGGCCTGCGCAATCCCTTTGGCCTGGCGTTCTCACCCGACGGCAAGCTGTTCGTAACCGATAACGGCCCCAGCGGCGATTCGGGCAGCCCACCCACCGGCTATGACCGCTTGCTGATTGTGACCCGCGGCGGCAATTACCAATGGCCAATCTGTTTTGGCAACAGCATGCCTCTCCACGGATCCCAATGCGTGGGAACGCCACCTGTCTACCAGAGCGGAACAACGACGCTCGTGCCAACCGGCGCGACCTTCGTCAGCGCGAAAGGTCCGGCGGGATACCGGGGCGACTTCGTCTTTTGCAGCTACAGCCAGGCCCATCTGAAAGTGATGTCGCCCGATGGACGGCAGCTCTTGTTCGACGGGCCGCGATGTCAGCTCGACGTCAAGGAAGGACCCGATCACGCGCTGTACTTTTCCGATATGAGCGCGATCTATCGGTTCGGGTCGTAGATTCGCCTAGGCTGCCAGCCGAAGACCGCCGAGGGATCGCCGGAGAACCTCAGCCGTATCGCCGATGGGATGACGGAACTCGGCCCACCGGTCGGCGGCCCGGTCCAAATGCGCAGCGATCGTCCAGTAGGTCGAACCAGTTGTCTTCGACATGCGCCTTTCGACCTCGAGAGAGGGAACCAGCCAGCATTCGGGGAAAAACCGATCAGCACGGCGATCCCAATAAAGTAGGACAAGCCAGAAATCCTCCGCTGCGAAGAACGTCGATCGATGGACGGAGAAATCCACGCTCGCACCTTCACGGCGAAGGGCACTGCCCTTGACTTGAAGGTAAAGCGCCAACGAGGTTCCAACGAGCTGAACCAGCAGATCCCGTCCCGCTACGTCGAACGCCGGACGGAAGAGCAGCAAGTCCTTGTGATTGGCCTTTAAGAGCTCAGTCATCAATGCGTACTCATAGAGTCCTCCCTGGTCGATGCGCAATTTCGGGAGCGCCTGAGGAGGGGCTTGTAAGCCATCGCTCGGCAGGAAGATTTTCCACAAGTCCGAGCGAGAATGCCGGTAGGGGGCGAGCCGGTCGTCGTGCGTCGGCGAGCCTTCCAGGCGGTAGATCGTACGACCCGCTGAATCATGATGGCGCTCGGCAATCCGCAGCACGGTTTTCGCATCCAGACACCAGCAGGCTTCCTCGACTCCGCTCGATATCGCATCGAAGCCGCCCAGCACGACATAGAACCGATCGTGGGTAGGGAAAGAACCCGCTCGAAAGTCCCAATGGTGACGTCCACCATGGCGGGCATACGCGCTCAGCTTCATTTGAGCAAACACCGGTGTCCCTATCCCATTCCAGCTATACGCCCGGTCCACTCCGTGCGCGTCAACCAACGGGATCCAGGGTAGGAGCCGACCCCCGCTGCCGACGACAAACGCCTGATCCGCCGCAGCCTCGCCGAGCCAGCCAATCTGCATCCGACCCAAACCTCGCATGTGCCATGCAACGAGGGGATTGGGCGAGACCTGTCGTAGAACCGCAATCGTCGTCGGCTAATGCTTCGTCGTCGACGACCACTCAGGACCGACCGGCGTATCGCGCACCTCGATACCTAGCTCGGCGAGGGCGTCGCGTACAAGGTCTGCCTCCGGATATCGCCGTTGGCGCCGCGCGTCGTCACGGAGCCGAAGCGCCAGTTCGACCAGCGGTGCGACCGGTTCCCGCGGACTTCCCAGGCTATGCTGGGCACCTTCGGCCAGGCGAACGAGCATCCCTCGATAGATGGAGCGCGATTGCTCCAGGACCTCACGATCGTGCGTCTGGACAGCGGCGGCGGTCAGCTGGGAATCGAGCTCAAGCAGGGTTGCGACGGCGGCATCAGTGTCGGATCGCTCGATAGCGCGATCAAAGTCGCGCCGCCGCCGCTGCGCCTCGTCAACTAACGACTGCTCCCCTGCCCCTTTGCCGGAGGGCGCTACTGTACGAGCCGACCGCGGCGCAAGCCTCGTCGTTGCACCGCGTACCTCGCTCAGGACCACTCGGGAGCCCGTAGGATATCGGCGTTCTGTTCCGGAATGGCGGATAGCGACGAACCCGCGGCCACGCACTTCGAGCATGTCCTTATCGAGATCGAAGATGGCGGCCGTGTGTTCGGCCACGCCAAGGATGCCGACTCCATCTGGTAACTGACTCTCCAGTTGGAGTAGCCGACGTTCCCCCATGTAGCAATACCGGGTATCGTGCGTTCCGCCCTCGGTGTTGTCGTAGTGGGGGATGACGGCAAAGTCGAGACCCAACGGCGAGAGCAGATCCAGACCAGGTAGCCAGTGGGCCGGCAATCCAACCTTATAGATTTCGTACACGGGGACGGCCACGCTGCCCAGCGTGATCGCTGCTGCGCTGGCGAATGTCACACAGCCGCCACTCCGGAGATGCTCCCCAATCAGCTCGGGCACCCGCGTGCCATGCCAGTGACGCAGCGCATAACTCGGGCTCCCAGGCCCGGCGAAGATGTAGGCGCTATCACGTAGCTGGCTATACAGGCGCTCTCGGGCAAGCTCGTCGGTCGTTTCCCGATCGCGGAGCGAACCGATTTCGATCGGATGGCCGAGCCTGATCTGGAAAAACTCCTCGGCTCGCTTTGAGAGCTCGTCGGCATTCTCCTGGAAGCCGTACGGGGTATCGAGCATCACCGCTCGGCTCGGTGGCGATCCCACACGGCTCATCAGGTCGCGGTGAACAGGCGCCATCCGCGCCGACATTTCGCCCGACCCGATGATGCAGAGTAAGCGTGGCTGGGACGTCAAGTCGAGGGCTATTTCTCCTCAGACGGAGGCAGCGCCTCGCGATTTTCGCTCGCGCCTTTCTGCTGCTCGCCTTCGATGACGTCCTGAGGGTTGTCGGAACTCACAATCCGCTGACGGAATTGATAGACCTCGTCGACGATCTCTGGCGGCGGCTCCTCGCCGGAGGCAACCTCCTGGATCACGTGCTCGATGCCGCCCTTGGTGACGTCCTCCTCGTCGTCGGTCCGATTCTGGTCTGCCATGGTGAGCTGACCTCCTCGCCTAACTTGGTCGTGCCGCTATAAATCTTAAACCTGCAATTCGCAGCAACGTCTTCCCGCAAGTCTTCCTGCCCGGCACACGTCTCACTCAAGTGAACAACGAGACGCCGGCGGACCTGGCCCGCATCCTCGGCTTTGCGGCTACCTATATGGAAGAGCATGGTCGGGCGAGGTTTACCTTTGGCGGGAGACCGGGCCGTCCGGCTTGCCCGGTGGCGGCGATCGCACTGGCCCTTGGATACGATGCGCGGCGAATCGGCCGCGGGTGGTTCTTCTCGATGCCCAATCAGGTCCATCGCGCTGTCGGGTCGGTCATTATTCGGACCGGCCTACTGGAAGACCTGCCCGTGCCCGCCCAGGCCTGTGGACGACGAAAGCTTCGACCGGCGATGATGTCGCCGTATCGGGCTGTGCAAGAGCTCGCCAGGTGGAGCGATGATAAGGGTCTCGACGTACTCGTGATTGGCGCACTGCGCCATCGGGCGATTACGCTGATGAGCTCGTGGGGTCAAGGGACTGGGAGTGTCGATGCTTCAGAAAAACGGCGACCTATGGCTGGCAACCGCGAGTCCAACCGGGAAGCCGCATCTGATCGCGGCCTCATCGTGGTGGGACGGCAACCAGGTAGTCGTGGCCACGCGGAGCGGGAGCCGCACGGCTCGCAACCTTGAATCGACAGGAACAGCCCGGCTGGCGCTAGGCGCCCCCGACAACGTGGTGCTGGTCGACGTCCAGCTGCTGGCCTGAGTCCCCATGCGTGAGCTGAAGGGTCGTTCCGCGCTGCTGACCGGCGCGTCGTCTGGCCTCGGGCCGATCATCGCGCGCCATCTGCACCAGCAGGGCGTGCGGTTCGTCTTGAGTGCCCGTCGCGAATCGGAGCTGCAAAAACTGGCAGACGAGCTGGAGGGCTCGCGGGTGATCGTCGCGGACCTAGCCCGGCGCGGTGAAGCGGAGCGCCTGGCTAGCGAGGCGGGACCTGTCGACATCCTCATTGCCAATGCGGGAGTCCCGGTCAGCGGCGAGCTGACGGACCTCGAGGTAACCGACATCGATCTCGGCCTGGAGGTCAATCTCCGCGCTGCCATCGTGCTCACCCGTCTGCTCCTACCGGGCATGCTCGGACGCGGCTCGGGGCATGTCGTTCTCATGGCATCGCTCGCCGGACAGATCCCGGGGCCCAGAAATTCGGTCTACAACGCGACCAAGTTTGGGCTGCGGGGGGTCGGCCATGCCTTGCGCGTCGAACTGCGCGGCAGCGGCGTCAGTGCATCGGTCATCAGTCCTTCCTTCGTTAGTGAAGCCGGGATGTGGGCCGAATCGGGACAACGAAGCCCCTTTGAAGTTCCGCCGGGCCGTGTCGCCGAGGCCGTCGTGCGCGCAATTCAAGACGACCGAGCTGAAGTGACGGTCGCTCCGCTGATTGGCCGGATTGGCGGCCGATTCGCGCTCATCGCGCCCGGCGCCTTCTTAAGGGTCGCCGGCCGTACGGCCGGAGTCCCGCAGGCGGCCGCCGATCGGCAGCGCTCCAAGCGCTAGAGGGTCCGGCTGGTCTCGGATGTAGCGAGCTTGAATGCCTTCTCTACCAGCCGTTTGACGGCGGGCCGATCGACATCGGCCGGCTCGTGCAGTGTGATGAATCGGGAGTCTTTGCCGGAGCCTTCGAGCAGGCCGCTGCGGTCATCGAGCTCACGGCCTCGATAGAAGAACAACGTCGAATGCTTCGGGAAGGTGCCGATCCCAACGACGTTCTCTCCGTCTACTGCGTAGCGAACGATCTTCCACATGAAGGACTTCGAGCGTGGCGGCTTGCTCTGATAAGTAATTTCCTCGGCTTTCGGAGCGACGGCCTTGATCATCCGGCGAGCCGCCACCACGATTGGGCGAACTGCCGCGGGGATCAGCTTGATCTGGTCGGTAACCGAAATCTCAGCTGTGGCCATCCGGTAACGACTCTACACGGCCGATGATTTGATCTTGACGGAGACGATAGGGTCTGGAACCTACGCGACTCCTTGCCCCACCGCCTCCTCGTTAGCCATTCTGCCCCCGATCTCAACCTCGCGCGTAGGCAGTCTGCTCGGCCACCAGGCATTGCGTCCGATGAGTCCGGTGATTCCGGGAACCAGGAGCGAGCGGACGACGAAAGTATCGAGGAGCACGCCCAGCGACACCGCGATTCCGGTCTCGACGCCGTCACGGACCGGCACCGTGGTGAGCACCGAGAACGTCCCCGCCAGGATGATCCCCGCGCTGGTGATCACGCCACCGGTGCTCGCCACCGATCGCCGGATGGCCTCCATCAGCGGGTAGCTCCGCACCTCTTCGCGAACGCGGCTCAGGAGAAAGATGTTGTAGTCGGCCCCCAGGGCCGAGAGGAAGACGAAGAGGAACAGCGGAAGCTGAACGCTCGCCGTCGCGCTGTTCAGAATCCAACGGTTGAGGTAGAGGACGAGCCCAAGCGCTGCCCCGAAGGTCAGCGCATTGATAAGCAGGAGGTACAGGGGCGCGAGGATGGATCGCAAGAAAAGCCCGAGAACGACGGACACGAGAATCAGAACGAGTAACACAACCGTGCGCGTATCGGCGGCCGAGACCGTCCGAGTGTCGTACGACGCCGCCGTTTCGCCGCCAATCAATACCTGACCTCCGCCGGCCGCCGTGAGCGCCTGCCTGGCCGTCGATCGCAGCCGCGGAATCAGATCGATTGTTCCAGACGCATAAGGATCATTGCGAAGCTGCATCTCGAAGAAACTGACGCGACCGTCATTCGATGTACCGACGGGGGTGACCGACGCCACCCCGGGCGACACGCTCAGTGCCTGCTGCACGGCTCGTGCCCCTGCCGGGTCGCTGGTCGCCGACGCTATGACCACCTGACTTGGTGCCAGAGAGCCGGGACCAAAGGCCTGTTTGAGAATCGCGTAGCCCTGGAGCGATTCGGTGGGAACCAGATACGCATCGAGCGCAGCGAATCGAGGCTGGTACTGAAGCACTCCCGTGGCCAGGATGGCGAGGAACAGGATCGGAAGCGCGGTGGCCAGTGCTGGCCGGCGCGCCACGAATGACCCCACACGGGACCAGAGGCGGACGCGCGCTTGTTCCGGATGCCCGAGATGTGGCACCGAGGGCCAGAAGGCGGCGCGGCCGAACAGCGTCAGCAGCGCAGGGACAAGCGTGAGTCCGGCGAGGAGGACGCAAGCAATGCTCGGGGCAAGCGCCATGCCGAGATCGCGATATACGGGAAGAACGGCCAGCGTCAGGGCCAACGTCGCGAGGAAAACGACGCCCCCGCTGGCCAGGACCGGCTCCGCCACAAGACGCAGGGCTCGACGCATGGCGGATCCTGCGACTCGCTCCTGGGTAAGCGCCGGTCGATAGCGCGAGAGGATGAACAGGGTGTAATCCGTGCCAGCACCGAAAAGGAGAATCGGGACGATCGCCGTCGCTTCTCCGTTGATCGGCGTGCCCGCGATGTGCTGACCGATCGTGAGAAGCGAGCTTGCCACCTGGTACGCCCAAACGACGGCCACCACAGGTAGCAAAGCGAGGAGTGGCGCGCGATAGACCAGGCCGAGAATCACCAGCACGACGAGGAGGGTGCCCAGCAAGATACTGCCGAGAATCTTGCTGGTGAGGACGTTAAGGTCCGCCAGAATACCGGCGGGGCCCGTTACCCGAATCTCCAGCCCACCGGAGCCAGAAGTGATGTGCCGGCGGATGGCATCGACGCCGTCCGTCAGGCTGTTACCACCTCGGTCGGCGATCAGTGCCTGGATCACCAGCGTTGATCCATCCTTCGAGGTCAGCGCTGCGCTTTCTGACGCCGGCCCCGTGAACGGATCCTGGAGACCGACCAGGTTGCTCGGCGCAGCCGGCGATCTCAACCAGCTGACGATCGAGCGCGCTTCCGTACGGTCCGCCTCAATAAGACCTCCGGTGCGGTGGAGCACGATCGCCGCGGCGATACCTTTGCTTTGCGGAAACTCCTTCGCGATCACCGCATCCGCCTTGCTCGCCTCGGCCGAGGCCGGCAGGGAGAAGGCGTACGCCGGAGGGGGAGCGGAATTCTTCTGGGCGACCACTGTGAGAGCAAGGGCGATAACCGCCCAGCTGGCCACGGTGATCCAGGCGCCACGCCTAGTCGCGATACGGTCGGTGATGAAACTGAGAAAGCGACTCACGTTAGATTGCCTCCCCAGCAGTGCCGTGAAGCCCGGCCTGGTCAGACCACTGCCGGGAGTCGACGCCCTTCACGAGCAGCCATAGCATCAGCGACGCTTCAGCCGCGAAGCCCAGCACCTCGAGATAGGTCAGCAGGGCGGTCGCCAGCGGCGGAACCAGAAAGACCAGCCAGCCCGCGCCAGCCAGGGCGATCAGCACGCCGATGAATCGAGGCAGGAACGTTGATTTGAAGATCAGATAGCCGAGCGCCAGCTGAAATCCGCCGAAGAAGACCAGCGCGATGCTGCCGACCTGTGCACCCAGGTTGAGGGACAACAACGCCAGCGCCTGGAGCTGCTTTCCGTCGAATACGCTCAAGTACGCGCCGCCCTTCAAGATGATCAGGGGAGCGACCTGAAACAGGCTGCCGACGCCCGTGATGGCCGATCCGACGAGGCCGAACGCTAGAGCGAGCAGCGCAAACGTCTTGCTCACCGGCCTCAACAGTCGATAAAAGAGCGCCATCAACGTGACATAAAGAGCGGTTGAGATCAGCCCCAGGGCGAACGCCAGGCGAACCGACGATTCGTGGCTGGCAACATAGGTCGCGGTTCCCACGGCGTCGCTGGACACCCCACCCAGTCCGCTGATCGCGGGGGCGATCAGCGCGCCAAGCACGGCGGTTAGAAAGTAGAGCAAGTAGACGACGCCCGTAATCCGGGCTCTGAATTGGGGCGAGCCTCCCCCAATCCGTTCGATCGTTGCGGTGGCGCTTGCGCTCATGCCATCCTCACCACGATCTTTCCTTTCGCGTGCCCTTCGGCCATGTAGTTCATCGCTTCGGGCACCTGCTCGAGTGCGTACTGCCGGTCGATGGCGGTCGTCAGCTTTCCAGAAGAAAGGAGCTCGCCTGATAGAGCCAGGTCCTCCTTGTTGAGCTTTGCGATGAAGAAGGCGAACCTCCGGCTGCTTAGCAGGGAGGCGAGGCGGAAGCGGATGATGTGCATAATTGCGCCATTCCCGCCGAAGACGGTATATGCCGAGGCACCGGCCAGGACGAACGTCCCCTTGGGCTTCAGAGCACGCGTGCTTTCAGACCACGAATGGCTCCCGGCGATGTCGATCAGCACGTCGTAGCGTTCGGCGCTGCGGGTGTAGTCCTCCTTGGTGTAGTCGATGACCCGATCGGCGCCGAGCGACCGCGCCCGGTCGAGATTCCGCGAGCTGCAGACGGCGGTGACGTCAGCTCCGAGCAGCTTCGCGATCTGGACGGCGAAGCTGCCCACCCCGCCGGAGGCTCCATTGATCAGTACCCGTTGGCCTGGCCTGACCCGGCCATGATCACGCACCGCCTGCAAGGCGGTGATCGCGGCGACCGGCACGGCGGCGGCCTGCTCAAACGTCACGTTGGCCGGCTTGCCAACCAGCGGACCGCTTTCGGGCATGGCCACGTACTCGGCGAAGGCGCCCTGGCGGCCTCCGAAGACCTCGTCGCCCGGCTTGAAGTGCGTGACGTTCTTGCCGACCGCTTCAACGGTCCCAGCGAAGTCGGTTCCTACGACTTGGGGTCCTCGCTTGCGGCTCAGCTTGCGCGCGATGTGAGCCGCCCGCGAGAAGGTGAAGAAATCTACTGGATTGATCGAGGAAGCGCGAATCCGCACCAGCACGCCGTCTTCCGTTACGACCGGCTTGCCGATCTCTTCCAGCCTCAGGACATCGGGGCGTCCATAGGTGCGACATACGATGGCTTTCATGGTTCCCATGCCGTACGTGCGAGGCTCCCGTGCAGCGGCAGCCGTTGTGCTCATACCCATGTCAGCTCAGCCTGAACGGCGGGTACTGATCGGTGACCAACAGGAACGCATAGGCGGTGACCCGGTTGCTCCAGCGGAGCACGCCGGCGACGAAGTTGAACAGGCTCCTCGGGTACGTGCCCGTAAAGAGAATGGCAAACCAGGCGGCGATGACGGCACCGACGGCGGCGATTCCCAGGAAGACGAGCACGATGTAGTGCGGGATCGCCAAAAACCACTTGACCAGAGGGAGCCAGCGGTTCAGCTGGCGAGCATCGGGGTAGTCGAAGTTGAGGTGGACCGCCTGCTCTTCGTCAGTGGATGGATATCGATCATCGAGCAAGGCCAGGTAGGCCGTGACGCGGTTGGAGAAGCGCAGGACGTTGAGGTTCCAGTCGAACCACCAGCGGGGGTACTTCTGACGGAACAGAATCATCAGCAGCAGCGGCAGGAAGAGGAGTCCTGCGCCGCTCGCCAATGTGGTTGTCGTCGAATGATCGCGGTCATCGAGCGTCCAGCTCGACAGCAAGCCGAGGACAACGAGAATCGGGATCGCGGCGAAAATGCGGAAGAAGGTTGTGAACCGATCGAGCGGTCGGGCGGGAAAGTCGACGTCGAACTGTACGGGGTAGTTGCTGACCATGTTTGTGCTCCTTCTCTTCCGAGTTACGAAATTGCCTCTCCATCTGCCTTCATCGACATTGACCTCAGGGTGATGACCTCGTGGCCGCGAAGGGCTTCGAGGAACGGCTGAAAACTCCCGCACACGAGGCATCGCAGGACTACGCCGTCGACCTCGACTTCGCTGACGCCGGACGCCCGCTTCACCTGCTGCAGAGGCGGAGTGCCGACAAAGCTGACCTCCACCCATTGGACCGGGAGGTTTTTCGTCACGCTCCTCACGCTAGGCGCTGAGGGCAGCGCTGAAATCAGTGAAATTACTGAAAGGTTGCCGACCGAGACGGTGCCGTGACCGGTAACCTTCTCGCGTAGTAACGTCTTGGTCACCATGGCGAGGCCCAGCCGGCGGGTTGGCAACCTGCCGGCCGAAACGACGAGCTTCATCGGACGACGGCGCGAGCTAGCGGAACTGAGAAAGAAGCTGAGCGAGGCTCGCCTGGTCAGCCTGGTCGGCCCAGGCGGCGTCGGGAAAACGCGGCTCGCGATCCGGATGGCGGCCGACCTCGACCGCGGCTTTCGTGATGGAGGCTGGTTGGTCGAGCTTGCGGATAACCGCGATCCGACGCTGATCTGCAGCACCGTGCTGGCGGCCCTGGACCTTCGCGACCAGGCCGGTTCGGAGCCGACTCCTCTGCTGCTGTCCTACTTGAAGGACAAAGACCTCTTGCTGGTGCTGGACAACTGCGAGCACATGCTGGAATCCACCGCGCGGCTCGTGGCCGATATCTTGAAACTGGCGCCTGGCGTTCGGGTGCTGGTGACGACCCGCGAGCCGCTATCGGTGACTGGCGAGCACGTCCTCCCGGTTCCACCGCTCGACCTTCCTGCTGCCCGCGCGGACGAGCCGCTGACTCAGCTTCGACAGAACGAAGCAATCATGCTCTTCACCGACCGGGCTGCCGCGGCCTCGGGCAGGTTTCGGCTTGATGCATCGCACCTGCCATCCGTCGTCGACATATGCCGGCGACTCGACGGTCTGCCCCTGGCGATCGAGCTCGCCGCGGTCAAAACCCGAGTGCTTGCCGTGGAGCAGATCCGCGATCGGTTAAACGACCGCTTCACCTTGCTGACAGCAGGCGGTCGGGCCGCTCTTCCGCGCCATCAGACGCTTCGAACAACCATCGACTGGAGCTATGACCTCCTACCGGAGTCCGAGCGCACATTGTTCCGTCGGCTCTGCGCATTTGCGGGCCGGTTCGCGCTGGACGACGTCGAATCCGTTTGTGCGTTCGATGGCGTGCCGCGAGCGCAGGTCCTGAATTTGCTGTCATCTCTCGTAGAGAAATCGCTGGTCATCAAAGAGGATGCGAAGGCGCTGGCCTGCTACCGGTTGCACGAGACGATGCGGGAGTATGCCGCGCTCAAGGTGTCCGAGGCCGGCGAGCATGACGCCACTGGAGAACGGTGCACGGAGTACTACCGGGCAAGGTGCGTGCAATTACAGCCGGAAGCTCGATACCGCCTGGCGGAATGGCTCGAATGGATGGATCTGGAGATTGACAACATCCGGGCAGTGCTTAGCTACTGCCTCATTCGACAGGACGCCGCACGAGGGATCGAACTCGCCGCATCTGTGGGCTGGTACTGGATCACGCGCGCGACCACGGAAGGCGTCCGCTGGCTGGACGCGCTGCTCGCCATCGGCCATACCCATCCAGAGGCGCAGTTCTGGGCCTATTTCCTCCGTGGCTTTCTCGCCGTGCTGAAATCGGATGCGGCCGCCGCCCCGCACCCACTTGAGCGGGCGGTCGCAACCGCTAGGCAGCTTGGCCAGCCCGCCCTGTTGTCGAACGCGCTGTCAATGGCATCGATCGCGGCGAACCTGGCCGGTGACCGTCCATTGGCGGAGCGGTTGCTCGATGAGGCAAACACGGTAACGATGGACCTCGATGACTTCCAGGCCAGGACCTCGGTGCTCCAGGCTCGATCGCTCAACGGATTTTTTGGGGGAGACATCGAGGCCGTCAGGACAGCCGCTTTGGAGGGCGCCCGGCTCGCGCGAGAGAAGGGTGATCTGTACAGCCTTGAAATGATGTTGCTGAACCTCGGCGGCACGGCCTTGCTCACCGGGGCATTCGACCAGGCGAAGGCGTATTACATCGAGGCGTTGGGGATCGCGCGCCGGATCGATGACCGTGTTGCGGAGTACGCGTTGCTCGACGGATTGGGATGCTTGGCAGCGGGCTCGGGGCAGGGGCGGCTCGCGGCGCAGTTGATTGGGGCCGCGGAAACCATACGAACCCAGGCGGGAGCGAGCCTGATTCCCATCCTGGCGCCAATGATCGCCCAGGCGGAATCGTCAGGGGCGGCGACGCTGGGTCAATCAACCTGGGACGCTCAGGTCACTGTTGGAAAGCGATTGAGCCGGGAGGAGGCAATCCAGCTGGCACTTGGAGAAGCTGCTCGATCTCAGGCACCCGTCCCGATTGCGTCGGATGGAGAGATTGGGCCGCTGGGAAAGCGCGAGGCGGCCGTCGCCCGGCTCGTCGCGGAGGGTCTGAGCAACAAGCAGATTGGGGCGCGCCTCTTCATCTCGGAGCGAACCGTGGACAGCCACGTCCGCAGCATCCTGAACAAGCTCGGATTCAATTCACGAGCGCAGATCGCCGGCTGGATTTCGAGCGTTGCTGAGGGAGTAACGAGCCGACAGCGCTAGCCGAATTCGACGGCCAGGTACGCGCCGGTTGGACCGATCACCCATGCGGTGCCCACGTAGTGATACGGCCCCAGAATGTTTGCGCGATGAGGGGCATCGCCCATGAACCACGAGTTCATCCAGGCGTCATTGGGACTGCTCCCGGTATAGCCGATGTTTTCGCCGGTGTTGGATCCGAGATGGCAAGCGAGGTCCTGGATCCGGCCACCGGCGTGCGAGATGTAGCCCTGGGCCGCCATCCGCTGGGCGTTCTGCGTGGCCACCCCCGCCAGGCAGGGGTTCCATTGCAGGGGCGGCAACCCGGCTGCCGCACGGTCCTGGTTGATCAGCCCCCACTGGCCAGTCCCCGGTACCACCGCAGCCGGCGGTGCCGGCACCTTCGCGATCGCACGATGAGAAGCCACAACCTTCGGTTGAGCCGGCGCGGGCGCCGGCACCGGTGTCGAGGCCAAAGCGGAATGGCGGAGGCGGGGCGGATCATCGAGTCGGTACGGATCTGGTTGGATGAGGACGGCGGCGATCTGCGGAGAATGCGACGGGGCTCCGGCAGCATGCTGAACTGGAATCGACGGCGCGATGCCGGCCGCAGCGGCAACGCCGACGGCGAGGAGTGCTCCAGCTGGGGCCAATCTCGAGACCCACGGCCGACCTCCCCCGACGTTCCGGCGATCGCGAACGATTCTCGACCCCTGAACCTGATCCCCTATGACCCATGGATAGTACCTGAACGCGGCAAGGCTTTTCGACGCAGGGACACACTCAAAATTTGATAGTTCGTTAGCGTGAAACCCATGACCCGAGTGCCCGGGCCGGTTGAGGCGCTCGAAAGAATCGCTTATCTCCTCGAGCGCGGGCGTGCTGAGTCGTACAAAGTGCGCGCCTTCCGCCGCGCGGCTGTGGCGGTCGCAGGCCTCGATCCTGAGCGGTTAAGAACGCTGCACAAGTCGGGTCGGTTGGCTCAGATACCCGGGGTTGGTGAGACCACCGCCAGGATCATCGCGGAGGCACTGTCCGGAGAGATCCCGGGCTACCTGGTGGAGCTCGAGCGCCGAGGCGGGCCGGCCTTCAGCGAGAGGGCGGGCGAGCTGCGCTCACTGATTCAGGGAGATTGCCACAGCCACTCCGACTGGTCCGACGGCGGCAGTCCGGTGCGGGTGATGGCGCAAGCGGCCGCATCGCTCGGGCATGGCTACCTGGCGATCACTGACCACAGCCCCCGCCTGACAATCGCGAACGGCCTCGACGCGGGGCGACTCCGCCGACAGCTCGAACTGATCGACGAACTCAATGCTGAGCTCGCTCCTTTCCGGATCCTGACCGGGATCGAAGTCGACATTCTCGAAGACGGCAGCCTGGACCAGGACGGTGCTCTGCTCGACCGTCTCGATGTAGTGGTCGCGAGCGTCCACTCGAAGTTGCGGATGGAGTCTCCAGAGATGACCCGGCGGATGCTGCGGGCTATCGAGAACCCCCACTGCGACATCCTCGGGCACTGCACCGGCCGGATCATCGTCGGACGCGGTCGCCCGCCATCGACCTTCGATCCCGAGCAGGTTTTCGCGGCATGCGCGAGAACCGGAACGGCGGTCGAGATCAACTCCCGTCCCGAGAGGCGCGACCCTCCGGCCGAGCTGCTCGGTCTGGCGGTCGCTGCAGGCTGCTTTGTGAGCATCGACACTGATGCCCACGCTCCCGGCCAGCTGGAATGGATCGGGCTTGGGTGCGAACAGGCGGCGGAAGCCGGCGTCGATCCGGCCAAAGTCGTGAACTCTTGGGGCGCCGACCGGCTCCTCGCCTGGACGGCCGCCCACGCGAGCTAGGGCATCTCTACAACCGGATTCGCTCGTAGGTAAGCGAGAGATCGTCCTCCCAGTCGCCGCCGTCTCGAGACATTTCACCCTTCATGATCATCCTGGTCCCACCTTCATCGATCGTGATGGTGGCCCGCTGCGAAAAGCTGGGCTCTTCACGACGCCACGTCAGGACGTTGCCGGTCATGGTGACGTCGTACTTGCGCGAAACTCCACGCTCATCGAAGTACAGCATGAAGTACCTTGGTGTCGCGTCGTCACTGCCGAAAATGGCTACGCCGCTCGGTATCTCAGGCTCGTCGATCTCAGAGTGCATGATCAGGAAGGCGCCACCTTCGTGCCACGCGAACGTTGTGCGGCCGTGGAAGGTCGTGCCTGGCAGCTGTGGGTGCGTGCCGGTCGTGCGCCATTCGCCAACCAACGCTTCGAAGGATCTCAGGGCCGGGTTGGGTACCAAAGCTTCGCTACCAACCGTTGATGTCAAGACGAACTCTTGCCTCGGGTGAAGGTCATATGCGTGACTCCGCTGGGTGATGAGACGGTCTCGATCCGATAGTCCTTCTCGAGGCCCTCGAGTCCGTCCCACAGTCGTACGCCGCGGCCGAGCAAGATTGGAACGACAACAATGTGCATATGGTCGATAAGTCCGGCAGCAGCGAAATCACGGATGACCGTGGCGCCTCCGCCGAGCCGGACGTCATGACCCGCGGCAGCCTCGCGGGCGGTCTCGAGCGCCCTGGCAGGTGACGCGTCGATGAAATGGAACGTCGTCCCGCCCTCCATCTCGATCGACGGGCGTGGGTGATGGGTAAGGACGAACACCGGAGTATGGAACGGCGGGTTCGGACCCCACCAGCCCTTCCACTCCGGGTCCTCGTGCCATCCGGGATAGCCGAACTTCAACGCCCCCATGATCTCGGCGCCGATTCCGGGAGCGTGCAGCCGCGCGAAGGCATCATCGACGCCATCGATGCCCCCCGACTGGCCCGTCATCTCCTGAAACCACGGTGTGGCGATCAGCCATTCGTGCAACCGGTCGCCAGCGTGGCCGAACGGTGCCT